>DATJTQ010000107.1:0-40526 GCA_035503355.1 Solirubrobacteraceae bacterium
CGGATCGGATAACCGCTGAAAGCATCTAAGCGGGAAGCCGGCCTCAAGATGAGCTCTCCCATCTCCTAGAGAGAGTAAGACCCCTGGAAGATCACCAGGTTGATAGGCCGGATCTGGAAGAGTGGTGACACTCGTAGGAGACCGGTACTAATGGGTCGAGGGCTTGACGGTATTTTTTGATACCTGTTCATTGGCGCTGTGTAGTTTTGAAGGCCCGCGAAGAGCGGTCCTCGCCCTCGTGGTGGGGACCCCCGGGTCTTGACAAGTTTCCGGTGGCTATAGCGAGGGGGAAACACCTCTTCCCTTTCCGAACAGAGCCGTTAAGCCCCTCAGCGCCGATGGTACTTGGCCCGCAAGGGCCTGGGAGAGTAGGTCGCCGCCGGTTTTTCTCTACAAGCCCCGTCTGCGTTGCAGGCGGGGTTTTGTGTTTTCTCGGCCCACTCGTCTCTGGGGATGGCGGGGTCGACCAGACGCCGCTGGCGTGGGGTGCACTTGCCGGCGGTGCTCGTGTGCGTGACCGCGCTCAGACCACGCCATCGGCGTTGGCCGTCCCCGCCATGGCACCCGGTGTCCCGGCGCAGCGTCCCCGCGCCGGCATGCCCACCGACGTCTCCTGGAACGCCGGCGCGACCTGGACCTGCACCTGTGCACGCCGCGCGCCGCGCTGTGGCTGGCGCCGGCTCAGCACAGGGCGATCAGCTCGCGGTAGGCCTGCGGAAGCTCGTCGTCGGGGACAGCGGCGGGATCGAGGAAGGCGAGGCGGGTGTGCTCATCGCTGGGATTCAGGGCGTGCGGTTCGACCGAGGCGGGGAACTGGCATTCGTATGCCACCACGTCGACCCAGGTATCCGGGATCACCTCGAGCGGGCGTGTGCCGAGCAGGCGCGTGACGGTGACGTGGAGCCCCGTCTCCTCGCGGAGTTCACGGACCACGCAGTGCTCGAATGGTTCCCCGGGGTCTGGGCGGCCGCCCGGGAGCTCCCATTCGCCGCGATGGTTGTGGCACAGCAGGACGCGGCCGTCTGCGGTGGCGCAGACCGCCTTGATGGTGACGGGCCGAGGGGGCGTGACGCGAGCGAGCGCGCGCTACAGGACGCGCTCGATCTTGAGCCGGCGGGTGCCCTTCGGGGTCTCAACGGACACAGTGGCACCGGCCGGCTGGTCAAGCAGCGCCCGGGCGACGGGAGACTCGGCCGAGAGCTTGCCCGCGGCTCGATCGGCCTCCGTGGCGCCCACGATCGTCCAGGTATGTGTCTCTCCGGTGCTCTCGTCGGTGACCTCGGCGGAGCGGCCGAAGGCGAAGGTGGAGCTGCTGGTGGGCGTGTCGCTGCCGACCTCCACCACCACGGCATTGCGCAGGCGCTGGCGTAGCCGCAGGATCCGCGTCTCGAGATGGGCCTGATCCTCCTTGGCGGCGTGATACTCGGCGTTCTCCTTCAGATCGCCGTGGCCGCGAGCGGTGAGGATACGGGCCGCGATGTCGCGGCGGGCGACGGTCTCGAGCTCGCTGATCTCAGCCTTGAGAGCCGTGAGGCCCTCCTCGGTGATGGGCTCGCCGTCGTGTTCTGATGCTGTCATCTGAGCATTCTGGCAAACCTGCCCGGATCGTCCCTCCGGGGTGTGGCGTCCTGCCGCCGTGGGGTGTCGTGTCCTGCCGCGGTGGGGTGTGGCGTCCTGCCGCCGCGCACGCCGGGCCGGCGTGCCACCATCACCAGGCGATGCGCGCGGTGGTGAAGTACTTTCGAGCCAATCCCCAGGTGTTTCTGTTGTTCCTGGTCTGCTTGGTGCTGGGGCTGGGCACGTTCATCGCCGTGCTGGTGGCGCTGGTCCAGTCGGGCAACACGACGCCTACGGGCGAGCCGTCAGGGGTGATCGCGGTGGCCGGCGCCCTGCTGAGCCCGCTGACCGGGCGTTGAGCCGGCGGACTCGGGGCGCCGGAGCGCCCGTCTCATCAGCGGCGAGCCTTGAACGTGTTCTTCGGGATCGGGCAACTGCTGCTCAGGCCCTTGGCGGTGCCGGTAAACGACCCGCTGACCGCCTTGCCCTTGAACGTGCCCTGCAGCTTCAGGGTGAAGGTCTTGGTCTTGATCGAGCCGCCGAAGTGTCCGTTCTTGGCGATCGCCAGCTTGGCCTTGATCCCCGAGGCGCCGTCGACGGTCGCGCAGTTGGAGCCGGCGATCAGCTCCACCTTGACGATCCGCGCCTTCTTCACGGTGACGCTGAAGGGGTGCGTCGCCTTGAAGCCGGAGATGGTGATGCTGCTCGTCCCCGCGTACGTGCCGTTGGTGGCCGCCGCCGCCACGCCGGTCAGCGCCAGCGCCGCCGCCACCGCCACCGCCAAGCCCAGGATCCTTCCCACGTTCGTCCCCTCCTCATTGCTCTGGCCCCCGGTCCGAGGGCATCGGCGAACGCTATCCGGCGAGGCACGTCAGCACGATGAATGGTGTGTTAGCTCTCGTCCGGCTCCCGCCGCTCGAGCCGCTCCGCGGGCGATCGGGCTGCCGGCGCGAGAGCCTGGCGGGGCGCCGCCCCGAGCGGACCACGCTGCCGGCGCGGGTCGCGGGATCAGCTCTTGTAGTCGCGCATGCCCGTCCAGCTGAACCGCTGACAGAGGCGCTCAATCCTCCAGAACACGAGCAGCAGCGAGAGCAGCACGACGCCGTATGCGGCCACGTTGCTCACCAGTCGGCCCACGATCGGCACGAGCGCCATCAGCCAGCACCAGACGGCAAACCACGCGAGCGTCCGCCACGGGAGGTGCCAGTGACGCGGCGTCCGCTCGGGCTCCTCGTCGAACGGAGGGTCCCAGCCGCCATCGTGCAGCAGGAGCATCGCCCCCACAGCGTAACCCGCCGTCGCTGCGGGCCCGCCGGTAGGCCGGCGGGGGCGCCGTGCCGGGGGCTAGCTCACCCGGTCATGCTTCGTCCGGACCGAGGCGGCGCGGACGGGCACGGGGGAGAGGCAATGGGTGGGACGCGGCGCCACCATGCCGGGCCGGCGCTCTCGCTGGATCCGAACCGGCCGCCGGTGAGGGTGCGGGGCAGCCGTGGGCTCGGGATCGCCGAGGACGTCGTCGACCAGCGTCATGAGGGCGCGGAGTCGTTTGACTGAAGCCTGGAACATATGTTCGTAAGAGTACGGAGGGGGGCGGACGGAACCGGGGTGCTTGCAAGGGTTTTTGCACGGGGAGGCAGTGAGGCCCGTGGCTGCTGGGATCCGGGAAGCTCGCGACCAGGAAACCCCCGGGTGGCCGTCGGCTCGACGCGGGGTGCCGGCGGACGTCAACGGCCGGCTGGGAGCGCGCCGAGGGTGCCGGCCGTGTGGCGGGACGCCCGGGCCGCGGCGGCGGGCTGTGGCGGCGGGACGCCCGGACCGCGGCGCTGGGCCGTGGCGGCGCAATGCCCGGCCAGCGGCGGCGGGCGGTGGCGGCGCAATGCCCGGCCAGCGGCGGCGGAACCGGGGCGTTTGCAGGGGTTTGTGGGAGATAAGGGTTACCTGGTAACCCCTATCTCCCAGGGTTCGCTGCGGAGGGCCGCCAGCCAGACTGTCGCCGCCCCCGGCCGACCAGACTGTCGCCGCCCCCGGCCGACCAGACTGTCACCGCCCCCCGCCAGCCAGACTGTCGCCGCCCCCCCGCTGGCCGGCCCCCCGCGGGGCAGGTCAGGAGCCCAGCGAGGACCAGACGTCGAGCTTGGTCCGGATCCGGTCCACCACCGCCGAGGTGAACTCGGTGGTGCCGGCGTGGCCGCCGAGGTCGGGCGTCTTCACGCCGGAGGCGATCGTCTCCAACGTCCCCTCGTAGATGGCGCGCGACGCCCGCTCGCAGGCAGGCCCGTGGCGATCTGCGGCGTGGCGCAGCAGTGCGCCGCAGGCGAGGATCATCGCCAACGGGTTGGCCAGGTCCTTGCCCAGCAGCGCCGGCGCCGTCCCGTGGGGCGCCTCGGCCATCGCGCACGTGGTGTCGTAGTCATCGTCGAAGGCCAGGAGCACCGACTCGGCGCCGGCGATGGAGCCGAACATCGGCAGGACGAGGTCCGACAGGCAGTCGCCGTCGCGGTTGAGCGCCGGGATGACCAGGGGGGCGTCGGTGGCGCCCGAGAGGAGTCCGGCGTAGGTGGCGTCGATCAGCACCGGCTGGTAGGGGATGTCCGGGTGGCGGGCCGCCGCGGCATCCATCTCCTCCTTGAGCATCCCCTCATACACCGGCGAGACCGTCCACTTCGGCCCGCCGTAGACGCGCGCGCCCATCTTGGCCGCGGTGCGGAACGAGAACTCCGCCACCGCGCGGCACGTCGAGCGGGTGATCTTCTCGGTGCGGTAGGCGATCTCGTCGGCGGCCCCCGCGTCGCCCTCGCGCCGCTCGGCCGCGCCGTAGGCGTCCTCCACGGCCATGCGGACCACCGAGATCGGGTGATACACGCCCGCGAGGGGGGCCACTCCGGGCAGGCGGCGCCCGGTGCGCACGATCACCTTGCCGTCGACCTCCTCGCGCAGGATGCGGTTGGGCGAGCCGACGTCTCCGGCGCCCTCCGGGGTGATGGTGGCCGCCTTCAGGCCCAGGCCGGCCTCGCGCATGGCCACCGCGGCCTCGTCGACGATCCCGTTGGAGGTGGCTCGCCGGCGCTCCAGAGACAGGTCAAAGCGCTCCAGCGAAAGGTCGAGGCCGAGCAGGTCCCCGTCGAGCACCCGCAGCGACTGCTCCAGCAGCTCCTGGCCGGTCTCGTCGCCCTCCAGCACCGCCACCGAGACCGGGGTCACGGCGGGCCGGCCCTCAGTCTCCATCCGCCGCGGCGGCGGCGGGCATGAGCTCGTCGCGGCGCTCGGCCAGGGCCGCGATCACAAAGGCGAGGTGCTCGTCGAACTCGACTCCCAGCTCCGCGGCGCCCTGGGTCATGTCCTCGCGGCTGACGGCGGCGGCGAAGGCGGGCGTCTTCATCTTCTTCTTGACCGACTTGGGGGTCATGCCGACGAGACCCTCGGGGCGGACGTAGGCGACGGCCAGCAGGAAGCCCGACAGCTCGTCGACGGCGAACAGCGTCTTCTCCATGGGGGAGTCGCGCGACACGCCCAGGTAGGTCGCGTGAGACGCGACGGCGCGGACCAGCTCGGGGGGATATCCACGCTCCTCGAGCTCTTTCAGCGCGTAACGCGGGTGCCCGTCCTCCAACGACGGGTACCGCTCGTAGTCGAGGTCGTGCATCAGCCCGGTGAGGCCCCACAGCTCCACGTCGCCGTCAAAACGCGGTGCGTAGGCGCGCATCGCGGTCTCCACGGCCAGCATGTGCCGGCGCAGCGAGTCCGACTGGGTCCATTCGCAAAGAAGGTCCCAGGCCTGCTCTCGCGAAATCTCAGCTGGCATGGCCGTTACCCTAGCTCAGCGCTCGGCCCCCGTCGCGCCCGCGGGAGAGGCGACGCCCGCCGTGTCCGCGGGACGAGTGCCCCCCAGAGCGGCTACGCTGACCGGCGACCGTCCACCATCCACGACTGCGGGGTCGATCAAACTGGAGAAGTTCGTCATCGAAGGCGGCGTGCCCCTGTCTGGCACGATCACCGCCGCTGGGAACAAGAACGGGGCACTGCCCATCCTGGCTGCCTGTCTGCTCACCGAGGACGAGGTGATCCTGCGCAACGTGCCCCGGATCTCCGATGTCGAGGACATGGTGCGCCTGCTGCAGGTGCTGGGCGCCCACGTTGAGTGGCTGGGCTCCGCCGAGGTCCTGATCGACAGCTCGATGGTCGACGGCACCGAGGTCGACCGGGTGCTGTCCGAGCGGATCCGCGCCTCGTTCCTGCTCGCCGGTCCGCTCCTGGCGCGCTTCGGTTCCGCGCACATGCCCCCGCCCGGGGGAGATGTGATCGGACGCCGGCGCCTGGATCCGCACCTCGACGCCTTCCGCGCCCTCGGCGCGACCGTCGCCGACCGCCCCGATGAGATCGTCCTCACCGCTCCGCCGCTGGGCCTGAGCCCGTGTGACTTCCTGATGGACGAGCCATCGGTGATGGCGACCGAGAACGCGCTCATGGCCGCCGCGCTCACGCGCGGGACCACGGTGATCCGCAACGCCGCCTCCGAGCCCCACGTCCAGGACCTGGCGCGGATGCTCGAGCAGATGGGCGCCGACATCGACGGCATCGGCTCCAACGTCATGACCGTCCACGGCCAGGCGCGCCTGCGCGGCTGCACCCACACCATCGCCCCCGATCACATCGAGATCGGCTCGTTCATGGCGCTGGCCGGCGTCACCGGCGGTGAGCTCATCGTGAAGGACACCCGCCCCGACGATCTGCGGATGATCCGCCTGGTCTTCGAGCGCCTGGGACTGCGCTCAGAGGTCCACGGCGACGACATCATCGTCCCGGGCAATCAGGATCTCGTGGTCCGCAACGATCACGGCGATCACAAGCCCAAGGTCGAAGACGGCCCCTGGCCCGCCTTCCCGGCTGACCTGACCAGCATCGCGCTGGCCCTGGCCACCCAGTCCAAGGGCTCGGTGATCATCCACGAGAAGATGTTCGAGAACCGCCTGTTCTTCACGGATAAGCTGGTGAACATGGGCGCCGAGATCATCATCTGCGACCCGCACCGCGCGATCGTGGACGGCCCGCGCCGCCTGCGGGGCGCGCGCGTCGAGTCCCCTGACATCCGCGCCGGGATGGCGATGCTCATCGCTGCTCTGTGCGCCGACGGGGTCACCGAGATCGGCAACATCCGCCAGATCGACCGCGGCTATGAGCGGATCGACGAACGGCTGCGCGAACTCGGCGCCCGCATCACCCGCTTGGAAGACGCTCCCGTCGCCGCGTGAGCAGCGCCCGCTCGACCCGCGCCGGCGGCGTCGAAGCCACGCTGGACCGGACCCCGAGCGGCACCCGCGACGTCCTCCCGGACGAGATGCGGGAGTTGCGGGCGATGACCGACCGGATCCGCGCCGTATTCGACGGTGCCGGCTATGGCGAGGTTTACACGCCGGCGCTGGAGTACGAGCAGACCTTCGAGCGCGGCAATATCGGCGGCGCCCGCCCGGCGTACCGGGTCTTCGACGAGCACGGCAGCGTGCTCGTGCTGCGGCCCGACATGACGGTGCCCATCGCCCGCGTGGTGGCCACCCGCTACGCCCACGCCGAGCCGCCCCTGCGCTTCTGTTACGTCGCTCACGCCTACCGCGGAGTGCGACCCCAGCGGGGGCAGAGCCGCGAGTTCCTGCAGGCCGGGGTGGAGCTCATCGGCGTCCCAGGAGCCGCCGGCACCGCCGAGGTGTTGACTCTCCTGTGCGCCGCCCTGGACGCCGCCGGTCTTGATAGCTATCGCGTCGGGCTGGGCGATGCCGCGCTGTACCCATCGCTGCTCGAAGCCTTCGGCGTCGACACCACGCGCAGCGATCTCATCCTGACCGAACTGGCCGCGGGCGACTTCGTCGGCGTCGAGCGCGAGGTCCGGGCGCTGGGCCTGGACGACGCCGACGTCGACCTGCTGCTGCGCCTGGCACACACGCGCGGTGGACCCGATGTCCTGGAGGGGCTCGAGGGGGCGCTGCACGACGCGCTGAGCGGCATGCGCGAGGTCCACGGCCTGCTGGCACCCGCGGTCGCCGAACGGATCATCTTCGACCTGGGGCTGGTGCGGAGCCTCGGGTACTACACCGGCCCCCTGTTTCAGGTCTATGACCCGGCGTACGGGGTCCCGCTGGGCGGCGGCGGACGCTACGACGAGCTGCTCGGCTCATTCGGCCGGCCCCTGCCCGCGGTCGGCTTCGCACTGAACGTCGAGCGGGTGCACATCGCCCTCACCGGGGAGGAACGGGGCCGAGGACAGTGAGTGACGTGCGGATCGCCGTCCCCCGCGGGGCCCTGTTCGGTGACACGCTCGATCTGCTGGACGGGATCGGGCTCGACACCCGCGAGGTCCGCGACAACGACCGCAAGCTGCTCTTTGACGACGTCGGCATCATCACCATGCGCCCGTCCGACGTCCCCACCTACGTCGAGGCCGGCGCTGCCGACATCGGCATCACGGGTAAAGACGTGCTGATGGAGCAATCCGAGCGCGAGGTGTACGAGCTCGTCGACCTCGGCTACGGCCGCTGCACGATGGTGCTGGCCAGCGTCGCCGGTGAGGACCGGGCCGCCGAGGCGCTGCGTCGGCTGGGCGTGGTGCGGATCGCCACCAAGTACCCGCGGATCGCCAGCGCGCACTTTCACGCCACCGGGCGCCAGGCCGAGATCGTCGAGGTCAAGGGGTCCGTCGAGCTGGCGCCGCTCACCGGGCTGGTGGAGGCCATCGTCGATCTGACCGCCACCGGGACGACGTTGCGCGAGAACGGCCTGGTCATCCGCGAGGAGATCGCGGTGTGCACCGCACGGCTCATCGCCAACCCGGTCGCGCATAAGCTGCGAGCCCCCGTGATCGACCAACTCCTGGAGCGCATCGGTGCAGCATGAGCGTCTGAATCTTTCGGGGGACCCCGTGGGCATGGCCCAGGAGCTCCGCGAGCTGATCCCGGCCCCCGAGGCAGTGGCCGCGCAGGTGACCGAGATCATCGCCCGGGTGCGAGCCAGCGGCGACGACGCGCTGCGCTTCTACACCCGCGAGTACGACACCGGTGGCACCACGCCGGCGGCTCTCCGGGTCCCGGAGGCCGAACTGGACACCGCCGAGGCTCGCCTGGATGAGACCGTGCGCAACGGACTGATCGTGGCCATGGACAACGTCACCAGGGTCGCCGAGGCGGGGCTCGCCTCCGAGCAGTCGGTCGCCTTCGACGGCCACGAGGTGAGGCTGCGCGAGGTGCCCGTCGACAGCGCCGCGGTCTACGTCCCCGGCGGCCGGGCCCCGTACCCGAGTACGGTGATCATGGGCGTGGTGACGGCGCGCGTCGCCGGCGTCCAGAACATCGCGGTGTGTGCCCCGCCGGGCGCCGACGGAGAGGTGAACTCCACCGTGCTCGGCGCCTGCCGGCTGGCCGGGGCCTCGGTCGTCTACCGGATGGGTGGCGCGCAGGCGATCGCCGCGCTGGCCTTCGGCACCGAGACCGTCGCGGCCGTCGACGTGATCGTCGGCCCGGGCAACCTCTACGTTCAGGAGGCCAAGCGACAGGTGTTCGGCCAGGTGGGCATCGACGGCTTCGCCGGTCCGTCCGATCTGATGGTCATCGCCGACGGAGACGCCGACCCCGCCGAGCTGGGCCTCGACCTGCTGGCCCAGGCCGAGCATGGCGCGGGATCGCTGGTGGTGGCGATCTCCAACTCGAGCGAGCTCATCGACGCGCTCTCCGCCCAGGTCGCCGACGAACCCGACTCCGAGGCCGTGGTTCGCTTTGTCACGGTGAGCGAGCTTGACCAGGCGCTGGTCATTGCCGAGGCCTTCGCGCCCGAGCACCTCCAGCTCGTCGGGGCCGGTGCCGAGGCGCTGGCTCCGCGGGTCCGCCATTCGGGGTGCGTGTTCGTCGGGTCGGCCAGCGGGACGGCGTTTGGCGACTACATCGCCGGTTCCAACCACGTGCTGCCGACCAACGGCGCGGCGCGCTTTGCCTCGGCGCTGTCGCCGATCCACTTCCGGCGGCGCTTCACCGAGGTGCACATCGGCTCCGACGCCGCCGCGCTGGCCCGGGCCGCCGCCCCCATCGCCCGGGCCGAGGGCTTCGAGTTGCACGCCAGGTCCCTGGAGGCTCGCATTCGCGACAATGGCGCGTGATGGCACGCGCCGCCGAGATCGACCGTCGCACGGCTGAGACCGAGGTCCACCTGACCCTGTCGCTGGACGGCGACGGCGCGGGGCAGCGCGAGACCGGCGTCGGGTTCTTCGATCACATGCTCGACCTGCTGGCGCGCCACGGCCGCTTCGACCTCAGCGTGCAGGCACGGGGAGACCTTCAGACCGGTGCCCACCACACAGTCGAGGATGTGGGGATCTGCCTCGGCCAGGCGCTGGATCAGGCACTGGGGGACCGCTCGGGCATCTGCCGGTATGGGCAGGCGACGATCCCCATGGACGAGAGCCGGGCGTCCTGCGCCGTCGACATCTCGGGGCGCGGCCTGCTCGCCTTCACCTCACCGCTGCCGCCTGGCGCGATCGGGAACTTCGACCACGAGCTGGCCGAGGAGTTCTTCCGCGCGCTGGCCGCCAACGCCAAGCTCACGCTGCACCTGACCGTGGAGGCGGGCACGAACGCCCACCACGTGATCGAGGCCACGTTCAAGGCGTGCGCCCGGGCGCTGCGCGCCGCCGTGGCACTGGACCCGACCGAGAACGGGGTGCCCAGCACCAAGGGGACGCTGACGTGACCGCGAGGAGGTTCACGTGACCACGGTGGCGGTGATCGACTACGGGATGGGCAACCGACGCTCGGTGGAGAAGGCCCTGGAGCACGTCGGCGCCCAGGCGGTGATCACGCGCGACCCGGCGACGCTGGAGCAGGCCGACGCGCTGGTGGTCCCCGGGGTGGGCGCGTTTCCGCACGGGATGCACAACCTGATCGAGCTCGGCCTCGACGAGCGCATCCGGGCCGCCGCGCGCGCCGGGACGCCTGTGCTGGGCATCTGCCTGGGCATGCAGCTGCTCTTCGAGCGGTCCACCGAGCACCAGCTCACCGACGGCCTCGGGCTCCTGGCGGGCACCGTGAGCCCGATCGACGGCGGAGGGCTGCGGATCCCGCACATCGGCTGGAACGACGTGCGCTTCGAGCGTCCGTCGCCGCTGACCGCGGGGCTGCCCGTCGACGGGGCCGCCTTCTATCACGTCCATTCCCTGGCGGCGCGACCTGCGGATCCCGCGGACGTGATCGCCACCACGGAGTACGGAGAGCGCTTTGCCACCGTCGTGGGCCACGAGAACGTGCTCGGCGTGCAGTTTCACCCCGAGAAGTCCTCGCACGATGGACTGGTGCTGCTGGGCAACTTCGTGGCGCTGGTTGCCGCGGGTGGCGGGGCGATGGGGCGCGCCCCCGCGGAAGCGACCAGTCGGTGATCCTCCTTCCGGCGATCGACATCCTGGAGGGCAAGGCGGTCCGCCTGGCACGCGGCGAGTTTGACCAGCGCACGGAGTACGACGCCGACCCGGTGGACGCCGCGCGGCGGTGGGTGGCGGCGGGGGCACGAGCCCTTCATGTCGTCGACCTCGACGGCGCGCGCAGCGGTGCGCCGGCCAACCTCGAGCAGGTGCGGCGGATCGTCCGCGAGGTCTCCGTCCCGGTGCAACTCGGCGGCGGCCTGCGCACGATCGACGCGGTGCGCGAGGCTCTGGCCCTCGGGGTCACTCGAGTCATCCTCGGGACGGCGGCCTACAGCGACGTGGATTTCCTCGACGACGCTCTGGCCGCGCATCGTGAGCGCGTGGTGGTGTCCGTCGATGCGCGCCAGGGCAAGCTGGCAGCGTCGGGCTGGACAGACCAGACCGAGATTCCCGCGGAGGCGGTGATCGAGACCCTGGGCAGGCGGGGGGTGACCCGCTTTGTCTACTCGAGTATCGAGCGCGACGGGATGCTGTCGGGGCCCGATCTGGACGAGGTGGGGCGGATCGCCGACGTCGTACGCGGCACGTTCGTGTACTCGGGCGGCGTCTCCTCGGTGGACGATCTCCGGGCGCTGGCCGGCCTGCGCCGAGTCAACCTGGCCGGCGTGATCGTCGGCAAGGCGCTGTATGAGGGGCGCCTCGAGGTGGCCGAGGGCCAGGCTGCGCTGGCCGGGCGCGACGGCTGGGACCCTGAGTAGAGAGACCGGACCCGCCCGGCCATGCACTACAAGCGGGTCATTCCCTGCCTGGACGTCAACGGGGGCCGGGTGGTCAAGGGGGTGGGCTTTCTCGACCTGCGCGACGCCGGCGACCCCGTCGAGCTCGCGGCGCGCTACGACGCCGCCGGCGCCGACGAGCTCGTGTTCCTGGACATCACCGCGACGTCGGACAAGCGCGCGACGGTCGTGGAACTGGCGCGCCAGGCCGCGGACGAGCTGTTCATCCCGTTCACGATCGGCGGTGGCATCCGCTCGGTGGCCGACGCCCAGGCGGTGCTGGACGCCGGCGCCGACAAGGTGTCGGTCAACTCAGCGGCCTTGGAGCGCCCCGAGTTGCTGGACGAGCTGTCACGCACCTTCGGCTCCCAGTGCGTGGTCCTCGCCATCGACGCCAAGCAGACGGACTCCGAGCCGGTCAACCCGGGGTGGGAGGCCTACCTGGCCGGCGGCCGGACGCCCACCGGGCGTGACGCGATCGAGTGGGCACGCGAAGGCGAGGAGCGCGGCGCAGGTGAGATCCTGCTGACGAGCATGGACCGCGATGGCACCAACGCGGGCTACGACCTCCCGCTCACCCATGCGGTGGCCAAGGCCGTGGGCGTGCCGGTCATCGCCTCGGGCGGCGCGGGACGGCTTCAGGATCTCACTGACGCCGTGCAGGCGGGCGCTGACGCCGTCCTGCTGGCGTCGATCCTGCACTACGGCCATCACACGGTGGGCGAGGTCAAGCGGTATCTGGCCGACAGCGGGATTGCCGTCCGACCGGAGACTGATGCCTGACCGCGTCCACGCCGAGACGTGACCGCCGGAGCTTGATGAAGTTTTTTTTGGGGGGCTCGAGCTGCGAAGCGCCGCGTTAACTACGCGGCCTCTTCCACGTAACCCGCGGCAGCGCACGTATCGCAATACGCGGCAGGCGGGACGCGCGGCTCATAACAGCCGGGACGGCAACAGGTCGAGGAACGCTTGGGTCGGCCCCGACCAATGCGGGCGGCAGCGGCGTCCTTGAGCTCCTCGCGCATGCGATCGAGCTCCGCCGCGTGCTCCGCGCAGAACCGACGGCCCTTCTCGGCCGGCTGCGTACAGTGACTTCCACTACGACAACGCATAGACCTATAATGGTAGCAAGAAGTCCTGCATCGGCCCGCATTAGCGGTGGTTGAAGCGTCCGGGAGCGGTGGCGCAACGGGGTTTGACGCCCTTATCACAGGGGTTTTCGCGGCTGGGGCGTGACTGGTCACGCGCGCGGACGAGCCTGCCCAGCGACCTGGAAAATGCGGGAAAGCTGTGCGCCGTCGTCCCGTTTACCGCGAAATCCATGTCGGGCATGGGTTTCGCGTCAAACCTCTGACGTCAACCGATGTTTCCCGCGATCTCCAGGTCGTGAGTGCATCGGAGGTTTCCCGCGATCTCCAGGTCGTGAGTGCATCGCAGCGGGCCGGTGGCCGCGGTCAGCTCTTCTTGGCCTTCGCGCGGGCCCGCGCTCTGGCCCGCGCCCGGGCGCGGGCCCTTGACTTCGCCTTGGCCTTCGCTTTGGCCCTGGCCGCGCGCGCCCTCTGCTGGGCGCGCGTCACCTTCTTGTGGTGCGCGTGGGCCGCGGCGCGACGGTTGGCCTTGTGATGCGCGGGCTTGCGCTTGGCGTGCGGCCGGGGCTTGGGGCCCGGCAGCAGCTGGTACACGGTGGCGTAGCCGTCGAGATAGAGCGCCTGGTTGTCGGCGATGATCGGCGTGAAGGCGCCGTCGGGGAAGGAGAAGACCTGCTTGCCGGTGACGACGTTGAGCCCCGCGGTCGTCTTGCTCCCCAGGTCTGAGTAGTAGACGACGTTGCCGATCACCGTCGAGGAGCCCGAGATCCTGCCGCCAGCCAGGTGCTTCCAACGCACCGCCCCTGACTGGGCGTTGAAGGCGTACATGTTGCCGTCATAGGACCCGACGTAGACGGTCGGCCCCAGCCCCTTGGGATCGGCCACCGAGGCCGAGGCGTAGACGTAGGAGCCGGTGGCGGTCGCCCAGGCCAGGGCGCCGTTGCGGGCCCCGAAGGAGTAGACGCGGCCATCGGTGTTGCCCAGGTAAACGCGGCCGAAGGCCACGGCGGGGGTCGCGTAGAACTGGCCGCTGCCGAAGCCGAAGTGAGCGCCGTTGGTGCCCACGGCCCACACCTGGTGGCCGCTGACCGAGTTCACCGCGTAGGCCCGTCCCGCGTAGTCGCCGAAGTAGAGGATCCCGCCCACCAGGGCCGGGCCGCCCTTGATGGCACCGCTCGCGTGGTAGGTCCAGTAGAGGTGGCCGTTGGAGACGTTGCGCGAGTAGAGGTTGCCGGCCTGATCGCCGAAGTACACGGTGATCCCGTGGACGATGGGCGAGGACTCGGTGCCCGCGCCGACCGGTCGTGACCAGACGATGTGCCCGGTCTTCATCGACAGCGCGACGAAGCGGCCGTTGCCGGGGGAATGCCCGCTCTGCGAGAGCGCGGGCATGAGCACGAGTCCGGCCTGGGGCGCGATGGCCGGCGAGGCGGCACACAGCGTGCCGATCTTGCGAAACCACTCGACATGACCGGTGCGCAGGTCGATGGCGCGGGCCGCGCAGTCGTCGTCGAGCACAAACATCGTCTCGTGATAGATGACCGGGGGAAATTCCAGGAGCGCCCCGTCGGTGAACTTCCAGCCGACATGCAGCGGAGGGGCCAGGTCGGCCGGCGCGCCGAAGAAACGCGTGCGACCGTTGTTGAACCCGTACCAGGGCCACTGAAAGTTGTCGACCTTCTTCTTGGCATGCGGGCGAGGGGCCGGCGCGGTTGACGTCGTCGGAGTGGTGAACTCCAGGTTGGGATGCGAGACGTTGCCGGGGGCGTGCGTGAGAACGAACGCCACCGCCACGCCCGCGACAACCAGAGCAACGACCGCCGCGAGGAGCCCGCGCCACAGCCAACGCCGTGAGACGGGGGGCATGGGCGGCAATCGTAGACGGACCTTTCACCCGGCGCGCCGCGGCGCGCGACATCATCTCCGACCATGACCGGGCCCGCCGAAAACGTCCTGCTCACGCGCCTGGGGGCTCTGCCCGCGGCCCAACCGCTGCTGGCGCGCCTCGACGAGACCGACGGCGTCTACCTCGTCGGCGGGGCCGTCCGCGACCTCCTGCTCGGTGGGGAGCCGCTGGATCTCGACCTGGTCATCGACGGTGATCCGGAGCCCGTCGCGGGCCTCCTGGGCACCCCGGCCAAGATCCACGACCGCTTCGAGACCCGCACGGTCATGCTCGACGGATACAGCTATGACCTGGCCCGCGCGCGCCGGGAGACCTACTCACGTCCAGGGGCGTTGCCCACGGTTTCTCCGGCCGGGATCGCCGAGGATCTCCTGCGGCGGGACTTCACCGCCAACGCCCTGGCCCTCGGCCTCTCGGGAACTGCTCGCGGCCGGCTGCTGGAGGCGCCTCACGGCCGCGAGGACGTCGAGGCGAGGCGTCTGCGAGTCCTGCACGATGAGAGCTTCATCGATGACCCGACGCGGCTGCTGCGGCTGGCCCGCTACGCGGCGCGGCTGGGCTTCACGATCGAGGCCCACACCCGCGCTCTGGCTCAGGCGGCGGTCGCCGCGCGGGCTCCGGACCTGGTCAGCGGCCCGCGCATCGGCGCCGAACTGCGGCTGCTCGCAGAACAGGGGGACCCCGTCGAGGGCTTTCGCGTCCTGGCCGAACTGGGCGTTGACGCCGCGCTCGCCCCACGCTTCGGGATCGCCAACGATGACCGTGCCGCGCTGGCCCGCCGCGCCCTGGACCTGCTGTCCGACGACGGGGAGCCCGCCGACCTCGTCCTCGCGGTGGCCGCGCTGGAGGTCCCGCCCAAGGAGCTCAAGGGGCTGCTGGCCCGCTTCGCCTTCCCTGCGGTCCGGCGCGACCGCATCGTCTCCGCCTCGGCTCGAGCCGGCCGGCTGGCTCAGCAGCTCGGCGCCGCCACCGCGCCGTCGCAGATCGCCGCGGCGGTCGGCGCGGGCTCGCCGGAGCTGGTGGCGCTTGCCGGCGCCATCGGCGCCGAGCGGCCGGCGCGGCGCTGGCTGGATCAGCTGCGCCACGTACGGCTGGAGATCGACGGCGATGACCTGCTGGAGGCCGGGGTGCAGCCGGGGCCCGCCGTCGGCGCCGGTCTCGCCGCGGCCCGGGCCGCCAAGCTCGACGGTCGCGTCGCGGGGCGCGACGCCGAGCTGGCCACGGCCATCGAGGCCGCACAGGGCCAGGGATAGGCGGCTCGGGGCCGGGGGTACGCGCTCGGGGCCAGGGGTAGGCGCGGGGCCGCAGGTAGGCTCACAGGCCATGGAGCCGCCCGAGCCCTTCTACGCCCTCGGCCCGCACTTCGCGATCGATCTGCCGGGCGCGCGGGCGGCGTTCTCCACCCGCCGCGGGGGCCACTCCGATGGTCCGTACGCAAGCCTGAACCTGGGGTGGCTGACCGACGACGACCAGCGAGCGGTCACCCGCAACCGCGAGAGCCTGCGCACGCAGCTGGACGCTCCGCGGCTGAGCTTCGTGCACCAGGTCCACGGGGCGGAGGTGCGCCGGATCACCGCGGGCACCCCGGAGCCCCGGGAGCGGCCGCGCCTGGACGGGCAGGCCACCGACCAGGCCGATGTCGCCCTGTGCGCGCTCACCGCCGATTGCCTGCCGATCGCGGTGGCGGGGGACGGAGTGGTGGCGATGCTCCACGCGGGTTGGCGTGGGCTGGCCACCGGCGTCGTCGCTGCCGGGGTGGAGGCGGTGCGCCAGATGGGAGCCGAGGGCGAGCTCAGCGCCGCCATCGGCCCGGGCGCCGGTCCGTGCTGTTATGAGACCGGGGAGGAGGTCCACGAGGCCTTCGCCGACGTGGGCGAGGCCCACCACGGGCGCAACCTCGACCTCAAGGCGATCGCGCGCTATCGGCTGCACGCCGCGGGCGTCACGCACGTCGCCGACATCGGCCTCTGCACCATCTGCTCTGACCCGGACCTGCTCTTCTCCCACCGCCGGGACCACGGCGTCACCGGCCGTCAGGCGGGAGTGGCGTGGTTGACCTGATCCACGGGCTGAGCGCCGAGGTGGTGGCGCGCAACCTCGCGCGCGCCCGCGGGGCGATCGCCGACGCGGGGCGCGACCCGGATGAGGTGGAGATCCTTGCCGCCGTCAAGTACCTGCCCGCGGAGGAGCTGGCGGCGCTGGCCGACGGCGGCGTGACTCTGGTGGGGGAGAACCGCGCCCAGGAGCTGGTGGCGAAGGTCGAGGCGGCGCCAGGACGCTTCACCTGGGACTTCATCGGCCAGCTGCAGAGCCGCAAGGTCAAGGACGTCCTGCCCCACGTGCGCTATATCCACTCGGTGGCCTCGGACTCGGCGATGGCCCAGCTGGGGCGCCACGGTGGCCCTGACACGCACGTGCTCCTGGAGGTCAACGTGGCCGGCGACGCGGGCAAGAGCGGCATCGCGCCGGGCGAGCTGCCCGGGTTCCTGGAGCGCTGCCCGGTGACGGTGGTGGGCCTGATGACGATGCCGCCGTTCACCGCCGACCCCGAGGCCAGCCGTCCGCATTTCGCTGCTCTGCGGTGCCTCGCGGAGGCTCACGGGCTGCGCCATCTCTCGATGGGCACCAGCCAGGACTACGTCGTCGCGGCCCAGGAGGGAGCCACGATCGTGCGTCTCGGTACGAGCCTGTTTGAGCGATAACCGGTGAGCGCGTCATAATCACCGGCAGGGAATCGCCGCAAATGCGCGAACCCTGAACACGCACATGGCCTTCCGAGACAGCTGGCACCGAACCCTCGTCTATTTCGGCCTCGCCGAGGACGACGCCTACGACGACGAGGACGTCGAATACAACGACTCGCACGAGGCGGAGCTCCAGGACAGCTACCGGGAGCGCCCCAACGTGCGCCCGCTCGGCCGCCGCCGCCGCGACGAGTTCGACGACATCTTCTCCGACGAAGGGGGCACCAGCGAGCGCCGCACCACCTCGCTGCGTCCAGTCGGAGGCGGGCGTGCCGCCAACGGCCGTGCCGGCGGTGACGTCCAGGTCCACTTCGTCGCGCCCAAGAGCTTCAACGACGTGCAGAACGTCGCCGACAAGTTCAAGGACACCATCCCGGTGATCCTCAACCTGCAGGGCACCGACACGGACCTCTCCAAGCGGCTCATCGACTTCTCCTCGGGGCTCACCTACGCGCTCGACGGCGGCATGCAGCGCATCGCCGATAAGGTGTTCCTGCTCACTCCGCGCAACGTCGAGGTGTCGGCCGAAGAGCGCGCCCGGCTGGTCGAGAAGGGCTTCTTCAACCAGTCCTAACTCGTGCCGCAGGCCCGGCCGACCGGTCCACGCAGCGGCGCAGGTAGATTTCAGCGGATGCAAGTTGGTCTCATCGGCTCCGGCAACATGGCGCGCGCCATGGCGCGCGGCTGGGGCGATCCGGTGCTGTGCTCAGACTCCGGGTCCGGCCGTGCCCAGGCGCTGGCCGATGAGCTCGGCGGGCGGGCGGCGACCAATGCCGAGGTCGCGGCGGAGTCAGATCTCGTGATCCTGTGTCACAAGCCCTACCAGCTCCAGCGCGTCGCGCAGGAGGTCGCCGGGCAGGTGACGGCGGTGGTCTCGGTGCTCGGGGGAGTGCCGAGCGGGGACCTGCGGTCGGCCTACCCGGATGCGCAGGTATTTCGCATGGTCCCCAACACGCCGGCCGAGGTCCGTCAGGGAGTCAGCATCTACGCCCCGACCCCCAGTTCAGACGGGTATTCCGTCGACGCCGCCCGCGAGCGTGACGTCATCGCTCTCTTTGAGCGGCTGGGGACGGTCCTCACCATGGATGAGAGCCTGCTCGGCGTCGCCCTCGGTGTGTCGAGCGTCGGCCCGGCGTATCAGGCGCTGCTGCTCGAAGCCCAGGTCGACGTCGCGGTGCGCCACGGCATCAAGCCCGCGGTGGCCGCCCGGCTCGTGGCCGAGACGATGTCGGGCACAGCGGAGCTCCTGCGCCGGCGCGACTACGACACCCTGGCCGTCCGCCGTGAGGTGACCTCTCCGGGGGGGTCGACGGCCCGCGGCCTCGACGCGCTGGAGCGCGGTGGGATCCGCGCCGCGTTCTCAGACGCCATGAACCGGGTCCTGCAGGTGGCCAACTGATGCTGATCGAAGCCATCACCCGCAACAACGTCGCCGACTACGTGCAGGCGCTGTTTGAGGTCTACATCGTCCTCATCTTCGCCTACATCCTGCTCAACCTGCTCTTCTCGTTCGGCATGCGGCTGCCCTACGCGCGCTGGAGCGACGTGCTGCTCAACTTCCTGCGCGACTGCTCGGAGCCGTATCTGCGGCTGTTCCGGAAGTTCATCCCGCCGATCGGGGCCTTCGACTTCTCGCCGATGATCGCGATCATCCTCCTCTACATCGTCCAGTCGCTGATCGTCAATGCCATCCGCGGCTGAGGCGACCGTGACGACGATGTCCAACGGCGCTGCCGTGAAGTCGACTCGCACCCGCCGCGCGGTGGCCTTCGCGCGGGTCGGCGTGCTGGTGGCGGTGGTGCTGATCCTCGATCAGGTCACCAAGCACGCCGTGATCGCCAACATCCCGCTGGGCACCACCCAGAAGTTCCTGCCGGCCGTCAACCTCGTGCACATCCACAACAGCGGGGTGGCCTTCGGGTTCTTTGCCGGCGGCGGCGCGCTGGTCCTGATCCTGACGCTGACCGCCCTCAGCGCACTGGTCATCTACTTCCTGTTGCGCCCGACGCGGCCGTGGCTGTGGCTGCCGACGGGCCTGTTGATGGGCGGCGCGCTGGGCAACCTGATCGACCGCCTGGCCCACGGCTACGTCACCGACTTCATCAAGCTGCCGGCGTGGCCCGCGTTCAACATCTCCGACATGGCCATCACCTTCGGAGTCCTCAGCCTGCTGTACGTGCTGGAGGGCGCCCCCTCCAAACCCACGGAGTGAGGCGGGGATCGCACGGGTGGTGACCGAGCCGCCGCTGACGCTCCCGGTTCCCGCGGAGGCGGCCGGAACCCGGCTGGACCGCTTCCTCTCCGAACCGCTCGGCTCACGGGCCCGCGCCCAGGCCCTCATCGATGCCGGCAAGGTCAGCGTCGACGGGCGCCTGCGCCCCAAACGTCACACGCTGAGCCCGGGGGAGATCATCGTCGTGGCCGCGGGCGACCCACCGCCGCCGGCCGCCGCCGGGCCGGCGGTGCCCTTCACCGTCGCCTACGAGGACGACCACCTGCTCGTGGTCGACAAGCCCGCCGGCTTGGTGGTGCACCCTGCCCGGGGCCATCGCACCGGCACGCTGGCCCAGGCGCTGTCGGGGCGCGCCGCCGGCGGCGAGGATCCCTATCGCGCCGGGATCGTGCACCGTCTGGACCGCGACACCTCGGGCCTGCTGGTGGTGGCCAAGTCAGACGAGGTGCACCGGGCGCTCAAGGCCCTGCTGGCAGCGCGTGGCCTGCGCCGCGAGTACCTGGCCCTCGTCGAGGGGCGACCGCCGGCGCGCACGGGCACGATCGATGCTCCGATCGGACGCCACCGTAACGACCGGGTGATGATGTCAATTGACACCGATGACCCGAGGGAGGCCCGGACGCACTTCGAGATCGAGCAGTTGCTGGCGCGCGCGACCCTGCTGCGCGTGGTCCTCGACACAGGGCGCACCCACCAGATCCGGGTCCATCTCGCGGCCATCGATCACCCCGTGTGCGGCGATCCCCAGTACGGCACCGCCGGCCAATACGGCCTCAAGCGCCAGTTCCTGCATGCCGCGCGGCTGGCCTTCACGCATCCGGTGACCGGCGAAGCGGTGGATGTGACGTCGCCGCTGCCCGCCGATCTGGCCGAGGCGCTGGCCCGCGCCGCGGCCGACGGCGAGAGCTGACTCAAAAAAAAAGACGGCGGGGCGGCCCGTCCAAAGCCGCCCCGCCGATGATGCTGGCGAACCGACCACCGGAGGTAGGGGAAGGGAGGTTCGGTTCGCTCTATGTACGAGTCACCGCGGTGGTAGGGGGGACGGCGACTCGCTTGACCCCTTCAACGACCGCGCCCACAAAAACTTGCGTAGACTCGAAGAAATTCCTTCGACCCCGTCGATCGCGGATCGCGGCCCTCCTCCGGCACCCGCCGGAGGCGCGCATCTCGCCCGGCGGGTTGTAGTCAAACACCATTACAAGGGAGCAGGACCATTGGCTGATATCGGCATCAAGGAGCTGCTGGAGGCCGGCGTTCACTTCGGCCACCAGACGCGACGCTGGAACCCCAAGATGCGGCGCTTCATCTTCGGAGAGCGCGACGGCATCTACATCATCGATCTGCTGCAGACCGAGGCGCTGCTCAACAACGCGCGCCGGTTCGCCGAGGATGTGTCGCGGCGCGGCGGCACCGTCCTCTTCGTCGGCACCAAGAAGCAGGCCCGCGACGGGGTCAAGGAGATCGCGGACTCGGCTGAGATGCCGTACGTCAACCATCGCTGGCTCGGCGGCCTGCTCACCAACTTCCAGACGATCTCGCTGCGGATCAAGCGCCTGCACGATCTGGAGCGCTACGAGTCAGAGGGCCAGTTGCAGCTGCTGCCCACGCGCGAGCGGATGGCGGCTCAGTCCGACCTGGAGAAGTTGCGCGCCAACCTCGGTGGGGTCAAGAACATGCAGCGCGTCCCCGACGCGATGTTCGTGATCGACCTGAAGACCGAGGCGATCGCCGTGCGCGAAGCGCAGCGGCTGCGCATCCCGATCATCGGGCTGGTGGACACCAACTGCGATCCCGACGGGATCGACTACGTGATCCCGGGCAACGACGACGCGATCCGGTCCTGCGTGGCGATCACGCGGGCCATCGGCGATGTCGTGGCCGGCGGCCACAGCGTGTTCCGGGCCGAGGAGGAGCGTGCCCGCCTGGAGCGCGAGCGCCAGGAGGCCGAGGAGCGCGCCCGCCGCGAAGCCGAGGAACAGGCCCGCCGGGAGGCCGAGGAGAAGGCCCGCGCCGAGGAGCAGGCCCGCCGCGAAGCCGAGGAGCAGGCGGCCCGCGAGGCCGAGCAGGCCGCGGCCGCCGCTGCCGAGCCAACCCCGGCGCCCACGCCGGCTGCGCCGCAGGCGGCTCAGGCTCCCGCAGCTGAGGCCGCCCCGGCCGAGGCTGCTGCGCCCGAGGCCCCCGCAGCGACCCCCGAGGCCCCCGCAGCGACCCCGGAGCCCCCGGCCGAGCCCACGCCCGCGCCCCCCGAGCCCGAGGCCGCTGAGCCAGAGGCTCCGGCGGCACCCGCTGAGCCGGCCCCTGAGGCCGACACCGCCGAAGCGGCGGCCGCCGATGCCCCGCCGTCAGACCCTGCGCCCCCAACCGCCGACGCCGACGCCGAGGAGAAGTCATGAGCGCCATCTCCGCCAAGGAGGTCAAGGAGCTGCGTGACCGGACCGGCGCCGGCATGCTCGCCTGCCGCGACGCGCTGTCGGAGGCGGGCGGCGACCTCGAGAAGGCGGTCGAGATCCTGCGGGCCAAGGGTGAGGCGTCGGCGGCCAAGCGTTCGGGGGCGGAGGCCTCCGAGGGCGTCGTCCAGAGCTACATCCACGCCAACAACCGGATCGGCGCGATGGTCGAGGTGGACTGCCAAACCGACTTCGTGGCCCGCAACGACAAGTTCGTCGAGTTCGCGCGCGATGTGGCGCTGCACCTGGCAGCGGCTCCGGGCGTGATCGCCATCAACGACGACGAGGTGCCGGCCGAAGACCGCGACCGGGAGATCCGGATCGCCACCGAGCAGGCGGCCGACCGGCCCGAGAACGTCCGCGAGCGGATCGTCCAGGGCAAGCTGGACAAGTGGCTGGACGAGGTGGTGCTGCTGCGCCAGAAGCACGTCAACGAGGACAAGCACGGCGGCAAGACCATCGAGGAGCTGCGCCTTGCGCTCTCGGCCGAGACCCGGGAGAACATCGTCATCCGACGCTTCTCGCGGTTCGCGGTCGGCGGCTGAGGTACTGTCCGCATAGGGCCATCAGAAGAGCGGAGAGGTCGTTGACATGAGCGAATCGGAGCTGATCGACGAGCTGCTGGCCGACGGCCGTGACCGCATGGCGAAGTCAGTCGACGCGATGCGCCATGAGTTCGGTTCGGTGCGAACGGGGCGGGCCAGCCCGGCCCTGCTGGACCGGATCAGCGTCGACTACTACGGCACGGCCACGCCGCTCAAGCAACTGGCCACCGTCACCGCGCCCGAGGCGCGCCTGCTCACCATCCAGCCCTACGACAAGAGCTCGATCAAGTCCATCGAGCGGGCCATCCTCGAATCGGACGTGGGCCTGACGCCGGGCAACGACGGCAACCTCATTCGCCTGGTCGTCCCCGAGCTGACCGAGGAGCGGCGCAAGCAGCTGGTCAAGGTGGTCCGCCAGATCGCCGAGGAGGGGCGCGTCGCGATCCGCAACATCCGCCGCGACATCATGCACGACCTGCGCGAGCTCAAGGAGGCCGGCGACGCCGGCTCCGACGACGAGCATCGCGCCGAGGTCGAGCTGCAGAAGGTCACGGACGCGCGCGTCGCGGAGCTCGACGAGCTGCTCAAGCACAAGGAAGAGGACATTCTCGAGGTCTGATGGTTGCCGGACAGGAGGAGTCGGCCGAGCCCTCGCAGTCCGGCGGTCCGGGTGGACAGGCTCGATACGTAGCGATCATCACCGATGGCAACGGCCGCTGGGCCCAGCGCCGCGGTCTGCCGGTGATCGCCGGCCACGAGGCCGGAGCGGACGTCGTCAAGGCCCGCCTGCGTGACGCGGTCGAGCTCGGCGTCCACGAGCTGACGGTGTACTCGTTCTCCACCGAGAACTGGTCACGCGATCCCGCCGAGGTGGCGGGCCTGATGGAGATGTTCGGACGGCGCATCGAGCTCGAGACGCCTGAGCTGCACGAGGAAGGCGTGCGGATGCGCTTCCTGGGCCGCCGCGAGTCCCCGGTGTCCCCGGCCCTCGTCGAGCGCATGCAATGGGCCGAGCAGCTGACCGCCGAGAACCGGCGGATCACCCTGT
Organism: Solirubrobacteraceae bacterium; assembly: GCA_035503355.1. Lineage (GTDB taxonomy): Bacteria > Actinomycetota > Thermoleophilia > Solirubrobacterales > Solirubrobacteraceae > Palsa-465. Next base: position 23,736 of record DATJTQ010000107.1, read on the forward strand.
TCGTGGCCTTCAACTACGGCGGCCGGGCGGAGATCGTCGATGCGGCGCGAACCTTCACAGGGAGCTCTGAGGACGAGTTCCGCGCCCACCTCTATGCACCCGACATGCACGACCCCGATCTTGTGATCCGCACCAGCGGCGAGCGTCGCGTCTCCAACTACCTGTTGTGGCAGACCGCCTATTCGGAGTTCGTCTTCCGTGACGAGCTGTGGCCGGATTTCTCGCGTGAGGCCTTCGCCGCCTCTCTCGACGAGTTCGCGGCGCGCCGGCGCCGCTTCGGGGGGCGTTGATGCCCCCGGCGTCGCGCTCGCGCGGCCGGCCCAGCCGGGACCGGCCTCCGCCCAACCGGCCCCCGTCCGGGCAGCGCCGCACCTCCCGGCCCGCGCAGCCCCGCGGCGGCCGCGGCCAGCGCCCGCCGCGGCGTCGCTCTGACCTGCTGGCGCGCGTCCTGGTGGCCGTCCCCGCCGCGGTGGTGGCCATCGTCTTCGTCGACCTCGGCGGGACGGCGTGGGCGCTGTTCATGCTCGCCATCAGCTGGGTGTGCCTGCACGAGCTCTACCGGATGCTCCCGCGGTGGAAGCCCACCCCGGTGGTCGGCTTCGCCGCCGCCGCCGGACTGGTCCTTTCGGCGCGCTTCGGGTCAGAGCGCGACGTCCTGGAGATCGCCATGGCCTCGATTCCAGTGACCTTTCTGGCGGTGGTGGCCCGTGGCGGGGAGGGGACGCCCAGCGTGTCGATCGCGGGCACGCTGCTGGGCATCTTCTGGTTGGGGCTGGCCTTCGCGCACGCGGTGCTCCTGCGCCAGCTCGACAACGGGAGCGGGATCCTCATCGACATCCTGGTCGGGACCTTCCTGGGGGACACCGCCGCCTATCTCGGCGGCCGCCTGTTCGGCCGGCGGCTGCTGGCGCCGAGCATCTCACCCAACAAGACGTGGGAGGGCCTGTTCTGCGGCATGCTGATCACGATTCTCGCGGTGTTCATCGCCGGTCTGCAGCAGACGTGGCTGACCCAGGGCGACGCCCTCCTGCTGGGCGTCGTGGTGGCGGTGATCGGGCCGATCGGGGACCTGTTCGAGTCGCTGATCAAGCGTGACGCGGGCATCAAGGACGCCGGCAACGTGTTCGGTGCCCACGGCGGCGCCCTCGATCGCCTCGACGCGGTGATCTTCACCGTCGTCGCGGGCTATTACGTCTGGGTCTCGCTGCCGCACTGATGCGCGAGGTCATCGTCCGGTTTCCCTCGTACGCGCTCGACGAGGTGCTGGATCGGATCCTGCTCGTCGTGCCCGATGGCGTCCGCGAGGCGCCGGCGCGACGCGGCCAGGTGGAGCTGCGCATGCTCGGCCCTCACCTGCCCCCGCTACGCGACATCGCCCGGGCGATGCGCCCCACCCCGTTTCAGATCGCCGAGCGGGAGGTCGCCGATGATTGGCGGGAACGCCGCCTCGCCGATTACCACGCTGACCCCATCGCCGGCCGGGTCGTGGTCCGCGCCCCGTGGGCGCCGCCCCCGCCCGAGGCGATGCTCGACATCGTCCTGGAGGAGGGGGGCGCCTTCGGCGCCGGCACCCACCCGACGACCCGCAAGTGCCTGGAGCTCATGCTCGCCATGACCGCCGAGGGATCGTTCGCCGACCTCGGCTGCGGCAGCGGCGTGCTGGCCATCCTGGCCGGCCTGCTGGGCTTCTCGCCGTTGACCGCCGTCGACGTCCAGCCGCCCAGCGTCGAGGCGACGCGGATCAACGCGGCGCGGGCCGGGGTGCCGATGCAGGTCGCGGTCGCGGACCTGAGTCGCGAGCCCGCGCCCACCGCGGAGTCGTTCGTGGCCAACGTCCCGCCGGCCGTACACGCCGGCATTGCCGACAGCTGGCGCGGCCGACCCGAACCCCGCGTGGGTCTGCTCTCCGGGTTCGCGCCCGCGGACGCGGATCTCGTGATGGCGGGCTACGAGGTGTGCGGCTTCGTCGAGCGCCGCCGCCACGTGACCCACGACTGGATCGTCTCGGAGGTGGCTCGCCGCCCGTGACCGATGCGGTGGTCATCTCGGGCGCCGCCGCCGTGCCGGCGGGCGGTGCGCCGCCGGTCCCGCTGCTGTCGGTCGGAGAGGACGTCGAGCTGGCCATCGGCGATCGCGGGACCGGGTCAGAGCTCGTCGTGCACAACCCGAGTGGAGCGCCGCTCAGGCTGGCCGTCGAGGGGGTCGGCGACATCACGATCCCTCCGGGCGGCAGCACCGCAGTGGCGGTCCCCGCCGAGCCCGACGAGCCTCGGCTCCACCTCCAGGCGCTGTCGCCGGCCCGGTCCCGGGTGGTCATGGCCAGCGTCGGCGTCGAGTCATCGGACGACGGGCCGATCGCGGTCGCTCAGGCGATCGGGGCCGACACGTGCTGACCCGGGATCTGGTCCTGCCCGGCGGCGGGCGCGGCCGGGTGCTCTCCGGCTCCAAGGATCTCGAGCCCGGGGTTCGGGCGATGCTCCTGCTCGCCGAGGACCTGTTCCGCCTCGACACCATGATCGTTGGCGACACGCTCCAGACCTACGTGCGCAACCTGACCAGCGGGGAGCTGGGCCTCGCGGGGGAGGTGGGCCAGCCGCGGGTGGCGACGACGACCCTGGGCCTGGCGGCACGGTACGCGCCGGGCCGCGCGGACCTGCGGTTCGCGGTGGGGCCCGAGGATGCGCGGATCGTCACCGAGGTGACGATCGCCACCCTGCGCTTCCCGGAGCGCGGGCTCATCCGCGTCTCGGCGCAGGGCATCGTGCGCCCGACGGGCTGAGCCTACAATCGGCCCGTGGCGCGCCGGCTCGTCATCCTGGGGTCTACCGGCTCGATCGGGGTCCAGGCCCTCGATGTCGTCTCGCGCAGCGGCGAGGACGAGCTGGATGTCGTGGGCCTGAGCGCCGGAAGCGCGTGGGAGCCGCTGCTTGAGCAGGCTCGCGCCCACGGGGTCAAGCGCGTGGCGCTCGCCGATCCCGACGCGGCGGCCCTGGCCGCCGAGGCGTGGACCGACGGCGAGGTCCTGGCCGGGCCCAACGGCATCGTCGCCCTCATCACCGAGGCGGCCTGTGACCTCGTGCTCAACGGCATCGTGGGCTCGGCGGGGTTGGTGCCGACGGTGGCGGCGCTGACCGAGGGCATCGACGTGGCGCTGGCCAACAAGGAGTCCCTGGTGGTGGGCGGAGAGCTGGTGATGCAGCTGTCCGAGGCCACCGGGGCCGGCATCATCCCGGTTGACTCAGAGCACTCGGCGCTGCACCAGCTCCTGGCCGCCGAGCGTCCCGGCACCGTGCTCAAGCTGATCCTCACGGCCTCCGGGGGCCCGTTCCGCGGGCGCAAGCCGCCGGAGCTGGAATCCGTGACCGTCGAACAGGCGCTCGCGCACCCGACCTGGTCAATGGGCGGAAAGATCACCATCGATTCGGCCACGCTGATGAACAAGGGGCTCGAGCTCATCGAAGCCCACCACCTGTTCGGCACGCCCTACCGCGACATCGACGTCGTCGTCCATCCGCAATCCATCGTGCACAGCCTCATCCAGCTCTGCGACGGTGCCACCCTGGCGCACCTCGGCTATCCGGACATGCGGGTGCCCATCGCCTACGGGCTGCACTACCCCGAGCGCGTTGACGTCCCGGTGCGACCGCTCGACCTGGCCGAGCTGGGCGCCTTGACCTTCGAGCCCGTCGACACCGACACCTTCGCCTGTCTCCGCCTGGCCCGCGAGGCCGGGCTGGCGGGCGGGACCGCGCCCTGCACGCTGAACGCCGCCAACGAGATCGCGGTGCATGCCTTCCTGGGTGGGCGCCTGCGCTTCCTGCAGATCGCCGAGGTGATCGAGGAGACGCTCAGCCGCCTGCCCGAGGAGCCGGTGCACTCGTTTGATTCGCTGGCCCACGCCGACGCCCAGGCGCGGCGCCTGGCCACCCAGCTCGTCGACACCTTCATCGCCTCTTAGGCGCGCCTGGCACACTCGGGCACCGCGCGCATGTCGTACGTTCTCGCATTCCTCGGCTTTGCCGTTCTCATCTTCCTGCACGAGGCCGGCCACTTCGTGGCCGCCAAGGCGGTGGGCATGCGCGTGGAGCGCTTCTCACTGTTCTTCGGCCCGATGCCGATCAAACGGACCTGGGGCGAGACCGAGTACGGGATCGGCGTCATCCCGCTGGGCGGCTACGTCCGCATCACCGGGATGAACCCGAACGAGGAGCTCGCACCCGAGGTGGAAGCGCGGGCCTACTACAACCAGGCGGTCTGGAAGCGCGTGGTGACGATCCTCGCCGGCCCCGCGGTCAACATCTTCATCGCCTTCGCCATCGTGTGGGCGCTGCTCTACTCACAGGGCCAGCAGGTGGTGGTGCCCGTCAAGCAGGTCGCCGCCGTGGTCAAGAACACGCCCGCGGCGACGTTCATGAAACCCGGGGACCAGATCGTCTCCATCGACGGGGTGAGCGGCTCGCCGGCGGCGCTGCGCCGGCAGATCCTCGATCACCGGTGCGCCGGGACCCAGAGCGACGGCTGCCGGGCGGCCACACCGGTCACCGTCGTGTTGCGACGCGGCGGCCACCTGCTCACCTTTCACGTCCGGCCCCAAGTGGCCCAAGGCCACCCGGAGCTGGGCTTTGACTTCGGCACTCGCGTCACGGGCACCGTCTACCCGAGCGTGACCGGCGCCGCCGGAACGGCCGTCTCGAAGCTGTGGACGGTGACCACCGAGACGGTGTCCACGATCGGACGGATCTTCGAGCCCAAGGAGCGCAAGCAGCTCAACAGCGTGGTCGGCGGCTACACCGTCACCCAGGAGGCGTTCGCCTCCAGCGCGACCCTGGCCCTGCAGGTCCTGGCGCTCATCTCACTGTCGCTGGGCGTCATCAACCTGTTCCCGTTCCTGCCGCTCGACGGCGGCCACGTGTTCTGGGCGGTGGCCGAGAAGGTGCGCGGGCGGCGGATCCCCTTCAGGGTGATGGAGCGCGCCAGCGTCATCGGCTTCGCCCTCATCGTCCTGCTCTTCGTCATCGGGCTTTCCAACGACATCTCGACGCTGAGCGGGCCCGGGTTCAACATCCACTGAATCTGTCCCCACCCGCCCCCCTGCGCTAGCTTTAGCCGCGCTGACGGACGCCAAGCGGGCACCAGGAGGAGACGATGGAGAGCAGCACCAGCGCCACCACGCCGCAGTCTGCCGTTGAGGCCGCCACGGTGGCCGAGGCGGCGCGCCGCACCGCGGCCGCCTACCCCGACCAGGTGGCCATCCGCACGCCCGATGACGGCGTCACGCTGACCTGGTCAGCCCTGCTGGAGCGCGTCGACGCGCTGGCCGGTGGACTGGCTGGGCTCGGCGTCAGACGGGGCGACTGCGTCGCCATCATGCTCTCCAACCGGCCCGAGTTTCACATCTCCGACCTGGCCGTCGTCACCCTGGGCGCCACGCCGTTTTCGATCTACGTCACCTATCCGGCCAACGAGATCGAGTTCCTCATCACCGACTCCGGTGCGCGAGTGGCCATCGTCGAGCAGGCGTTCCTCCCGGTGATGCTGGAGGCGCGCAAGAGCCTGCCTGACCTCGAGCACGTGATCGTGGTGGACGGCGACGGGGGTGACGGGGTCCTCGCCCTGGATGACGTCGAGGGTTCTGATCCGGACTTCGACGGGGCCGCGGCCTGCGCGGAGGTCAGCGGCGACGATCTGGCGACCCTCATCTACACCTCAGGGACCACGGGGCACCCCAAGGGCGTCCAGCTGACCCATCACGCGGTGATGTTCACCGCCCAGGGAGTGCGCGAGGTGATCGACTTCCCGGTCGGCGCGCGCGTGATCTCGTGGCTGCCGGCGGCACATATCGCCGAGCGGATGGCCCACCACTACATCCCGGTCATCTACGCCGGCAACGTGACCTGCGCCCCCAACCCCCGCGAGGTCCTGTCCTACCTGCCGGGCGTCCGGCCCAACTGGTTCTTCGCCGTGCCGCGGATCTGGGAGAAGCTCAAGGCCGGCCTGGAGACGATGCAGGCCGCGCAGCCCGAGGAGCAGCGCAAGCCGGTGCAGGACGCCCTGGCCGCGGCCACCGAGCGGGTGCGGCTGCGCCAGCAGGGCAAGCCGGTGCCGCCCGAGCTCGAGGCCCAGGTGGCCAAGGCCGACGAGGAGCTGTTCTCCAAGCTGCGCCAGATGCTCGGCCTGGACCAGTTGGTGGCCGTCAACGTGGGCGCGGCGCCCACGCCGGTGGAGGTGGTGGAGTTCTTCCACGCGATCGGGATCGAGCTGGCCGAGCTGTGGGGCATGTCGGAGACGTGCGGGACCGGGACGTGCAACCGGCCCGGCGAGGTCAGGATCGGCAGCGTCGGCCCGGCCTCTCCGGGCGTCGAGATCATGCTCGCCGACGACGGCGAGGTCCTGTGCCGTGGTGAGTTCCTGATGAGCAGCTACCGCAACCAGCCCGAGAAGACCGCCGAGACCATCGACGCCGACGGTTGGCTGCACACGGGCGACATCGGCACCCTCGACGCCGACGGCTACCTCACGATCGTCGACCGCAAGAAGGAGATCATCATCAACGCGGCGGGGAAGAACATGTCCCCGGCCAACATCGAGGCGGCGATCAAGACGAGCAGCCCGCTCATCGGCCAGGCGTGCGTGATCGGCGACGCCCGCCCCTACAACACCGCGCTGATCGTGCTCGACGCCGATTTCGCGCCCGCCTGGGCACAGCAGAACGGGCTGGGCGAGCGTGCGCTCGAGGACCTCGCTGACGTCCCCGAGATGGAGGCGGCGGTCCAGGCCGGCATCGATGCCGCCAACGAGCGCCTGGCCCGGGTGGAGCAGATCAAGAAGTTCACCATCGTGCGCGGCGACTGGCTGCCGGGCGGCGACGAGCTCACCCCGACGATCAAGCTCAAGCGCAAGCCGATCGCGGCCAAGTACGCCGACGCGATCGAGCGTATGTACGGTCGGGGGTAGCGCGCTGGTCGCCTCGGCCCGCTCAGGCCCACGGTTGGCGGGCCTGCGGGAGACGACGCCCCTGTCGGTGGGCATCCTGTGCCTGGCGGTGGCGCTCGTGCTCAACGCGTTGCTGCGCCACCAGGTCGGCTTCTCAGGCGACGAGCCCTACTACTCGCGCATCGCCGCCCATCCCAGCGGGCCCCACAACTTCCCCTACGCCTTCCGGATCGGGCTGCCCTACCTGGTCCATGTTCTGCCCTTGGCCCAATCGTTCTCGTGGGAGGCGCTGGCGCTGGTGTGCGCGGGCGCGGCCGGTGGGGCGCTGTTCGCGCTGCTGGGCGAGTTCGATGTCCCTGCCCCGCTCGCGCTGGGGCTGGCCGTCGGTCTGACCGTGTCGCCGCCGCTGCTGGTGGTGTTCCTGCGCAACGGGCGCGAGGTGGATGCGGCGGCCATCCTCATCCTCATGCTGGGCTCCTATTTCATCGTGCGGCGACGCCTCGTACCGCTCGCGGTGACGCTGCTGGTCGGGGCCACCATCCACGAGGCCTGCCTGTTCCTCATCCCACTCGCCTACGCGGTGTGGGCCGACCGGTGGTTCGATCGGTCGGCGGCCCGCGACCTGGCTCTGGTGGCCGCGGTGCCGATCATCGGCTACATCATCCTGCGCGCCACGATCGTCGCGGTGGGCGAGCAGTACCAGCCCGGGTACCAGGGCGCGTTCATCCCCGCGCGCATCGACGTGCTCAAGACCGGACTGGAGCACGGTGCCTGGCATGAGGAGTTGCGGCGGATCGCCCTGAGCTTCGGCCCGCTGTGGCTGGCGGCGCCGTTCTCCATCCTGCGCGTGCGCTTCACGCGCCGCGGCCTGGTGCTGGTGGCGCTGTCCGCCTGTGCGATGACGTTCGCACTGGACTGGGGCCGGATGATCTTCTTCGCGGCCCCCGTGATCTACGTGGCGGCTGCCTACACGCTGCGCGCTCGGCGGCGGCTGGCCGTGGCCGCGGTGCTGGCCCTCCTGGCCATGGACGCCGGCTACGCCATCTACATGCAGGTCCACGGGGTCAAGTCGAGCCTGGACAGCAATGGGCCGCCGGCGCGCGGGCCGGTCGCCTGGATAGAGCGCTCTAGCGAGCGGGCGGTGGAGGCGACCTGAGGTGGGGGCGGAGCGGGTCCGCAGCGGGCGCGCGGATCAGGTGACGGCGCGGAAGACGACGACCTCCGAGAAACCGGTGCCGTCGACCTGATAGGCGTAGCAGCCCCCGCTGCGCACCCGGGTGTAGGTGATCCAGGCCCGCCCGCCCCCCTCGACACCCGGGGCGCCTTTTCCGCCATCCAGCAGCTGGAGCTCGTCGTAGGGCACGGCGCCGGTGCCGAAGCCAATCGCGCCCCCGCCCAGCATCGCGCCGCGGATGAGCAGCGGTCCGGTGTAGGAGGCGGGGACCGTCCAGGTGGCCTCTGCAATGGCCCACTGGCTGCCACTGACGGCGCGAAACCCGACGCCGGCCGACGCCCTGCCGGTCGACGCCGGCTGGGGATGCAGCGTGACAGGACACGGGCCGCCGTCCGCCGCGGGAAGCTTCAGCGGGCGGCGCAGTGACGCCGGCACCGCCCCGGTGCAGGTGCCCTGGCAGCGCTCGTAGGTGGCATAGCCGGCGGTCTGGGACAGCCCGGCCGGCGCGGCGGGCCGGCCACCGGCGCCGTGCTTGCCGCGGCCGTGCGCGGCGCGGCCCGAACTCGTGGCGGCGGCCGTCGTCGAGCTGGACGACGTTGTGGTACCGGTGGCAGCACCGGCACCGGTCCCCGTGCCCGCGGTCCCGGTGCCCGTCGAGCCGGCCGCCGCCGACCGCGGGGCGGTGGCTGAGCTCCCCGCGGACGGCTTGGAGCCGACGCCGCACGCAGCCGGCGCGAGCATCAACAGCAGCCCGGCGGCCGCCACAACGGTCCGGCGCACGGTTACCGCGAGCGAGCCGCCGTGATGGAGCGGCTGACCAGCTCCACGGGATGGTGGATGGGCAACGGGCAGCCGAGCTCGCGCAGGTGCAGGTCCAGCTGCGCGGCACAGCCCGGGTTGCCCGCGGCGATCGCCTGGGCGCCGGTATCGAGCAGGTTCCGCGCCTTGCGCGCGCCCAGCTGAGCGGCCGCCTCGGCCTGCACCAGGTTGTAGATCCCCGCCGAGCCGCAGCACACGTCGCGTTCGGTGGTCACCTCCACGAGCTCCAGGCCCGGGATGGCGCGCAGCAGCTCGCGCGGCGCGCTGCGCACCCCCTGCGCGTGGGCGAGATGGCAGGCGTCGTGATAGGCCACGCGCAACGGGACCGGCCCGCGCGGCGCACGCGCAGGCACCGAGGCCAGCAGCTCGGTCACGTCGCGGACCTTCTCAGAGAAGGCGCGCGCCTCGGCGGTCTCCAGCAGCTCGCCGTACTCCTTCATCGCCGAGCCACAGCCCGCCGCGTTGACCACCACATGGTCGACCTGGGCGGCGGTGAAGGCGGCGATCGTCTCCTGCGCGCGGCGGATCCCGCCGGCCTCCGCGCCGCTGTGGAACTCCAGGGCGCCGCAGCAGTCCGGGAGCGCCGGGGCGACGACCTCGAACCCCTCGGCGCTGAGCACGTGGGCGGTGGCGCGGTGCACGCCCGGATAGAAGACGCGCTGGACGCAGCCCAGCAGCAACCCGACGCGGCCACGCGCGGTTCCCATCGCGGGGGTCACCTCCGGTACGCGGGCCTTGGCGGCCCGCCCCACCGGCGCCTGCGGCGCGACCTTGGCCACCGCCGCCAGGCGATCGGGCAGCGCCCGCTCGGCGCCCACCCGCCGGCTGGCCGCCAGCAGGGGCGCCAGGACACGCAGCCGCTTGGGGTGGGGGAGGGTCTCGAACAGCAGCTTGCGCAACGCGCGCTCGGCGGGCGGGCGGCGGTGGTGGCGTTCGACCTGCGGGCGGACCCGCTCGATGAGATGGTCATACCGCACGCCGGAGGGACAGGCGGTGACGCACGCCATGCAACCCAGGCACCGGTCAAAGTGAGTGGCCATCTCATCCGACATCGGCCCCTCGGCGTTCAGCCCGTCGTTGACCAGGACGATCCGCCCCCGCGGCGAGTCGGCCTCCGCCCCCCACAGGACGTAGGTGGGGCAGGTCTCGAGGCAGAACCCGCAGTGGACGCAGTCGTCGACGACATCCTGCTCGGGCGGGCGGTGCAGGTCAAAGGCCGTCAAATCAGATTCCTCCCACGAACAGGCCGGGGTTGCAGGTGCGGGCTGGATCAAAGCGCACCTTGACGCGCCGCATGAGCTCGAGCTCGGGGCCCTCGGCGGCCGTCCACGATTCCCCGCCGGTCCGTAGCCCGGCTGGGGCATCCAGCAGGACCGTGCGGGCGGTGCCCGGCAACGTCGCCCGCAGGCGCGCGACGGCATCGGGGGCGATCTCCACGAAGCTCGCGCCCAGCGCGGCCCGCCCGACGAGCGTCCCGTCGCACTCCGCGGTCGCCCGCACCACGTCTGCGAGCTCGGTCGGGAGCGCCGCCACCCGCACCAGGGCCTGGTCAGCGGAGCGCTGACCGGCGCGCTGGCGCTCCCACAACTGGCCGTCCTCGGCGGTGACGTCCACGTCGGCCAGACCCAGCTCGTCCATCAGCCTCGCGGCGCGGTGCGCACGTCGCGTGGCCTCACGACCGGCGCAGCGTGCCAGCACCCCGCCACGGCCGCCCTTCCAGGCCACGTCGAGGGCCTCGAACTCGAGTGGGGCCCGGGAGAGCGCCACCGCCGCCGCTCCCAGCGCGGCCGGATCCGGTGCCGCCCCCAGCGCGGTCACGCTGGTCTCGTGCAATGGGTGCAGGCGGACGTTGACGGACAGGATCAGCCCCAGTGTCCCGAACGCCCCGCTGAAGAGCTTGGCCAGGTCATAGCCGGCGACGTTCTTGATCACCTTGCCGCCCGTCTGGGCGATGGTCCCATCGCTGAGGGCGACCGTCGCGCCGATGACGAGGTCCCGTGGGCCGCCGTAGCGGTGGCGCAACGGGCCAGCGTCGCCGGTGGCCACCACGCCCCCGATCGTCGGGCCGGCGTCGGCGCCCAGCGGCGGGTCGAGCGCGAGCATCTGCCCGGCGGCGGCGAAGGTGCGCTGGGCGAGCTCCAGCGGCACCCCGGCCTGCAGGGTCGCCGTGAGGTCGCCCGCGTCGTGGGCCACCACCTCATCCAGGGCGGTGGTGTGCAGTTCGATGTCGGCGGCGGCCTCGCTGCTGCCCCAGCCGAGCTTGGTGCCCGCGCCGACGATCCGCACCGTCCGCCCCTCCTCGGTTGCCGCCGCCAGCGCCGCCGCGGCGTCCTCGAAGGTGCCGGGGGCCAGGGTGCTCGCGGTGGCCATTCCGACGGGTCCTAGAACCGCTCGGCCACGCCGGCGCGCTCGAGCGGGTGCTGGCGGTAGGGGCCCGGCACCTCGCCGCACAATCGCGGCGTGGGCATGACCTTGCCCGGGTTGGCCAGCCCGTGCGGATCAAAGGCGCAGCGCAGGCGCTGGAAGGCGTCGAGGTCGGGCTCGGAGAACATCGAGGGCATGTAGGCCTTCTTGTCGACACCGACGCCATGCTCGCCGGTGATCGAACCGCCCGCCTCGACGCAGGCCTTGATGATGAGGCCGGCCAGTTCCTCAGCCTTGGCCGCCTCGCCCTCGACGCCCGAGTCGTAGCAGACGAGGGGGTGCAGGTTGCCGTCGCCGGCGTGGAAGACATTGGCCACGCGCAGGCTGTACTCGCGAGCCAGTCCGTCGATCTCGCGCAGCACCTCCGAGAGCCGGGTGCGCGGGATGACTCCGTCCTGGACGTAGTAGGCGGGGGCAATGCGGCCCATCGCGGCGAAGGCCGCCTTGCGCGTGCGCCAGATGAGGTCACGCTCGGCCTCGGACTGGGCGATGCGCACGTCCAGGGCTCCGGCTTGCGTACACAGCTCGGTCAGTTGCTCCAGGCCGACCAGGCACTCCTCACGGGGCCCGTCAAGCTCGATGACGAGCGCCGCCCCGGCGTCGAGGCGATAGCCGGCGCCGGTGGCCTGCTCAGCCGCCTCGATGGACAGGCGGTCCATCATCTCGATGGCACCAGGGACGATCCCCGCGTCGACGATGGCGGTGACCGCATCGCCCGCGGCTCCGGTGTCGTCGAAGAAGGCCAGCATGGTGCTCACGCTCTCTGGCGCGGGGATGATCCGCAGCGTGATCTTGGTGGTGACGCCGAGCGTGCCCTCCGAGCCGACGAAGGCGCCCAGCAGGTCATAGCCCGGGGCGTCGCGGTCGAGCGTGACCACCGTCCCGTCTGACAGCACCACCTCCAGTCCGATGACGTAGTTGGTGGTGAAGCCGTACTTGAAGCAGTGCGCCCCGCCCGAGTTCTCAGCCACGTTGCCGCCGATCGAGCACACGATCTGGCTCGAAGGGTCCGGCGGGTAGAAGTGCGTGGGAGAGACGGCGCGGGTGACGCTGACGTTGGTCACGCCGGGCTCCACCACGACGCGGCCGTTGTCGAGGTCGACGGAGAGGATCCGGCGCAGGCGGCTGAGCACGATCAGCACCCCTTCGGCCACCGGCAGAGCGCCGCCCGATAGGCCGGTGCCCGAGCCGCGCGCCACCCAGGGGATGCGCGCCTCATAACAGGTCTTCACGACCTGGCGGACCTCCTCGGCGGTGCCGGGCAGGACGGCGGCGACCGGGACCTCGCGATAGTGCAGCAGGCCGTCGGAACGGTAGGTCGCGAGCTCGTGCTGGTTGGTGAGCACGAACTCACGGCCGCATATCTCCTGCAGACGCGAGATCACTGCGGGCGAGCCGGGCGGCATCCCCGTCAGTATCGCGCTTCCGGGGCCTCCAGGGCCGCGAGCCTCAATGCACCGTGATCTTGAAACTCCGGCTGAACACGGTCTGGCCCTCGTCGGTCACCGGGAGGAACGGATCGCTGGAGGGATAGGTGTAGGCCAGGCGCACCGTCCCGCTCTTGGGGAACTTCAGCTTGGTGTCGAAGTAGGCCCCCGAGCTGCTGACGCTCAGCGTCTTGATCGTGGTGCCGTTGAGCTGGATGGCGATGGTCGGCGTGCCGTTGCCGTCCTTCTGCATGAAGGCTCCAGGGCGGGCCGCGCCCCAGATCTCGGCGTTGGTGGTGTGCGAGATGGAGGTCTTCGGCATGTAGACGGGCAGCCGGAAGGCGTCGTAGCTGGGCTTGTGGGTCCCGTTGGGGAACTCCAGGCCGCTGGCGAAGCCCTGGTAGGGACCGGCCGTGGGAGGCGGATCGGCCAGCAGGTACTGCATGTAGCTCTGCACGCGGCTCTGCTTCCACGACAGGTACTCGGCCCAGTTGATGTAGTAGGCCGCGGTCGCCGGCGACACGTACGACGGCCTGTGCGTGCTCTGGGGCGGGTTGGTGATGTAGCCGTACTCGGTGTTGTAGATCGACAAGTGCTTCTTGGAGCCGTAGACCTTGTTGACGTGGTCGATGGTGGCCTCGACCTGCGGGAAGTCCTGGAAGAGGCCGTAGTCGACCTTGTTGCCCGCCTTGCTCACCGGTGACTGGCTCTGCCCGTAGGGGTGCATGGACAGGCCATTGACGTTGAACAGCCCGGGGTTCTGGCTCCGGAACTTCCGGCTTGCCGAGGCGGTGGTGGGGCAGCCGATCGCCTTGGCGGCGCTGCCGCGCAGCTCGTTGAACTTGGTGTCGACGCAGTAGAGCTGGCGGATGAACAGCAGCGGGCGCGTCTGGCCGTAATTGCCGGGCGTGCCGCCGGTCCTCTTGGGGTTGGGGCCGGGCTCGGACCCCTGGTCGGCGAGCTCACCGATGACGATGGTGTTGCCCGCGTGGCCGGTGGCCTTGAGGGCGTTGTAGCCCTGGTTGACGAGACTGCGGTAGTACATCGTCGCGGTCAACCCGTTCGAGTTGCCCTGCGGCCCGAGGTCCTGGCCGAAGTTGGGCTCGTTGAACAGCGCCCAGAAATGGACCGCGGGGAGCGCTGAGGTGGCGCCCGTGGGCTTGAAATGGCCGCTGTAGCGGGTGCCCATCGCCTTGACCCACTGGCCGTAGTCGGCCGCGTTGGGCTTCCAGGCGAGGAACAGCCGGTTGACGCCGGGAGACTTGGGAGCGACGGACTGCGCCCATGTCGGAGCCCCGCCCGACAGCGTGAAGTCGACGGTGATCCCGTTCGCGGCGGCGGCGCGGTCGATCGCGTCGAAGATCTGCCAATTCGCGGCGGGATAGGCGTTCGGATTGGTGGCGTTGAACGACGGCTTCTTCTTGGCGCTCGCGTTCGGAGCGATCTCAAACCACGGGACGACGACCCGTACCGCGTTGGCGCCCAGCTGACGGAACTCCGTCATCGCCGCATTGGGATCGCTCAGATCACTCCCGTCCTGGATCATGACCAGCTGCGTGTGGCTGGCGGCTGCGGTCGCCGGCAGCGCAGCGGCGGCGGCGAGGGCGACGGTCGCACCGAGGCCGACCCGGCTCCAGCGGCGGACGAGATCTTTGGCGGCGGGGAGATGAGGGCGCATGGTGTCGATAACAGCTCCAGGCGGACGGAGTTGCGGCCGGATATGGGCGGCGGTGTCCGTGATCGAAGGGCAGAGAATCCGGGCCCTGCGCCCGGTCCGATGCGGCGGTCGCTCTACAAAGGAGAGCGCCCGCACGCTACCGCGCCGAGCCTAGCGAAACGCCGTGTTGGTACGGCGTCAAGATCGCGCTAGTGCAGCGTGATGTCGACGGTGCGACTGAAGATGGTCACGCCGTGCGTCTCGCTGTGTGGATAGGTCCAGCGCAGGCGGACCGAGCCGCTGGACGGGAACGCCCGCCGGACCTCGAAATAGCCGTGCGGATTGGTCACCGTCACGGTCTGGAGCGTGCTGAAGGCCTTGCCGGAACTCGCCTTGAACTGCAGCTGCACCTTCTGGGGCCGGTGCGTGGCCCGCGCGGCATCGGGGGCCGGCCGCACCTCGCCCCAGACGAGCAGCGGCTGCTTGGCGGCGCCCGTGGTGACCGGCAGGTACAGCGGCATCCGGTAGGCGTAGAGGCCCGGCTTGGCCAGGCCGGCCGAGGTCTCGATCCCCGTGGCGAACACTGTGCTGCCCACCGGATCGGTGATCAGGAACTGGTCAAAGGACTTCAGGCGAGGATCAGACCACGTCATGTACTCGGCCCAGTTGAGGTAGTAGGCGGCCTGGGTCGGGGTGATCGTGTACTGGGGGTTGGGCGGGTTGGTGATGTAGCCGAACTCCGTGGACCAGACCGGGAACTTCTTGCTTGACCCGTAGGCCCGCTGCAGGCGATCGAGGGTCGCCTCGAAGGTGGGCATGGCCGCCAGCTCGGCGAAGTCGGGCTCGTTGGGGATCCGGACGTTCGGGGGCAGCGAGGTGAACGAGTAGGGATGCACGGCGAACCCGGGCGCCTTGAACAGGCCGGGGTTCTCGGTGACGAAGGCCGACGTGGCGCCGGCCGCGGGGCAGCCGCGCTCGCTGGCCTCGGCGCCGCGCAGCGGCTGGTAGTTGGCGTCGACGCAGTACAGCGCTCGCAGGAAGCGCAGCGGCGCCATCGCGTTGAAGACCCCGGTCGCCCCCTTCGTCACGCCAGCCGGAGCGAGCTCCCCGATGAGGATGCGGTCATTGCCGTGACCGGTGGCCTGCAGCGAGTTCCACGCTCCGTCGAGCAGTGAGCGGTACACGCGCGGCGCCACCTCCACCGGTGACGCGGCGTGCGTGGTCTCGGGCGCGAGGTTCTGCCCGATATTGGGCTCGTTCCAGATGGACCAGAAGTTGATCCGCGGCAGGGGCCGCGAGGCGCCCGAGGGCGTGAAGTGCCCGCTGTAGCGCGTGCCGACGGCATGGACGAAATCGGCGTAGTCGTGGGGATCGGGCTTCCACTGGGTCTGGGTGCTCGGCGACGGGGCACCCCGGCCCTCGGCCCAGCGAGGCGGCGGGCCGATCAGGGCCAGATCGACCCCGATGTGGCGCGCCAGCAAGCCCCGGATGAGCCCGTCGTAGCGCGTCATCCCGGGGTACGCGTTGGGGTCGCTCGCGTCGATGTCGGGCTTGTGCGTCGAGGTGGCGTCGGGCGCCACCGACCCCCAGTTCATGTCCAGCCGGACGTAGTCGACGCCCATGCTCTGTAAGAAGTCCATCCCGGGCGTCGGATTCGAGTACAACTCGGCCCCCACCGTGAAGATGGACGCGGGACCGACCCGCTGGGACTGGACGGCGGGTACGGGGGTGGGCTTGGTGCTTGACCCACCGCAGCCGGCCAGGCCGGCACTCAGTGCGCAGAACACAACGACGAGTGCCAGTCGACGGGCCCGAGACGTGGTCCGTGAACCTCGACACACAGGCAAGCGGAGCACAGTAACAGCCTGTGCGCCGGGAAACCGCACGTGCGGCTCGCCGCCAGGGCCACAGCTACACTGGCGCCGCATGCTCCTCCAGGCCCGAACGGCCGTCTCCGCGAGGGAGCGATCGGGCCCGGCGCGCAGGTTCTGGCCAGCCTCAACCGAGACGTGGATCGTCGTCGGACTCGTCATCCTCGCCGCGGTCCTGCGCTTCGCCACGCTGTCAAGCCAGAGCTACTGGCTCGACGAATCCCAGGCTGCCCACGAGCTCGGTCTCTCCTTCGGCGCGATGCTGCGCGCATGGAACGCGGCGGAGTGGAATACGCCGCTGTATCTCATCATCGCCTGGCCTTGGGCCAAGGTGTTCGGGACGGGGGAGGCGGGTCTGCGATCCCTGTCGGCGGTGCTCGGCGTGGGCCTCGTGCCCTTGATGTACCTGGCCGGACGCGAGCTGGTGTCAGGGCGGACCGGGGTGATCGCCGCCGGCTTTGCCGCGGTCAATCCGTTCATGATCGA
>DATJTQ010000108.1:0-9543 GCA_035503355.1 Solirubrobacteraceae bacterium
TCGACCCACGTCCCCTCCTCGATCAGCAGGGCCAGCCGCTCCCGGGCGGTGAGCTTCTCGACCGCGTGCTGCTTGGCGATCTTCTCCTCACCGCCACCGAGCTTGATCTGCTCACGACGCGCCTCCAGGTCCTCGACGAGAGGTCTCAGCAGGCTGGTGGTGGGGACGTCGGTGGCCACAGGAGACGCTCGGCGCGCGGCGCTCAACGGCCCTTCCACTCGGGGTCGCGCTTCTCGAAGAAGGCGCGCACCCCCTCCTGGATGTCCTCGGTGGAGAAGGCGATGGTGAGCTGCGAGCGCAGGAAATCGATGGCGTCGGCGTAGTCCATGTCCTGCTGGCGGAACATGGCGTCCTTGCCGAGCTTCATCAGCACCGGCGACTTGCGCGCGAGCTTCTCGGCCCAGTCGGTGACCGCGGCGGGGAACTGGTCCGCGGGGACGACGCGGTTGACGATCCCGATCCGCTCGGCCTCCGCGGCCGAGATCTGCTCACCCATGAGCATCAGCTCGGCGGTCTTCTTGCGCCCGACGTTGCGGTAGATGAGGGCCATGATCATGAACGGGAAGAGGCCGATGTTGATCTCGGGCGTGCCGAAGCGGGCGGTGTCGGCGGCGATGACAAGGTCACAGGCCAGCGCCAGGCCCAGCGCGCCGGCCAGCACGTGGCCGTTGGCGGCGCAGATCGAGGGCTTGCCGAGCTGGCCGAGGAGGGCGAACACCTCGGGGAACAGCGCGGTGGCGAAGTGCTTGTGGACCAGCGGGACGTCGGCGGCGAACCCGCCGAGGTTGCCCCCGCTGGAGAACACGCTGTGATGAGTCGAGGTGAGGACCACGCACCGCACGGCGTCGTCGTCGCGGCATGCCTCGAGCGCCCGGATGAGCTCGGCCAGCAGGTCGTCAGACAGCGCGTTGCGGGTGTCGGGCTCGTTGAGGGCGATCGTGGCGACACCGGTGGGCGCGGCCGAGAAGGCGATCTTTTCGTAGGCCATCGCTGGAAGCGTAATGGTGAACTCCCCGCGGGGCCGTGATGCCAGCGGACTTGCGGTCAAGTGAGAAGTAGAAAGCTCTACTGTTTACTTTGTGGCGCGCCGCAGCTAGCGTCCCCGACCGCCGCCCCTCGATCCGAAAGGTCTCGTCCCGCATGGCCACCGCCGACGTCCTCAAGCCCGATCACGCCAGCCAGCGCAAGCACTTCATCTTCACCGACGAGCACGAGCAGCTGCGCGATTCGATCCGGCGCTTCGTCGTCAAGGAGCTGCAGCCCCACTCCGAGGAGTGGGAGGAGAGCACCTTCCCGGACTCGGTGTTCGCGCGCATGGGCGAGCTGGGCTTCCTGGGCCTCGACAAGCCCGAGGAGTACGGCGGTCAGGGCGGCGACTACTACACCTCGCTGGTGCTGGCCGAGGAGATCGTGCACGCGCACAGCGGTGGCCTGGCCATGGGGCTGGCCGTCCACACCGACATGGCGATGCCCCCCATCCTCGCCTTCGGCACCGAGGAGCAGAAGCAGGAGTGGGTCGTGCCGGCCATCGCCGGCCAGAAGATCCTCTGCCTGGGGATCACCGAGCCCGACGCCGGCTCCGATGTCGCCGGGATCAAGACCCGGGCGGTCCGCGACGAGGCCACCGGTGACTACGTCATCAACGGCGCCAAGACCTACATCACCAACGGCCACCGCGCCGACGTGATCGTCCTGGTCACCAAGACGGACGTCGACGCCGGCTACGACGGCTTCACGCTGTTCCTGGTGCCGATGGACGCCGAGGGCGTGGTCCGCGAGAAGCGGCTCAAGAAGCTCGGCATGCACGCCTCCGACACGGCGCTGCTGGCCTTCCAGGACGTCCACGTGCCCGCGTCGGCGGTCCTGGGCCAGGTCGGCAAGGGCTTCTACCACATCATGTGGGAGCTCCAGGGGGAGCGGCTCATCGGCGCCGCTGGGTGCGTGGCCGGCGCCCAGCATGTCTTTGATCGCACCCTGCAGTACGCCAAGGAGCGCAAGGCGTTCGGACGCGAGATCGGCCGCTTCCAGGTCATCCGCCACAAGTTCGCCGAGATGGCGACCAAGATCGAGAGCGCCCGCCAGCTCGTCTACACCACCGCGTGGCGCTTCCAGAACGGCGAGTACCCGGTGCGCGAGATCTCCATGGCCAAGCTGTACGCGGCCCGGGTCGCCGTCGAGGTCGCCGACGAGTGCATCCAGATCCACGGCGGCGCCGGGTACATGGTGGAGTACGGGATCGAGCGCGTGTGGCGCGACATGCGCCTCAACCGCATCGGGGCGGGCACCGACGAGATCATGCTCGACGTGATCGGCCGGTCCTACGGCCTCTGAGATGTCAGACCCGGCCGCATGCGGCCGGGTCCCGGCGGCGCATGCGCCGCCGGAGGGCGGGGCGCATGCGCCCCGCCCCACCCCGCCATTCACCATCGAGCACGAGCGGCTGCGGACGGAGATGCGCGCCTTCGTGGCGCGGCGGCTGCGACCCCACGCCGATGAGTGGGAGGCCGCGCGGTGGTTTCCCAACGATGCCTTCCGCTGGGTGGCCGACGCCGGCTATCTGGGCCTCGGTCTCACCGACCCCGTGGCCGCCGCGGTGTGGGTGGAGGAGCTCGCACGGTGCGGCTCGGGTGGCGTCGCGGCCGGCCTCGGCGCTCACAGCGGCATCGCCCTGCCGCCGATCGCGCGGTTCGGCACCGCGGAGCAGAAGGCGCGCTACGTCGAGCCGGGGCGGCGCGGGGAGCTCATCGCCGCTCTGGCCATCACCGAGCCGGGCGCGGGGTCTGACGTCGCCGGCATCCGCACCCAGGCGCGCCGCGTCGACGACGGCTACGTCGTCAACGGGTCAAAGACGTTCATCACCGGCGGGGTGCGCGCCGACATCCTCGTCACCGCGGTCAAGACCACGCAGGACGGAGGTCATCACGGACTCTCCTTCCTCATCATTGAAAATAACCCCGCCCACCCCGGCGTGAGCTCCACCCCGCTGCGCAAGCTCGGCTGGCACGCCTCCGACACCGCCGAGATCGCCTTCGATGACGTCTTCGTCCCCGGGGAGAACCTGCTGGGCACCGAGCACCAGGGCTTCTACCTGATCATGGCCAACTTCCAGTGGGAGCGCCTGCTCATGGCCCTCGGCGCCGTCGGCGCCATGCAGGCCTGCCTGGAGCAGACGCTGGAGTTCCTGCGCGGTCGCGACGACCTGCGCTCCCAGCAGGCGATCCGCCACCGCATCGCCGAGATCGCCCTCGAGCTCGAGACCGGGCGCGCGGTCACCTACGCCGCCCTGCGCCGCCTTGTCGCGGGCGAGGACGCCGTGCGCGAGGTGACGATCGCCAAGCTGCGCACCCAGCGCGCCGCCTTCGACGTCATCGACGCCTGCGTGCAGATCCACGGCCTGGACGCTCCGGCCGAGCTCGAGCGGGCGCTGTGCGATGCCCGCCTGGGGCCGATCGGAGGCGGCACCGACGAGATCATGCGCGAGATCCTCGGGCGGTCGATGGGCCTGTGACGCGCGCTCCCGCCGCCGACCTCATGGGCTACGCTCGCGAGCGTGGACTCAGCACGAGGTCAGCTGCTGATCGCGGGCCCGGGACTGTTGGACCCCAACTTCTGGCGCACCGTCGTCCTCATCGTCGAGCACTCCGATGAGGGCGCGCTGGGCCTGGTCCTCAATCGCCCCTCCGAGACGACGGTGGGCGAGGCGGTGTCCGAGCTCGAGCAGCTGCTCGATGTCGACGACCCGCTGTTCGTGGGCGGCCCGGTCCAGCCGTCGGCGCTGATCGTGCTGGCCGAGTTCGACCAGCCCGCCGAGGCCGCCCTCATCGCCTTCGACGACGTGGGCGTGCTGGCCAACGGCGCCCAGGAGGACCCCACGCTGAGCGTCCGTCGCGGGCGCGCCTTCGTCGGCCATGCCGGCTGGGGCCCCGGCCAGCTTGACGACGAAGTCGACCGCGGGGACTGGATCCTGGAGCCGGCGCACCGCGAGGACGCCTTCAGCGGGGTGCCGCTGGAGCTGTGGTCGACGGTGCTGACTCGCAAGGGGGGCAGTTACGCGCTGGTGGCGCGCATGCCTCCCGACCCGTCCGTGAACTAGAAGGCGCCGGCCAGTGGCTCACGACCACGCCCACGATCACTCCCACCACCACCATGGGCCCTCGCGCGACACCGAGCGCGGGGCGCTCAAGGCGGCGCTGGCGCTGATCGTCGTCTTCATGCTGGCCGAGGTGACGGTCGGCGTGCTGGCCTCGTCGCTGGCGCTGCTCTCCGACGCCGCGCACATGCTCACCGACGCCGCCGCGCTCGGGTTGTCGCTGGTGGCGGCCCGGCTGGCCGCGCGCCCCGCCGGCGGCGCGATGACCTATGGCCTCGGCCGCGTCGAGATCCTGTCGGCCCAGGCCAACGGGGTGACGCTGCTCATTCTGTCGGTGGTGATCGTGGTCGACGCGCTGCGCCGGCTGGTCTCGCCGCTACCCGTCGACGGGCTTCCGGTGCTCATCGTGGCTCTGGCCGGCATCGTGGTCAACGTGGCGGCGGCGGCGATCCTGGCCCGAGGAACCTCGGGCACGCGCAGCCTCAACCTCGAAGGCTCCTACCGTCACATCGTCACCGACGCCTACGGGTTCATCGCCACCGCGGTGGCGGCGGTGGTCATCCTCGCCACCGGCTTTGACCGAGCGGACCCGATCGCGTCGCTGATCATCGCCGGGCTGCTGCTGCATGCCGCCTACGGCCTGCTCAGGGAGTCCGGGCGCGTGTTCCTGGAGGCAGCGCCCTCGGGCATCGACCCCACCGAGATCGGGCGGACGCTCGCGGCGCAGCCGGGGGTCGTCGAGGTGCATGACCTGCACGTGTGGGAGGTCACCTCCGGCTTCCCGGCGCTGTCGGCGCACGTCGTGGTCCGCGCCGGCGACGACTGCCATGAGCGCCGGCGCAACCTCCAGCGCGTCGTCTCCGAGCGGTTCGGCATCAGCCACACCACGCTGCAGGTCGACCACGAGGCGGCGCCGCAGGGCCCGCTCCAGATCGAGGTCGCCCCCGCTGCAGAGCCCCAGACGGAGTCCTACACTCGGCCTCAATGAGGCTCATCAAGCCCGGACCCGATCACGACACGCCGCGTGGGATCGTCGGCGGCGCCGAGATCTCGCAGGTCACCGCGGGCGCGCACAACATCTACATGGGACGGTTCCGGGTGCCCGCCGGGGCGCGGTCGCGCCCCCATTACCACGAGAACTGCGAGAGCACGCTCTACATGCTCAGCGGCAGCGTGCGGATCCTCTGGGGTGACCACCTCGAGGAGCAGCTCGAGGTCGAGCCCGGGGACATGCTCTACGTACCTCCCCGCGTCACCCACGTGGTGGAGAACGTCTCTGACTCTGGCCCCGCCGAGTATGTCGTCGCCCGCGACTCGCCCCATGAGGACGCCATCGTCGTCCCCTGGGCCGAGGAGCAGGGGTGATCGCCGAGGCGTCGGGGTCCTTCGGCGGCGCTGGTGGCCGCCGCCTGTTCTGGCGCTCCTGGACGCCGGACGACGCGCCCGTCCGCGCCGTGGTCGTGCTGGTGCACGGGCTGGGCGAGCACAGCGGCCGCTATGACCACGTCGTCGCCCGGCTCGTCGGCGACGGCTACGCCGTGTACGCCGTCGATCACCGCGGCCACGGCCGCTCCGACGGCCCCCGGGCCCTGATCGAGGACATGGACCACGTCGTCGCCGACGTCGACACGCTGGTGGACCGCGCGGTGGAGGCCGCCCCCGGCGCGCCGGTGTTCATGGTCGGCCACAGCATGGGTGGCCTCATCACTCTGCGTTACGCGCTGGCACACCAGGCGCGACTGCAGGGCGTGATCCTGTCCGCGCCGCTGGCGCAGCTCGACCCCGTGCCCAAGCCGCTGGAGCTGGTGGCTCGGGCCCTGTCGGTGATCGCGCCACGGGCGCCGCTGATCGCCCTCGACCCCGCCCTGGTCAGCCGCGACGCGGCCGTCGTGGAGGCCTATCGCTCAGATCCGCTGGTGCATCACGGCAAGGTGCCGGCGCGGACGGCGGTGGCGCTCGCCGACACTGTCGAGCGATTCCCGTCGACCGTCGGCGCCATCGCGGTGCCCACGCTCATCCTCTACGGCACCGCCGACGGCCTGTGCCCGCCCGCCGGCAGCGTGATGCTGGGTGAGCGGATCGGCGCCGCCGACCTCACGGTCAAGCCCTACGAGGGCCTCTTCCACGAGATCTTCAACGAGCCCGAGCGCGAGACGGTGCTCGACGACGTCGCCGGCTGGCTCGGCGCCCGGGTGGGCGCGGCGGCCTCCGCTGGATCCACCCGCGCGCAGCGGCCGTCGTCGTAGACGATCACGCCGCCGTGGCGCAGCCACTCGGCGGCGCGGGCCGGCCCGCTGAGGACGGCGGCCTTGGCCAGGACCTCGGCCTGTGCGGCCGTGGGGGCCAGGGCGCTGGCCTGGACCACGCCGCTGAAGACCGGCGCGCCGGTGCGCGGGTCGAGCAGGTGATGACCGGGGCGGCCGTCGGGCCCGATCCAGCTGCGCCGCGAGATGCCGCTGGTGGCCACCGCGCCGCGGGTCAGCGCGAAGGTGTGCAGCCGCTCAGGGCGGGTGGCGCCGGCGATGTGCACCGGGCGCACGAGGCCGGCCCGGCCGCCCACGCGGACGTCGCCGGCGCAGTCCAGGACGTAGGCGTCAAAGCCCTCGAGCATCGCGGCCAGCTCATCGGCGAAGACACCCTTGGCGATCCCGCCGACGTCGATGCGCAGGCCCGGCGGCCGCCGGACGGTCCCCGCCCGCGGGTCGACGGTGATCCGGCGCCAGCGCTCGTCGGGGTGGGGCGCGGCGGGCGCCCGGGGCGGCGCGGCCGCCAGCGCCGCCCCCAGGTCCGCGCCCTCTCCATCGAAGTGGTCCTCGTAGCCGGCGAGGGCGATCTCGTCGGCCAGCGTGATGTCGACCAGGCCGCCGGTGTCGTGGGCCGCCGCCAGCGCCGTTTCCACGACGCGGCGCATCAGCGGGCTCACGGCGACGGTGGCCGCCGGATCGCGGTTGAGGCGGCTCAGCTCGCTGGCCTCGATGAAGCGCGAGAAGCGCTGATGCCAGGCCAGCAGCGCCCGCCGGGCCATCGCCGCCGCGGCGGCCGCATCGGCGAGCCGGGCGGCGTCGGCCACGATCACCGTGCACCGGCCGCCGAAGCAGTCAAAGGTGTGGCAGTGCTCCGGGCGCGCGGGAGCGGCGGAGCCCGGAAAGCTCCGCACGGTGGTCATGACTGGCTCGAGGTCACGCCGCTCACGCCGCTGGAGCCCGAGCCGGTGGAGCTGCTGGTGGCGCCGGAGCTGACCGAGGACGTCGCGGTCGTGGTGGCCGGCGTCGCCGTCTGGGTCGACGTCTTGCGCGCGAGCGCCGGGTCGTGTCCGGTCACCAGCACCACGGTGATGAGCATCCACACCGCCAGGAAGAGAGCGATCGATCCGCCGATCACGCGGGCCCGGATTCGCCGCACCCGCGCCCGCCGCTGCGCCCTCAGCCTGAGCCCGTCTTGTTTGGTCATGGCCGACAGCATCGGGCCGTGCCGTATCAGAGGTGTGTGAGCGGCGTAAGAACAGCGTATGAGCGCGTTCAGCGGGCGGCGACGGCGACGCTGTCAAGCTCGAATCGGCAGCCGCTGAAGTACCCCCCGGCCGGCGAGAGCAGGAAGCACGTCATCTGCGCCAGCGCGGCATCGGTGGTGGCGGAGCCGGGCCACAGGACCACCGCCGTGATCTGGTGGCGCGCCCACTCCACCGACAGCGTCCGCGCGAGGTTCTCCAGCGCCGCTCGCCCGGCGACGGCGTGCGGCCCGGCGTCGGGCCGCGGGGCCACCAGCACGATCCGCCCGGGCAGGCCACTCTCGATCAGCGCCCCGGTGGCGACGGCGCGGATGGCGCGCCACGTCAGCTCCATCGTGCCGCGCAGCGCCTCGGCGCCGCCGGTGCCGAACCCGGCACCGGCGTCGTAGACCAGTCCGTCGAGGGGCGCGCGCTCGCAGGCCCACGCCGCCGCGGCGTCCTCATCGGCAAGGGTGGCGACGGGCAGCTCGTCCACCGTCGCTCCCAGCGCCCGCAGGCCGTCGCTCGCCGCCGTGGCGCACGAGCCGTCACCGCCCACGGCCACCCGCACACCCCTCAGCAGATCCGGGAGCAAGGTCACGCGACGGCGTGGGCCCGCGCCGCTCGGCGCGACCCGCGGTGCCCGAGGCGGGCCAGTTCGGCGTGCAGCGCCCGGATGCGCTGCAGGATGATGTCGGCGGCCTCGTGCTGCTGCTCGCGCGTTGGCTCGGCAATGGCCGTGAAGCGCAGCGGCGCCCCGTAGCTCACCGTCACCTTCGGGAACTGCAGCCGCTTCCAGTTGCGGACCTGATGGGAGCCGAGGATGCCCACCGGAACCACCGGCGCCCCGGTCTCGAGGGCGAGGCGCCCGATGCCGGACCGGGCCTCGGTGCCAACCTGCCCGGTCCGCGAGCGCGTGCCCTCGCAGTACATGCCGACGGCTCCGCCGCGTTGAAGGATCTTGAACGCGCTGATGAACGCCTCCTCGTCCTGCGCGCCCCGCCGCACCGGGAACACCCCTCCGTGGCTGAAGATGTAGGTCAGGATCGGGGGGCCGAACAGCTGGGACTTGGCCATGAACTGGATCCGCCGGCGGACGAAGGCGCCGATGAAGAAGTGGTCCATGAACGACGCGTGGTTGGGGGCGAAGATGACCGGCCCGATCGGCACGTTCTCGGATCCGATCCCGCGGGCGCGGAAGGTGATCATCGCGTGCAGCGCCGTGACGGTCCGGACGATCTCGTAGACATGCGCCTCCGGTTCTCCCGCGCGCACGCGCGCGTGGTAGGGCGCGAAGTACTCGGCCGGCCGGGGGTCCCTGTACTGCTGGGGCTTGAGCTCGACGTCCGGCATCGCCGCCGAAGATACCCGGGCGGCGTGCCGGACGCAGAGATCACGCTGGCGGTGGTCAGGCGGCGAGGTACGCCGCGAAGGCCTCCAGCCCCTTCGGCCACCCCTCGGCAGAGCCCACGGAGCCGTGCATCGCCTCCCACCCGTCGCCATGGCGCTCGATGTGGCGGTGCTCGAGCTCGACGCGGGTGCGCGAATCCGACTCCGGGATGAAGCGGACCTCCACCTCGCTCGTGTGATCCGGGTTCTCCTCGATGCCCCACTGCAGGTTGAGGTCCCAGCTGAACACGAGGCGATCGGGCGGCTCGTAGGCGAGCACGCGCGCCCAGGTGCACTCGCCCCCGTCGGTGGCGACGTCGTAGATCCGCCCTCCCTCCCGTGGCTCAAACCGCATCTCGGCGAGCTCGCCCTGCAGAACGTGGTGGTCGGCGGGCCACCAGCTCTGCATCTCCTGCGTGAACGCCTCGAAGGCCCGCTGCACCGGGACCTCCACCACGATCGAGGTGCGTACCGGGGCGGCGGTTGACTGAGTGCTCATGGTTGCTCCTTGGGTGATTGTTCGACGGTCGTCTTGAACGCCGCCAGGGCCTGGTTCCAGAAGAAGTCCAGATAGGCC
>DATJTQ010000109.1:0-8855 GCA_035503355.1 Solirubrobacteraceae bacterium
TCGCTCAGCAGCTGGAGCAGGCGGTTGGCGCAGGCCAGCCCGGCCGTGCCGCCACCGACGATGGCGACGCCCACATCGATGAGCTCCTCCTCGTCGTCGAGACCCCGCTTGACGAACTCCTTGACGGAGTCCACCGGGGGCGGGAACTCTGAGGGTGCGTGGTGACCGTTGTTCCCCGCCATGGCCGTTTAGCTCCCCTTCTTGGCCTTGATGGCCTCGGTGAGCTTGGGCATGATCTTGTTCAGATCGCCCACGATCCCGAGGTCGGAGAACTCGAAGATCGGCGCGTTGGCGTCCTTGTTGATCGCGACGATGTTCTCCGAGGACTGCATTCCGACCTTGTGCTGGATCGCTCCGGAGATGCCGGCCGCCAGGTACAGCTTCGGCGACACGGTCTTGCCGGTCTGGCCGATCTGGGCGGCGTACGGGTACCAGCCGGCGTCGACCACGGCACGCGTGGCGGCGACGGCGCTGTTGCCGCCGAACGCCTTGGCCAGGTTCTCGGCCAGCTCAAAGCCCTCGGCCTTGCCGAGGCCGCGGCCGCCGGCCACGAGCACGTCGGCGCCCTCGATGTCCACGTCGGCGCCGCGCTGCTCGCCGCGCGTGACCATCTTGGCCTGGTTTGACCACGGCGACAGCTCCACGTCGACGTCGATCACCTCGGCGTCGCCGGAGCCGTCCTGGCGGATCTCGAACGCGTTGATGCGGCCGATGATGATCCCCAGGTCGCCCTTGTAGTGCGACACGGAGATCTTGGAGTCCTGCAGGATCGGGCGCTCGGCGACGAGCTTGCCGTCCTCGGCGCGGACCGTGGTGACCTCCATGGTCACACCGGCCTGCTTGCGCGCGGCCAGGCCGGCGCCGATCTCGAAGCCGAGCAGGCCGCCGCCGAACAGCGCGTAGCCGTGACCGCCGTCATCGATGACCTTGGCCATGACGTCGACCACCGGCTGGGCCAGGCCCTCGGGGCCCTTGGCGCGGAAGACCTTCGTGGCGCCGTACTGGCCCAGGGTCTTGCAGAGATCGTCGGTGAGGTCGTCACCGCCGACGACGACGGCGTGGCACTCACCGCCGATGTCTGAGGCGCGGGCCGCGCCCTCGGACACGGCGCCCAGGGAGTTCTTGTTGAACGCGCCCTCGTAGTGCAGAACGTAGGTGAGAACGTCAGCCATCTAGATCAACTTCCTTTCGTCCAGCCAGGCGACGATCTTCTCGACCGTGTCGTCCGTGTCCTCGTCCTCGATGATCGTGCCCGCCGACTTGGCCGGCGGATCCTTGAACTCGCCGCACTGCACGCGCGAGCCCTCCGCGCCGACCAGCGAGGCGTCGATGCCCACGTCGCCGGCGCCGACGGTCTCCAGCGGCTTCTTCTTGGCGCCCATGATCGCCTTCAGCGACGGGTAGCGCGGCTCGTTGATGGCGTCACCGACGGAGATGACGGCGGGAAGGGTGATCTCGACGGTGTCGTAGCCGTACTCGGCCTGGCGCTCGCAGGTGAGCGCCTCGCCGGCGACGTCCATCTTGATCACCTGGGTGAGCGACGGCATCTTCAGATGGTCGGCCACCACGGCGCCGATCGTGTAGCACTCGCCGTCGTCTGACTGCTGGCCCAGCAGGACCAGGTCGGGTGCCTCGGACTCCAGCGCCTTGGACAGCGCGTAGCCCGTGGCCGCGACATCGGAGCCGGCCAGACCGTCGTCGGAGAGATGCAGCGAGCGGTCGGCGCCCAGTGACACGGCCTTCTGCAGCGCGCGGGTGGCGCTGGCGGGGCCCATGGTCACGGCGATGATCTCGTCGACCTCGACCGCGCCGCCCTCGCGGATCTGCATGGCGGCCTCGATCGCGTGGGTGTCGTACGGGTTGAGATTGCGCTCACCCGACCTGTCCATCCGGCCCGTCGAGGGGTCGATCCGCTTCTCGACGGCGGCGTCCGGAACCTCTTTCACCAGGACGCAAATCTTCAAGTGTGGCCTCCTATCGAGTGTCCTGAGCGGGGATGTGAACCCGCGCACTCACAATGGTTCTCACGGGGAAAGGTGCTGCGACTATACCCGGTTGACTGACGAGTCAATCGGTCGGTACCGGGCTGAAACCGGGCCTCGCGCGCCGAGTGGTACGCGAATGTTCCCGCCACACCTGGCCTCAGGCGCGTGGCGCCGCTCATGGCCCAACCTCGGGCGCCGGTCATGGCGACTGCTCAGGCGCGGACGGCGCCGCGGATGAAGTCGATCGCCTGCTGAGCGGGAGCACCGGGAGTGAATACCTCGGCCACCCCCAGGGACTTCAGCTCGTCGATGTCGTCGGACGGAATCGTCCCTCCGACGGTGACGACGACGTCATCGACGCCCTGCTCGGCGAGCAGCTCCATGATCCGGGGGACCAGCGTCATGTGGGCCCCGGAGAGGATCGAAAGACCGACGGCATCGGCGTCCTCCTGGATCACCGTCTCCACGATCTGCTCAGGCGTCTGATGCAGCCCCGTGTAGATCACCTCCATCCCGGCATCGCGCAGGGCGCGGGCGATGATCTTGGCGCCGCGATCATGGCCGTCCAAGCCAGGCTTGGCGACGACGACACGGATCTTCTTGTCGGTGGCTGACATCGGTGAAGCGGGCGGATTGTAGTGCTGAGCCGAGCTTCGCCGCGTCCTGCGTGTTACTTCACGACCACCGTCATCTTCATGTTCGGGTGGATCGTGCAGACCAGGTGGTAGGTGCCCTTCTTGGTGAAGGTGTGGGTGAAGGTGCCGGACACCTGGGTCTTTGAGCTGAACGCCGAAGGCCCGGTGTGGACGACGACGTTGTGCCTGAGCACGCCGACCCACTTCCAGGTCACCTTCGTGCCCTTGCCCACGGTGAGCGCCTTGGGTCCGTAGTAGTCGTCGCCGATCTTGACCGTCTTGCCCGAGGAGGCGAGCGCGGACACGGCGAAGACGCCGATGAGGACGACGGTGAGCAGCGTGATGAGGCGAAGGCGTGTGAGCATGGCGCGGCAGTCTATGCCCCGACGCGCGGGCGTTGCGCCGCTGCGCCGAGGCGTTTGACCCCGCGAGGCGGTCGTAGGCGGCGCAGGGCGACCACCGTGCCCATCCCACCCGCGCCGGCCGCCGCGCCGAGTGCCACCGCGGTCTTCAGCCGCCGTCCCAGGCGGTCGAAGCGCAGCACGTCCCAGCCACGCTCGCGGGCGATCTTGGCCAGCGCCCCGTCGGGGTTGACCGCCACCGGGTGCCCGACGGTCTCGAGCATCGGCAGGTCGGACTCCGAGTCGGAGTAGGCGTAGCACTCCGCCAGGTCAAAGCCCTCACGCTCGGCCAGCTCGCGGATCGCGGTGGCCTTGCCCCCGCGGTATACGAAGAGGCCCGCCGGCTTGCCGGTATAGACCCCGTCGCGGACCTCGGAGATGTCGGAGCCGACGGCGCCGTCGAGGGCCATCACCCGGGCCAGGATCGCGGCGAGCTCCTGCGAGGCGGCGGTGACGATGTAGGCCGGGCGGCCGTGGTCCTGATGCTCGTGGGCCAGCGCCAGCATCTGGGGATAGATGCGGGGCAGGATGCCGGCCAGGACGTCGGCACCGAGCCGTTCGAGGTCGACGACCCGCGTCCCCTCCAGGGATGCCGCGATCCGCTCACGCAGGGCCATCGAGTCGGCGTCCGTGGCCCCGCGCAGGCGAAACTGGACGTTGGCGACCGCGTCAGCGAGCAGCTGCCGGCGCCCCATCAGCCCGGCCCGGTACGCCGCGCGCCCGAACTGGAACGCCGACGACCCCTGCATGAGGGTCTTGTCGAGATCGAAGAACGCGGCGCTGCGCGGGCCGTCAGCCGCCATTGACCTCGACGATGACCGCGTCGCCCTGGCCACCGCCGGAGCAGATCGCGGCGCAGCCGAGGCCGCCGCCGCGGCGGCGGAGCTCATAGATGAGAGTGCCGAGGATGCGCGCTCCGGAGGCCCCGATGGGGTGTCCGAGGGCGACGGCGCCGCCGTTGACGTTGACCTTGTCCTCATCGATCCCCAGCATGCGGATCGAGTTCAGCGTCACCGAGGCGAAGGCCTCGTTGATCTCCCACAGGTCGATGTCCTCGGCGCTCAGGCCCGCCTTCTCCAGCGCCTTGACCGCCGCCTTGGCCGGGGTGCGGGCCAGGTAGGGGAAGTCGTCGGCGACCGCCGCCTGGGCGACGATCGTGGCCAGCGGCGTCTTGCCGTTGGCGGACGCCCACTCGTCGGAGGCGAGCACCAGGGCGCCGCCCCCGTCGTTGACGCCCGGCGAGTTGCCGGCGGTGTGGGTGCCGTCCTTGAGGAAGATCGGGGGCAGCTTGGACAGCGACTCGAGGCTCGAGTCACGTCGCGGGGCCTCGTCGACCTCGACCACGGTGTCGCCTTTGCGCCCGGAGATGGTCACCGCGACGATCTCCTCGGGCAGGCGGCCCTCATCGGTGGCCTTGATGGCCAGCTCGTGCGAGCGCAGGGCCCAGCGGTCCATGTCAGCGCGGGTCATCTCGAGCTCGGCGGCGACCTCGGAGGCCTCCTGGGCCATGTGCTTGCCGCTGAAGGGGTTGGTGAGCCCGTCGCTGATCATGGCGTCGATGGCCCTGCCGTCGCCCATGCGGAAGCCGAAGCGGGCCTCCTTGAGCATGTACGGCGCCTTGGACATCGACTCCATGCCGCCGCCGACGGCGATGTCGAGATCGCCGGCGCGGACGGCCGCGTCGATCAGGCCCGCGGCGCGGATCCCCGAGGCGCACACCTTGTTGATCGTCTCGGACGAGACCTCCTTGGGGATGCCGGCCTTGATCTGCGCCTGACGCGAGGGGATCTGGCCCTGACCGGCCTGGAGCACCTGGCCCATGATCACGTGCTGGACCTGCTCAGGAGCGACGTCGGCGCGCTCCAGCGCGGCCTTGATCGCCGTGGCACCGAGCTCAGTGGCGTCTACCGAGGCCAGTCCTCCGCCGAGCTTGCCGATGGGCGTGCGGGCGGCAGAGAGGATGACTGTCTTTGGCATCGATTGGCGTCTCCGGGGTCGGTGGAAAGGGAGACCGATGGTAGTAGTGTGGCGCGCCGTGTACGTCGAGACGACCACCGCTCCGGCGCTGTCGACCGACGCCGACACCGTGGTCATCGGAGTGTTCGACGGTGAGCCGCCGCAGGTCGACGAGGCCCGGGAGCAGGTGGAGGCGCTCCTGGACTCCGGCGAGGCCAAGGCGCGCTTCAAGCACCTCGCGCTCACCCACCTGCAGGGGCGCCGGCTGGTGCTGGTGGGACTCGGGGCGCGCGACGAGCTTGACCCCGAACGCGCTCGCGTCGCGGCCGCGCTCGTCCATCGTCGCGCTCGCGAGCTGGGCTCACAGACGGTGTGCTGGGCTCTCCCTGCGGGAGCCGGCGACGAGATCGCCGAGGGTCTGGTGCACGGCACGCTGCTGGCCGCCTACCGCTTTGACCGCTACAAGCGCGGCGGCGGCGCCGACGACGGCGACGCGCGACCGGGGCTCGAGCGGCTGCTCATCAGTGCCACCACCGACGTCTCCGGCAGCGTGGAGCGCGCGGTCATCGTGGCCACGGCCCAGAACCGTGCCCGTGACCTCGGCAACCGGCCGCCCAACGACCTCACCCCCACCGCGCTGGGCGTCTACGCCGCCGCGCTGGCGGCCGAGCGGCCGGCGCTGGCCGTGAGCGTGCTGGGCGGCGACGAGCTGCGCGACCTGGGCATGGGCCTGTTCGCCGCGGTGGCCTCAGGCTCCGATGAGGATCCCCGGCTGATCACGCTCAGCTACCGGGGCGCGCAGGACAGCGACCGGCGGCTGGCCCTGGTCGGCAAGGCGGTGACCTTCGACAGCGGCGGGCTGGCCATCAAGCCGATGGCCGGCATGGTGGACATGAAGTTCGACATGATGGGCGGCGCCGCGGTGATCGAGGCGGTGGCCGCGCTCGCCGACCTGGAGGCGCCGATCAACGTGCTCGGCGTCGTGGGGGCCACCGAGAACATGATCAGCGGCTCGGCGATGCGGTCGGGCGACATCCTCACCGCGCTGGACGGGACCACGGTGGAAATGAACAACGCCGACGCCGAGGGCCGGCTGGTCCTCGGCGACTGCATCACCTATGTGCGGCGCGAGGGGTGCGACGCCATCGTCGACGTCGCCACCCTCACCGGCGGCGTGGTGGTGGCCCTGGGCAGCGTCTACGCCGGGTTGATGAGCAACGACGACAGCCTCGCCGGCCTGGTGACGGCCTGCGCGCAGCGGACCGGCGAGCTGGTGTGGCGGCTGCCGCTGCACCCCGAGTACGCCGACATGGTCAAGGGCCGCTTTGCCCAGATCACCAACCGCACCGAGCGCCGCGAGGCCTCGGCGATCACCGCCGCCGAGTTCCTGCACCACTTCGCCGGCGAGGTCCCGTGGGCCCACCTGGACATCGCCGGGGTGGGCGATCACGGTCGCCAGCCCTACCTCGACAAGGGCGGGACGGGCTTCGGCGTGCGCCTCCTCACCGAGCTGGCGCTCAGCTTCTAGCCCTTCGCCTTCTCGCGCTCGAGGATGCTGGCCGCCGCGCTGGCCGGGTCCAGTTCGCGCGAGACCACCTGGTCCAGCAGCTCGCGCACCTTCTCGTCCTCGCGCACCGAGGCCTCCAGCTCGCGGCGCATGCGGTAGGTGGCGATGGCCAGCACCTCGTTGAGCAGGTTGCGCCGGCGCCGCTCCGACAGCGTGCCCTCGGACTCGATGAAGGCGCGGTGCTCGGCCATCTTGTCGGCCACCTCGGCCACGCCCTCCCCGCGGACGGCCTCGGTGCGGATGATCGGGACCGGCCAGTCGGGCTTGGGGCCGAGGGCCAGCACCCCCTTGATCTCGCGGACCATGGTGTCAGTGAGGGGGTGATCGGCCTTGTTGACGACGATGATGTCGGGGATCTCCATCACGCCTGCCTTGAGCGCCTGGATCGAGTCGCCGGAGCCGGGCATGAGGACCAGGACCACGGTGTCGGCGTGGTCGATGATGTCGACCTCGGCCTGACCCACCCCGACGGTCTCCAAGAGGACGATGTCGCGGCCAGAGGCGTCCATCAGCAGCGCCGCCTGGAGCGCGGCCTCGCTCAGCCCGCCCAGCGCGCCGCGGTTGGCCATGGAGCGGATGAACACCCCGGGGTCCAGGAAATGGTCGGTGAGGCGGATCCGGTCGCCGAGCAGCGCGCCCTTGGTGAACGGTGAGGAGGGGTCGATGGAGAGCACGGCCACCGAGCGTTCGCGTTCGCGCTCCAGCGCGGTGAGCGCGCTCATCAGCGTCGACTTGCCCACGCCGGGCGGGCCGGTGAAGCCGACGATGGCGGCGTGACCGGTCTTGGGGTAGATGGTCCGGACCAGCTCCCAGCCCTCCGGATCGTCGTTCTCGACCAGGGAGATGGCGCGCGCGAGGGCGCGCCGGTCGCCTTCGAGCAGGCGCTCGGCGAGGTTGTCGTTGGAGCGGGGCACAAGCGGTGAGTGATCATGCCAGGAGGTCGTGTCGGAGCTCCGCGCGGGCACCACGCGGTGTAGGCCGAGGGAAAAGCGGGGAGGTCCTGTGAGATGGCGAACGCGTTGGTAGGGCGCTTCGATCAACTGCTGGGAGATGGGCTCGAGGCCACCGTCGTGGCCAAGCACCGCCGACGGCTGGGCAGGCTCGGCTGGGGGCGCGTGTTCGAACCCACGAGCCCAGGGGTCTTCGCGGCGGGCGAGCCCCCGCCGCGCCAGGGCTGCGAGCTGGAGGTGCTCATCGACGGGGATAACGCGCTGCCCGAGATCGCGGACGCGATCGCCGCCGCCCAGCAGTTCGTGCACATCACCGGCTGGCACCTGGAGGCGGCCTTCGAGCTGGTCCGCGGGCGCCCGCATCGGGCCATCGGGGTGCTGCTGGCCGAGATGGCCGAGCAGGTGGACGTGCGCGTCCTGGTGTGGTCAGGAGCGCCGGTGCCGCTGTTTCACCCCACCCGCGGCGAGATCACCGCGGAACTGGCGAACCTCACGCGCCACACCCGGATCCAGGCCCAGGGCGACCCCAAGGAGCACCCGTTTCACTGCCATCACGAGAAGACGGTGATCATCGACGGCGAGGTGGCCTTCGTGGGCGGGATCGACATGACCAGCGCCGGCGGGGACCGCTACGACGTCCGGGCCCACCACGCGCGGCGCTCCACCGGCTGGCACGACGTCGCCACGCGGCTGCGCGGACCGGCGGTGGCCGACGTCAACGACCATTTCCGCACCCGCTGGCGCGAGCTCACCGACGAGGAGCTCCCCGCGCCACCCGCACCCGAGCCGGCGGGCACGTCGACCGTGCAGGTGGTCCGCACCGTCGAGGAGGACATGTACGACTCCCTGCCCCGCGGCGACTTTCGCATCTTCGAGAGCTACGCCCGGGTTCTGCGCTCCGCCCGTGAGCTCATCTACCTCGAGAACCAGTTCCTGTGGTCCCCGGAGCTCGTCTCGATCATCGCCGACAAGCTGCGCCACCCGCCCACGCCGCAGTTCCGGGTCGTGGTGCTGCTGCCCGCCAAGGCCAACAACGGTGCCGAGGACACGCGCGGCCAGGTGGGCCGGCTCATCGCCGCCGACGACGCCGGCGACGGCACCAAGCGCTTCCTGGCCGCGACGATCCGCGCCCTGTCGCGGTCCCATGACCGCGCCGACCCGATCTACGTGCACGCCAAGGTCGCCGCCGTCGATGACCGCTGGCTGATCGTGGGCTCGGCCAACCTCAACGCCCATTCGCTGTTCAACGACACCGAGATGTGTGTCGTCACCGACGACGCCGCGCTGGCCCGCGACACGCGGGTGCGCCTGTGGGCCGAGCATCTGGAGATGGATGAGGCCGAGGTCGGCGCCGCCGAGCC
>DATJTQ010000110.1:0-9138 GCA_035503355.1 Solirubrobacteraceae bacterium
TTCCCCGGCCGCCTGGGCCGGCTGAAGCTGCGCGAGGAGAGCGGGGCGGGCGCGGAGCTCATCGCCTACCGCCGGCCCGACAGCACGACGGCGCAGGAGAGCTCCTTCACCCGCGCGCCCGCCACCGACCCGGTGCTGCTGCGCGAGGCGCTTGACGCCGCCCTCGGCGAGACGGTGGTGGTGGCCAAGCGCCGGCGCCTGTTCCTGTGGGAGCACGTGCGCATCCACCTCGATGACGTCGAGGGCCTGGGGACCTTCATCGAGCTCGAGGCCATGGTCGGGCCCGGCCTCAACACCCCCGCGGAGGCCGCGGAGAAGGTCACGCGGCTGCGCGCGGAGCTGGCCATCTCCGATGGCGCGCTGGTGGCCGTGGGCTACGCCGACCTGCTGCGCGACAGCGAGGACGTGCAGGCACTGCTGCGGGCGGCCGATGGCGCGATGCGGACCGCCTACGCGCCGTACTCGGACTTCAAGGTCGGGGCCGCGGTGCGGGCCCGCAGTGGTGAGATCTACGTCGGTCCCAACGTGGAGAACGTCGCCTATCCGCAGGGGCAGTGCGCCGAAGCCTCCGCCCTCGGCGCCCTGGTGGCGGCGGGAGAGTCCGGGATCACCGCGGTGGCCGTCGTGGCCGAGAAGGCGCTGGTGTGCCCTCCGTGCGGCGGTTGCCGGCAGCGGCTGGCCGAGTTCGGGTCCCCGGACACGCCGGTGTATCTGGGGCGCCCGGGCGAGACTCCGCACACGACGACCCTGGCCGAGCTGCTGCCCCTGTCGTTCGGACGCGACGAGCTGGGGCGATGAACGAGGCGGCCGCGGTGATGCTGGATCGTGCCGGCGCGCCGCGGGTCGGAGTGGTGCTCGGCTCCGGGCTGGGCGCGGTGGCCGAGGCCGTGCTTGACCCGGTGGTGATCGGGTACGAGGATCTGCCCGGGTTCCCGCGTCCCACGGTGCAGGGCCACGCGGGCCAGGCCGTGCTGGGCCGCATCGGCGGCGTGCCGGTGGCGGTGCTCCAGGGCCGGGCGCACCTTTACGAGGGGCCCCCGATCGACGCACTGCGCGCCCCGGTCCGGGCGCTGCGCGCGGCCGGCGCCGAGATCCTGATCCTCACCAACGCCGCCGGCTCGCTCCGCCCCGAGGTGGGCCCGGGACGGCTCATGGCCATCACCGACCACATCAACCTCACCGGTACGAACGTGCTCATCGGCCCCAACGACGACGCGGTGGGGCCGCGCTTCCCACCGCTGGGCGACGCCTATGACCCCACCCTGCTGGCTGAGCTGCGCGAGGTGGCGCGGGATCTGGACGTCGAGCTTGCCCAGGGCGTGTACCTGGCGGTGAGCGGACCCAGCTTCGAGACGCCGGCCGAGATCCGCGCCTTCGCCCGCCTCGGCGCCGACGCCGTGGGCATGTCCACGGTGCACGAGACGACCGTGGCCCGCCACTGCGGCCTGCGGGTCGTGGCCATCTCGGCGATCACCAACCTGGCCGAGGGCATGTCCGACGTACCGCTCAGCCACGAGCAGACGCTCGCCGACGCCCAGCGAGCCGCCGAGGACCTGGTGCGGCTGCTGCCGGCGTTCATCGAGCGGATCGGAGACGACGATGCTGACCGCTGAGCTCATCCGGCGAAAGCGCGACGGCGGCGAGCTGTCGGCCGCCGAGATCACCGAGCTGGTGACGGGCATCGCCGACGGCTCGGTGAGCGACGCGCAGGTCGGGGCGCTGGCCATGGCCATCTTCCTGCGGGGCATGACCGCGCCGGAGCGGGTGGCGCTGACCGGCGCGATGACCCACTCGGGCGACGTGCTGTCGTGGCAGGACGGCGCGCAGAGCGGGCCGGTGCTCGACAAGCACTCGACCGGCGGGGTGGGCGACAAGGTCAGCCTGCTGCTGGCCCCGATCGTGGCCGCCTGCGGCGCGTCGGTCCCGATGATGTCGGGCCGCGGGCTCGGGCACACCGGCGGCACCCTCGACAAGCTCGAGGCCATCCCCGGCTACGACGTCGCCCCGGACTCCGCCCGCCTCCAGCGCGTCGTGGCCATGGTGGGGTGCGCGATCGTCGGTCAGACCCAGACCCTGGCCCCGGCCGACCGGCGGCTGTACGCCATCCGCGACGCCACCGGCACGGTGGAATCCATCCCCCTCATCGTCGGCTCGATCCTCTCCAAGAAGCTGGCGGCCGGCCTCGACGCGCTGGTCATGGACGTGAAGGTCGGCTCCGGCGCCTTCCTGCCAGACCTCGGCGGAGCGCGCGAGCTGGCCCGCGCGCTGGTCGACGTGGCGCGCGGGAACGGGCTGGCCACCACCGCGATGCTCACCGACATGAACCAGGTCCTGGGGCGGACCGCCGGCAACGCGGTGGAGGTGCGCGAGTCGATTGAGCACCTCACCGGCGCCGCGCGCGACGAGCGCCTGCGCGAGGTCACGCTGGCGCTGAGCGCCGAGCTGCTGGTGCTCGGCGGCGTGTTCGGCGACGCCACCGGCGCGCGGGCCGCGGCCGAGGCGGCACTGGACGGCGGCGCCGCCGCGGAGCGATTCGCGGCGATGGTGGCCATGCTGGGTGGCCCCGAGGACCTGCTGGACAACATGGACGCCTACCTGCCGGCGGCGCCGGTGGTGCGGGCGGTGGAGCCCGCGGAGGCCGGGACGATCGTCTCGGTCGACGTCCGGGCGATCGGGATCGCGGTGGTGGGACTGGGCGGCGGCCGCGCGCGCGAGTCCGATCCCGTGGATCACAGCGTCGGCTTCACCGAGGTCGCCGCCCTGGGCGAGCGGGTCGGGCCCGGCGAGCGCCCGCTGGCCCTGGTGCACGCCCGCGACGCGGCCGGCGCCGAGCGGGCCGCCGGCGCCCTGCAGGATGCCGTCACCCTTGGAGACGGCCCCGAGGGTTTTGAACCGATCGTGATGGAGGTGCTGCGATGACCGTCGACTCCGTGGCCAAGGTGGAGCTCCACGTCCACCTGGAGGGCACCGCGCCCCCCGAGCTGGTGGCGCGCCTGGCCCAGCGCAATGGCATCGCCGTGCCCGACCGCCTGCTCAACGAGCACGGCCGCTTTCACTACGACGACTTCCTGGACTTCCTGCGCGCCTATGACCTGGCGGCGAGCGTCATCCGGACCGGTGAGGACTACCGCGACATCACCTACGAGTACCTCTGCGCCTGCGGGCGGGAGGGGGCGATCTACGTCGAGCTCACGGCCTCCCCCGATCACGCCAACGAGATCGGCCTCAGCCACGCCGAGCACATCGGCGGGATCGCCCAGGGGATCGATGACGCGCGCGAGAGCTGCGGCATCGAGGGGCGGATCCTCATCTCCGCCGTGCGCAACTTCGGGGTGGAGCGGGCGCTGGCCGTCGCGCGCTACGCCGTCGCCGAGAACCACCCCTACGTGGTCGGCTTCTCCATGGCCGGCGACGAGGCCAACTTCCCGATCGGCGACTTCGCCGAGGCCTATGCCATCGCCGCCGGGGCGGGTCTCGGGTGCACGGTCCACGCCGGCGAGTGGGCGGGGCCCGACAGCGTGCGCGCCGCGCTGGCCCTGCCGGTGACCCGGATCGACCACGGCGTGCGCGCGGTGGAGGAGCCGAGGCTGGTGGACGAGATCGCCGAGCGCGGCCTGGTCCTCAACACCTGCCCGACGAGCAACGTGGTGCTCGGGGTGTTTGCGGGCTACGACGAGCACCCCCTGCCCCAGCTGCGCGACGCCGGGGTGCGCCTCACCCTCGGCTCGGACGATCCCCCCTACTTCGGCGCCACCATCGGCGGCGAGTACCGGGTGTGCGCCGAGCGGCTGGGCTTCTCCGGCGACGAGCTGGAGACGATCACCGCCACGGCGATCGACGCCGCCTTCTGCGACGAGGAACTGAAGGGCGCCTTGCGGGCGCGGGCGACAGCGATGGGGACCGCGTGAGGATCCTCGTCACCGGCAGCTCCGGGCACCTCGGCGAGGGCCTGGCGCTCGCGCTGGGCGGCCTCGGCCACGAGGTGATCGGACTCGACGTGATCGCCTCGGCGCACACGCAGGTCGTCGGGTCGATCGCCGACCGCGAGTGCGTACGGGCGGCCATGGACGGAGTCGACGCCGTGATCCACACGGCCACCCTGCACAAGCCGCACGTCGGCTCACACACGCGCGAGGACTTCGTCGACACCAACGTCACGGGCACGCTGCACCTGCTCGAGGAGGCGGTGGCGGCGGACGTCAGCCGCTTTCTCTTCACCAGCACCACCAGCACCTTCGGGCGGGCGTTGACCCCAGAGGCCGGTGCGCCGTCGGCGTGGGTCACCGAGCAGGTGGCGCCGGTCCCGCGCAACATCTACGGCGTCACCAAGACCGCGGCCGAGAACCTGTGCGAGCTGGTGTGGCGCGACCACGGGCTGCCCTGCCTGATCCTGCGCACGTCGCGCTTCTTCCCCGAGGCCGACGACCGCGACGAGGCGCGTTCGTCGTTCGATGAGCTCAACCTGAAGGTCAACGAGCTGCTCTACCGCCGGGTCGACATCCAGGACGCCGTCGACGCCCACCTCCTCGCGCTCGAGCGTGCGCCCCACATCGGCTTCGGCCGCTACATCCTCAGCGCCACCACTCCGTTCACGCGCGATGACCTTGCCGAGCTGCGCCGTGACACCCCCGCAGTGGTGCGGCGCCTGTACTCAGACTTCGAGGACGTCTACGCTGCGCGACGCTGGACGATGGACGCCTCGATCGACCGGGTGTACGTCAACGCCCACGCCCGCGAGGAGTTGGGCTGGGCGCCGAGGTATGACTTCCGGCGGGCGCTGGACTCACTCGCCGCCGGCGAGGACCCGCGCAGCCCCTTGGCGCTCCAGATCGGCGCCAAGGGCTATCACGCGGAGCCCACCGGCGTCTACACGACGCGGCGACGCTGAGGGGTCGGGTCCGGCGAGGTCG
This sequence comes from Solirubrobacteraceae bacterium, assembly GCA_035503355.1. Classification (GTDB taxonomy): domain Bacteria; phylum Actinomycetota; class Thermoleophilia; order Solirubrobacterales; family Solirubrobacteraceae; genus Palsa-465. The sequence continues at coordinate 4,911 of DATJTQ010000110.1, forward strand.
CCGGGGTCAGCGCGGCCGGTACGACGGGTGCGTGGGGCCGGGGTTCCTGGCGCCGGGCGGGTAGGTCCCGGCGGGGCTGGGATACGGGACGCCGAGCTCGATGGCGCCGAGCTGGCGCCAGAAGTCGTCGCGTAGCTGGGTGTTGCGGTGGGCGGCCGAGGTGGCCAGGTCGCGGAAGAGGCGCTCGAAGCGCTGGCCGCGCTTGATGGCGCTGGCGCCGATGGTGCGAAACAGGTGCTGTTCGACGGCCTCCCAGCACTGCACCATTGCCTCGCGCGCGATCGCCGCCAGGCGGGCATCGATGGCCCACGTGTAGGGCTCGGTTCCGGCCGCGTTGCGCCGGCAGGCCTCCATGTGCATCTCGGCGCAGCGCATCATGGCCGCCTCGGCCGTCTGCAGCTTGACGAAGGCGGCGCCGTACCAGCGCTGGAAGTCGGCGTTCTCAAAGCGCGGACCGAACGGGGGCAGCGGCGTGGGCTTGTCCAGCGCCCAGTTGCGGTACTCGTCCAGGGCGTTGTAGCCGCCCCCCACCAGGGTGCAGGCCAGCGAGAGGGTGAAGATGACCAGCGCCCGGCCGCAGTACATCGGGTTGCCGTGCAGCGCGAGCCCGGGCGTCCCGCCCTCGACGGCGAAGTCGACCATGCTGACGTCCTCGATGACGTAGTGGGCGGGCAGCTGGGCGCCGTCAAAGCGGATGGTGTGAGAGCCCGTCCCCTTCAGGCCAAGCGTGTCGCCCCAGTCCTGAAGCTGGGTGAACGCCGACCGCGGAGCCACGAACAGCGCCATCCGCGGGGTGCCGTCGGCATCGGGCTCGGGCAGCATGGCCTGACCCATGTAGTAGGTGGAGTAGGGAATTCCCGAGCAGTAGGCGACGGCGCCCTCCAGGCGGTACCCGTCCTCATTGGGCATCGCGCGGATGGTGGGCGCGGCGACCGAGGCGGCGCGGAAGTCACCGTCGCCGAACACCTCGTCCTGGGTCTGCTGGGGAAACCACGAGCCGACCTGGAGCGCGTGGTTGGCGGAGAGGCACGCCCCCCAGGCGGCGCCCATGTCGCCGCGGGCGAGCTCGACCCCAACCCGCATGAAGGTGGGCACATCGACCTCCAGCCCGCCATAGCGCCGCGGGACGTACATGCGGTAGAAGCCGGCGTCCAGGAGCGCCTCGTGGACCTCCGCGGAGTAGGTGGTGCGCTCCTCGGTGTCGGCCTGCTCGGCGATCAGCTGCTCGCGCAGGGCGCGCGCCGCGGCCACCAGCTCGTCGCCGACGCGCTCCATCTCCCGGCGGTCCTCGAGGGTGCTCATCGGCCCATCGTAGGCCCTGGCTACCTGCTGGTCAGCACGACCTCGCCGGTCCGAGCACGATCGGATTCGACCGCCCGGCGCCGCAGGAGGACCAAGGCCAGCACCGCCGCCGCCGCGATGATCCCGGCCTCGATGTGGAAGGCGGCCTGGAAGCCGTCGGTGAGCGCCGCGCCGAGGTGAGCGCCCGAGCGGACCGCGGTGGTGGTGCGGTCGGTGGCCACCGTGATCAGCGCGGCGATCCCGATGGCGCCCCCGATCTGCTGAGCGGTGGTCATCAGCCCCGAGGCAAGGCCGCCGTCGCGCTCCTCGGCGTCGCCGGTCCCCAGGCCGATGATCGGCACGAAGGCCAGGCCGAGGCCGAAACCGGTGAGCACCAACGTCGGCAGCACGTCGGCGACGTAGGTGCTGGTGGGTGTCAGGCTTGCCATCAGCCACAGCCCGACCATGGCCAGTGCACAGCCGAGGGTGATCGGCAGGCGTGGGTCCACGCGCTGGGGCAGGCGCCCCATCGCCGCCGAGGCGACTCCCATCGAGACGCTGAAGGGCAAGAACGACAGACCGGTGGTGAGCGGCCCGAAGCCCAGGACGCGCTGCAGATACAGCGTCTGGAAGAAGAACATCGCCAGCAGGCCGGCGGCGGCGAAGAAGATCACCAGGTCCGCGCGCAGGGCGAGCGGGCGGCGCAGCAGCTCGGGCGGCAGCAGCGGCGAGGGCGAGCGCCGCTCGCTGACGGCAAAGCCCGCGGCGAGGGCGACGACCATGGCCAGGCCGCCGAGCGTCCGGGCCGAGGTCCAGGAGTGGCTGTCGGTCTGCACCACGGTGTAGACGAGCAGCAGCAGGCCGGTGGTGGCCAGCGCCGCCCCGCCGACGTTGGGGGCGGTGCGGCGGGCGCTGAGATCATCGGCGGACATCACGCGCGGGACCGCGGCCAGCGCTGCGGCGGCGACCGGCACGTTGATGAGGAAGATCCACCGCCAGTTGGCCAGCTGGACCAGCGCGCCCCCGGCGAGCAGGCCGGTGGCGGCACCGAGGCCGAGCAGTCCGGCCCAGATGGCCAGCGCGCGGCGGCGTTCGGCGGCTCCCGGCGACGCGGCCAACAAGAGGGCCAGGGCCGACGGCGAGAGCAGGGCTCCGAAGGTTCCCTGCAGCGCCCGCGCGCCAACCAGCACGCCGGCGGTGGGGGCGATCCCGCACAGCGCCGACGCCGCGGCGAAGCCGGCCAGGCTGGTGGCGAAGACCCGCCGGGGCCCGAAGCGGTCAGCGAGGCGTCCCCCGACGAGCAGGAGTCCGCCGAAGGTCAGCAGGTAGGCGTTGACCACCCACGAGAGGTTGGCCACCGAGAAATGCAGGTCGCGCCCGATCGTGGGCAGCGCGACGTTGGTGATGGTGTCGTCGACCAGGAGCATGAACTGGGCGACACAGGCGAGCAGCAGGGCGAAGGTGGGACGTGATCGGCTCATGAATTTCTCCACTTGTAGAACTCTTCTACACTTGTAGAAGAACTGACGCCACTTGTCAACCCCCACTGCGATACTCATGCCGCCGATGCCATCGTCTGACCGCCGCACCCGATTGCTCGAGGAGGCCCTGGGCCTCGTCTCAGACAGCGGCCTGGGCGCGGTCACCCATCGCAGCGTGGAGCAGGCCGCGGGGGCGCCGCACGGATCGGTGACCTACTGGTTCGGCAGCCGCGAGGGGCTGATCTCAGCGCTGGTCGACTGGCTGTGCGGCGAGTCCGAGCGCCAGGTGCGCGCCATCGCCGCGCCCGTGCAGGAGCAGATCGCCGCCGGCGAGATGCTGGACATCGAGGGGGTCACGGCGGCGCTGACCGCGTGGATGGACGGCGGCGCGCGTCTGCACCTGGCGCGGATGGAGCTCGAGCTCCAGGGCGCGCGGGACCCCGCCCACGCCGCGCGCATGACGCAGTGCGCCGAGGTCTTCTGGGAGATGTGCGCCACCATCGCGCGGGGGCTGGGCTCCGATGATCCCGAGCGCGACGGCCGCGCCATGGCGATCATGCTCGACGGCGTCCTGCTGGACCGGCTCGCCCACCCGCCGCAGAGCGATGAGGTGGTGGCCGCCTCGGTGCGCTGGCTGCTCTCGGGGGTGCCGGCCGCCGCGCCCCTGCGCTGACGGCCGTCCCCCGGAGCTCAGCCGATCACGCCAACGACGCCTCGAGCGTGATCTCGGGAACGCCGGCCAGCGCGCGGCTCACGGGGCAGCCCGCCTTGGCACCCTCGGCCGCCTCGCGAAAGGCCGCCTCGTCGATACCGGGCACGTCCCCCACCGTCGTGAGGTTGATCGAGGTGATGGTCGGCGCGCCGTCGACGAAGCGCAGCGTCACCACCGCATCGGTCTTGACCGAGGTCACCGGCGTGCCCGCGTCGGCGAGCGCCGCCGACAGAGCCATCGAGAAACACGACGCGTGCGCGGCCGCGATGAGCTGCTCGGGATTGGCCCCGGGGCCGTCCTCGAACCGGGACTTGAACGAGAAGTCGCCCGCGATGCCGTCCCCCGCCGTGAACGTTCCGGCGCCGCCCTTGAGGTCACCCTTCCACTCTGCGCTGCCCTTGGCCGGCATGGTGCTCCTTTGCTGTCGGGGTGTGGCCGCGATCCTAGACCGCGGGGGCATCGACCACGCCGTCGACGGCGGCGCTCTGTGCGCCGATGGCGACGATGCGGCTCATGCGCGCCGACGCCAGCGCGCCCGTGGCGGCAGTCACTTCACCGCTGCTCACGCGGTGTGACGCGTGCGCCACGTCGCCACCGCGGTCCCCACAGGTCGAGCGCGATCTCCTCCAGAGAATCCCAGGCGACGTAGGCGCTCGAGGTACGGCGGTGGGGGTCAGGCGCGAGGAGGTCCTCCACCCATCCCGACAGGGTCGGGTCCAGGATGGTGTCGCGCGGCTCGCCCTCGTGCGACGGC
>DATJTQ010000111.1:0-8550 GCA_035503355.1 Solirubrobacteraceae bacterium
GAGACGAGCGGCATGACCTCGGCGGCGAAGCGCTCGACCTGCTCGGTGTCGTAGTCGCAGGGGACCAGGCAGATGTGCTGCACCCCGGCGGCGGCCTGCGCGGCGATCTGCTCGGCGCATTGCTCTGGCGTGCCCCGGATCGCCGACTCCGCGGTGGACTCGCTCCACGCCGGGAGGTCGAAGTAGTCGTTGATGTACTGCCGCGCGCGGGTGTCGGCGGCCTCGAAGCTGTCGTCGATGCACAGCGTCAGCTGGGCCATGTTCTGCAGCGCGTCGGGGTCGCGGCCGGCGGCCTCCGCGTACTCGCGGATCCGGGTCCACGCAGTGCTGAATGCCTCGGGCTCATAGAAGTAGGTCAGCCAGCCGTCCGAGCGCTCGGCGACCCGCTTGAGCACCTTGTCGACGTAGCCGCCGATGAGCAGCCGCGGCCGCTCGCGCGGAGCGGGCTTGGGCAGCATCAAGGCGTTGCGGAAGGGCACACCGCGGGCCTCGCCGCTGACGCGCTCGCCGGTCCAGAACTGCTTCATCAGCTCGAGGTTCTCCTCGAAGATCTTGCCTCGCTGCTTGAACGGGACCCCGCAGGCGTCGAACTCGCGCTCGTACCAGCCCACGGCCATGCCGAGCGTGAGGCGCCCATTGGAGACGAGCTCGAGCGTCGCCGCTGTCTTGGCCAGCACCGCGGCGCTGCGCAGCGGCAGCACGAGGATGCCGGTACCCAACTCCACCGTCTCGGTCTCGCGCGCCAGCACGGTGAGCGTGATCAGCGACTCCAGGAAGGGGAAGGGCCGCCCGGTGCCGAGGAACATGTGATCCCACGCCCACAGCGAGTCGTAGCCGAGCTCCTCGGCGCGCCGCCCGTAGGCGACGATCGCGTCGAGGTCGGGCAGCCGCGGGGCCGGGGTGAAGTTCTCGACGGCCAGCCCGAACTTGAGCGCCGTCATTTGCCCAGTCCCTTGATCAGGACGGTCCGGCCGTGCTCGATGTGCTTGCGCATCCGCTCCTCCACCTGCTCGGGGTCGCCGGCCTTGAGCGCGTCGAGGATCTGCAGGTGCTCGTCGAGGAAGCGCCGGGGCACCTCGGTGGTGTAGACGCGCTCGGAGAGCTCGAGTTGCAGCCGCGTCCAGTAGCCGCGCAGCACGCTGAGCAGCTCGCTGCCCGAGGCCTCATAGATGGTGAGGTGAAACTCGGCGTCGAGCTGGCCCGCCTCCCGTGCCTCCGCGGCGTCCAGCGCCTCGACGAAGCGCGCCAGCACGTCCTCGACCGAGGCCAGCACCTCGGGGGTCATGCGCTCGGCGCCCAGCCGGGCGAGGTGAGGCTCCAGCACCAGCCGCACGTCGTAGAGCAGCTTGGCCTCCTCGGCGGTGAGGCGGTAGGTGACGAAGGTCCCCCGGCTGCGGTAGGTGATGACCAGGCCCTCGCCCTCCAGCATGCGCAGTCCCTCGCGCACGGGGGTGCGGCTCACGCCGGTGCGCTCCATGACGATCGCCTCGGTGAGGCGTGCGCCGGCGGGCTGGCGGCCGGTGAGGATGTCCTCGCGGATCACCCGGCAGACGTGTTCGGCCAGCGAGGGTGGCCGTTCAGGCGGGACATCCGCGTCGCCGTCACGGCGGCGCAACCCATACCGGTCCGAGCGCCGTGCGACACGGCCTTTCGAGATGGACATGAGACGGCCTTTCGGAGAGTCAGCGCAACGGGTCTGTTCAATGTGCAGTGTATACAAAAGCGCGGTCCGATGAGGCCGATCGGTCAGAGGCGGTCGATGAGGCTGAAGCCGATCGTGTCGAAGCTGGTCATGCGCTCCAGCACTCCCTGAGCGCCGTCCAGCCCGACGCGCTCGGTGACGAGCTCCGCCGGGTTCAGTCGCTTGTCGCCGACGAGCCCGAGCAGCGCGGGGAGGTGGACGTGCGGGTTGCCGACGCTGCCCACGATGGTGAGCTCGGCCTCGATCAGCTCATCGAGAGGGATCGGAACCATGCCCTGCTCCTCCTTGCTGGTCAGCCCCACCTGGACCAGGCGGCCGCCCTTGCGCAGGCTCATGATCGCGGCGTGCACGAGCGAGGCGGTGCCCAACCCGCCGAGGGCGACGTCGGCCCCGCCCTTGGTGATGTCCTTGATCGCCGTGGCGACGTCGGCATCCCGGGCGTTGATGGTGAGCGCGGCGCCCTGCTGACGAGCCGCCTCGAGCTTGCGGTCGTCGATGTCGACGGCGATCACCGCGGCGCCGCTGGCCGCGCCGATCTGGACCGCCGAGAGCCCGATCCCGCCGACGCCGTGCACGGCCAGCCACTCACCGGCGCGCAGCTTGGCCTGGTGCTGGACCGCGTGCCAGGCGGTCATGAAGCGACAGCCGAGCGCGGCGGCCGCGTCGTAGGAGACCGACTCGGGCAGGGCCACGCAGTTGAGGTCGGCGTTGACCACGCGCACGTACTGCGCGTAGCCGCCGTCGTGGGTCATGCCCAGGAACTCCATGGCGTCGCACAGGTTGCTGCGCCCCTGCCGGCAGTAGCCGCAGGTGCCGCAGGCCTCGTGGAAGGGCACCGCGACGCGGTCGCCGGCGCGGACGCTCGAGACCTCGCTGCCCACCTCCATGACCTCGCCGGCGAACTCGTGGCCCATGGTGATCGGCAGCGGCGGGGCCAGGCCCACCCAGGACCAGTCGCCCTGCCAGGTGTGCCAGTCGGTGCGGCAGATGCCCTCCACGGCGACCTTGACGATCGCCTCGCGCGGCCCGGGTTGCGGGTCCGGGACCTCCTCGATCACCAGGGGTTGGGCGATCTCCACCAGCCGGGCAGCTCTCAACTCGGTCCTCCTCGCGGTCGCGCACTCACTCAGTCGGTCGCGGTGGTGGTGGGCCGGCCGGGCCCGTGTCACCGCGAAGTTGTGCAGTGTATACGTTGGGTGCCGGAAGTTCGAGGGTGCGCGTGGCGCGGGGTCCGGGTGGCGCGGGGTCGGGTCAGTCGCGCGCGGCCTCCACCAGCGCCCGGGCCAGCTGCGCCGGCCGGGTGAACATGATCTCGTGGCTGCCGCCCATCTCGACGAGCTTGAACGTGCCCAGCCGCGACGACATCTGCGGGTGCCAGGTCCCCGGCGGGAGGGCCAGATCGTCGGCGACGGCGATGAAGCTGCGCGGCAGCTCGCCGCGGTGAAACTCGGCCAGGTCGAGCTTCTCGGCCCAGGGCGCGAACGGCTGGGGCACGAGCCGCTCCCACACCGTGCGCGCCGCCTCCGGCGAGGCGTCCTGGATGAAGAGGTCGCGGAAGATCTCCCACTGGCAGGCCACCGTGTTGTCGGGGCTCGAGGCCGCGGCGGCGGCGAAGGCATCGGTCTGGTCCTGGGGGAAGTTGTCGTTGACGCTGGCGCCGTCCTCCACCACAAACGCAGTGTGGAAGACCAGCCGCGCCAGCCGCTCGGGGATCTCCTGCGAGACGCGGCTCACCACCGAGCCGCCGAAGCTGTGGCCCACCAGCACCACGTCGCGCAGGTCATGGCCCTCGATGAAGTCCACCACCGACCGCACGTAGTCCTGGTGGCGAATCCCGGCGCGCGAGGCGCCCGGCTGATGGCCGGGGTAGGTGGGCGCGTAGGCCTCGTGGCCGAGCTCGCGCAGGCACCACGCGGCCGGCTCCCACGCCCACCCGCCGTGCCACGAGCCGTGCAGGAGCACGAACGTGTCAGCCATCGCCGCCTCCGTCGATGAATCGGTCCAGCACGTTGCCGGTGATCCGCGAGACGTTGTTGTCATAGGCAGCGTGTGACAACGCCCCCGACCAGGCGATCGACGATGTGGCGAACACCGCCCCGCCGCCGGGCGCCTCGAAATAGGTCAGGTCGGCGCGCACGTTGGGATGCTCGGTCCCACCGACGCCGTCGAACATGAAGTCGATCTCCTCGGGCACGACCTTGTAGGAGTCGTTCTGGTTCTGTGCCGAGGCGACCAGGTAGGTGTGCGGGGGCGTGCCCAGCGTGACGTCGGCACGATCGATCTCCTGACCGGCGGCGCCGCCGCCGACGAGGCCGAAGTCTCCGATTGGCTCTTCCGGTGTCACCCCGTCGAACATCCACGCCATCTCGGGCCGCCGGCCGTCGGGCATCCGGTGATAGGAAAACGAGCCGGCGTACCCCTCCGAGGTGAAGCCGGTCCCGAACAGCTTCTGCGGGGGCCGGCCGCGGTTGCGCCAGATGCCGCCCTTCTCGCCGGTGGTGCTGTGCGACGTCTCGCCGGGGGCGGCCTGCCACGCGCGCACGCCGTTCTCACCCCGGCGCACCTCCATGATCCACGGCTTCTCCGCCGAGTAGGTGATCACCCAGTAGAAGCCGTTGCCGCCCATCGACATGACGTTGCCGCCCGTGCCGACGTACCCCTCATAGGCGTTGAGCATCTGCTCCGACGTGTACTCGGGGTGGGTGCCGGTGATGACCGCGCGGTAGGGACGCAGCGCGCCGACGCCCTCGCGGTGCAGATCCTCGTCGGTGAGCACGTCGTACGGCGTCCCACGCGACTCCAGCCAGTCGACGAGGTACAGGTCGGAGGGGAACTGCCACGTGCCCAGGAAGCTGAAGCGGTGGCGCGGGCGCATGTTGGCGAGCGGTCGCCGCCGGGAGCTGAAGGCCACGCCGCTGCCGTCGGTGTGCAGCTCGTACATCGACTGCCCCAGCTCGGGGTGTTCCATCAGCAGCAGGTCCATCGGCTGCAGCGCCGGGGTGTGGCCGACGATCGCCTGGCCCATCGGCGCCGCGGTGGCCAGGTGCTCGTTGCCGTAGGCCATGTAGCTGGCCGTCGGCAGGACGAGCGCCACCGGATTCTCGCGGCCCGGGGCGGCACGGACGAAGAACGGCGTGTGATCCTCGAAGCCGCCCGCCCGCAGCCGCAGCGCGTACACACCGGAGGCGAGGTCGCCGGGGATCTGGAGCGCGCAGGTCGGCTCCCAGCCGACGTCATCGATGTCGTCGTCGTGGAAGTGGACGGCCCCGTAGAGCTCAGGAGCGTGGCGCCACTCGTAACACGACCCGTCCCAGTTGTGCGCGGTCACCGCGCGCGTGGGCTGGTTGACGAGACGGCCGTCGGGCACGCCCGCGACGGCCGCGGAGACGAGGCTCGAGTCGAGATGGCGGGTGAGGTCCCACCAGGCGCGAAGACCGTCGGCGACCGCGGGCCGGGCGCCGCTGCCCGCCATGGCCGCGAACTGGCCGTCGCCGAGGGGGCCGGCGTACACGCACGGGAGGGCGAGCTTGCCGTTGTACGCCCCCCGCACGACGCGTCCATCGGAGGCATCGAACGCGCCGAGCAGCAGATCGACGTCCGGCACCGCCGGCGGGTCGCCCGCGCTGAGCTCCGCGGTGTCGGGGGCGATCTCCGTCACGGGACCGAAACGGGAGTTGTACGAGTTGACGACGGGCAGCGCGCGGATCCTGAGCGTGCCGCGCGCCGGGTCCCAGGAGCCGCAGACGAGGTACCACACTCCCGCCAGGAGCGGTCCAGACAGGGCGACGCGCGACGCCGTCGTCCAGAATGCCGGCCGCAACCCCGGCTCGAGCACCAGCGCCATGCCGCTCTCCGTCGCTGCGTCCCAGGCCGTCAGCAGCGGCTGCGTCCCGGTGTCGGCGAGCGGCTGGACCATCGCGCACAGGCTGACGCCGGTCTGCGCCGTGGCGGCGAGGATCGCGCCCGCGCCGGGGACGCGCGCGTAGGAGCCGTGGTGGGTGGCCTGCTCGTGCAGTGGGTAGGTGCCGTCGACGCTCGATGGCACCTCCACCTCGCGAAAGCCGGGGCCGCCCGGTTGGGTGTCGCCGTGGATGAGCTTGACCAGTTGCGCCTGCACGGTGTCCGCGCCGGCGCCGCTGACATGGAAGCGGACCGTCGCGCCGGGCCGGGCGCACAGCTCATCGGGGTAGCCGAGCACCCAGGCGTCGAAGCGCGTCATCGGCCGCCGGGCCGCAGTCCGAAGACATCCTCGAGCCGCTGGCGGAACACGGCGTCCATCGCCTCGCCCTCGGTGTCGAACGGTCCCAGGATCCGGTCGGCCCGTACCGCGGGAAACCCGACGAGCCGTGACACGAACCAGTGGTCGGCGCCGTCGTGCTCGGTGATGAGCTTGCCGTCGATGGGCAGCGCCCCGAAGTAGTTGAGCAGCCGCTGGAGCGGCTCGCTGTGCTGGCCGAGCGGCGCGCGCCGGTGCTCGGCGATGAGCTCGGGCGTGATCAGCGGGCGCAGCGAAGCCAGCATCTTCGCGTGGAAGGCCTCGCCCACCACGGCCTCCAGCGCCTCCTGCGACTCGACGGGCATCTCTCCGGTCCCCCTCTGGATCGTCCGAAACCCCCGCGCGGGCGGACGTACAAACCCTCACGCCGGCGGGCGCATAGAGTATACAATCGCGGCGAACCGGGACCTGAGAGAGGGGAATCCTGATGTCCACGACGTCCGCCATGTCCGCGGCCGAGCAGCTCATCGAGCGCGATCGGCAGCTGCTCATCCACCCATACCTTCCGGGCGCGACGGAGGAGCGGGTGGTGATGACCGAGGGCGCTGGGTGCCGCCTGAAGGACGTCGAGGGCCGCGAGTATCTCGATGCCACCGGCGGGCTGTGGCTGGCGCAGATCGGTCACGGTCGCGCTGAGATCGCCGAGGTGGCGGCTCGGCAGATGCGCCGGCTGGAGTACTTCACGAGCTTCTGGGAGTTCTCCAACGACCGCGCGATCGAGCTGGCCTCGCGGCTGGTGGAGATCGCCCCCGACGGGCTCTCGCGCGTGTACCTCACCAGCGGTGGCTCGGAGTCCAACGAGGCCGCGCTGAGGATGGCTCGCTACTTCCACAGCCGCCGCGGGCACGAGGGCCGCGACTGGATCCTCGCGCGCCGCAGCGCCTACCACGGGATCGGGTATGGGTCGGGCTCGGCCAGCGGGCTGCCCATCTACCACGAGGGGTTCGGGCCGATGCTGCCCCACGTCCGCCATCTCACCCCGCCGTGGCCCTACCGCCGTGAGCTCTTCGACGGCCGGGACGCCACCGACTTCTGCCTGGACGAGCTGGAGCGCACGATCGAGGACATCGGCCCCGAGCACATCGCGGCGATGATCGGCGAGCCGATCATGGGCGTCGGCGGGATGCTCGTGCCGCCCGACGACTACTGGCCCCGCGTGCGTGAGCTCCTGAGCGCCCACGGGATCCTGCTCATCTTCGACGAGGTGGTCACCGCCTTCGGCCGGACCGGGAGCTGGTTCGGCGCGCAGCACTTCGGCGTCGAGCCCGACCTCATCGTCACCGCCAAGGGGATCACGAGCGGGTACGTCCCGCTCGGCGCCGTGCTGGTGTCCGAGCCGGTGGCGGAGATGCTGGCACGCGACCACGGCTTCCCGGTCGGCTTCACCTACAACGGCCACCCCACGGCGTGCGCGGTGGCGCTGCGCAACCTGGAGATCATCGAGGGCGAGGGCCTGCTTGACCGCGCGCGGGAGATCGGTGACCTCCTGCTCCGCGAGCTCTCGTCGCTCGAGCAGCTGCCCGTCGTCGGCGAGGTGCGTGGAGTCGGCATGATGCTGGGCATCGAGCTCGTCGCAGACAAGCAGAGCCGGACCCCGATCTCGATGCACGCCGCCCCGCACGACGTCATCCGGCGCGAGACCGGCGTCCTGGTGCGCGATTGCGCCCATACCCTCGTGCTGTCGCCGCCGCTCGTCATGTCCGAGGCGGAGGTGGGCGAGGTGGTGGGCGCCGTGCGCTCCGTGCTCGAGCGCCTGCAGCCCGACGGGGAGATCGCGCCGTCATGACCTCGTCGGTGCTCCCGGCCCGCCAGGGCACCGCCGTCGCCCTGGTCGCCGGCGAGCGCCTGCGGATCGTCAACCGCGACGGTGGCCAGGTGGTGGACTGGTGGGCGCTCGCGCACCCGCGCGACGGCGACGACGAATACGCGTCGATGGAGCACACCCGCGCCGCGCTGCGCCGGCTGGTGCCGCGGGTCGGCGACGCCATCTACAGCACGCGCCGCCGCCCGCTGGTCACCTTGGTGGAGGACACCAGTCCCGGCGTGCACGACACGCTGATCGCCGCTTGTGACCCCGAGCGCTACCGGATGCTCGGCGGCGCGGCTGATCACCCCAGCTGCGCGATGAACTTCGCCGGCGCCATCGCCGAGCACGGCCGCTCGCTGCCCCGCGCCCCGGCGCCGCTCAACCTCTTCATGGCCATCCCATGGTCACCCGACGGCGAGCTCGCCTTCGAGCCGTCGCCCGCCCGCGCGGGGGACAGCGTCACCTTCGAGGCGGCCATCGACGTGCTCGTCGTCGTGTCCGCCTGCCCCATGGACCTCAACCCCATCAACGCCACCATGGGGGACATCGTCCTCCAAGTAAACTTATAAGTTTACTTGTATGATGGGCGGGCTCCCGTCGTGCCGGCGCGGCGAGCCAGGGGAACGGCCTGCGGTGCTCCCCCTCGCGACGTTGAGTCAGAACCTGGCGTTAATCGCCAGGTTTTGACCCAGGGTCGCGTCGCGGCACGGGCGGGCGCAGGCCGCTGCCGAACGAAGGGCTGTGTTGGAACGAGTAACCGTGCCG
>DATJTQ010000112.1:0-10470 GCA_035503355.1 Solirubrobacteraceae bacterium
CTGCGACGTCTACCGGCCCGCCGCGGTCGAGCAGCTGATCAAGGTCGGCCAGCAGGCCGGCGTCGACGTCTATGAGCAGGGCACCGATCGCAACCCGGTGGACATCGCCAAGTGGGCGGCCGACCGCGCCCGCGCCGAGGGCAAGGACGTGCTCATCGTCGATACCAGCGGACGGCTGCACGTCGACCAGGAGCTCATGAGCGAGCTGGCCAACATCAAGAAGGCGATCAACCCCACCGACATCCTGCTCGTCGTCGACGCCATGACCGGTCAGGACGCGGTCAATGTCGCCGAGCAGTTCGCGCAGGTCGTCGACTTCGACGGCGTCGTCATGTCCAAGCTCGACGGCGATGCCCGCGGCGGCGCCGCGCTGAGCGTCAAGGCGGTCACGGGCAAGCCGATCCTGTTCGCCTCCACCGGAGAGAAGCTGGACCAGTTCGAGCGCTTCCACCCCGACCGCATGGCCCAGCGCATCCTCGGCATGGGCGACGTCATGACGCTCATCGAGAAGGCCGAGTCCAGCTACGACGAGCAGCAGGCCGCTGAGCTGGAGCGCAAGCTGCGCAAGCAGGAGTTCGGTCTCGACGACTTCCTGGACCAGATGCGCCAGATCCGCAAGCTCGGGCCGTTGCAGTCGCTGCTGGGGATGATCCCCGGCATGGGCAAGGAGCTGCGCGGCGTCAAGGTCGACGAGAAGGAGTTCGATCGCCTCCAGGCGATCATCCTCTCCATGACCCCTCAGGAGCGCCGTCATCCAGAGCTCATCAAGGGGTCGCGGCGCCTGCGCATCGCCCAGGGATCGGGCACCAATGTCCAGGCCGTCAAGCAGCTGATCAAGCAGTTCGAGCAGATGCGCAAGGTCATGCGCCAGGTGTCCCAGGGGCGCATGCCGGACCTCGGCGCGCTCATGCGCCAGGGCCGGTAGCCACGTCTGTGCGCAAAGCACGCTAACCTCATCGCTCGCTTATGGCAGTCAGACTCCGACTCACCCGCATCGGCGGGCGTAAGAATCCCATTTGGCGCGTTGTCGTCGCCGACCAGCGCGCCAAGCGCGACGGTCGCGTGATCGAGACCGTCGGGCACTACAACGCCCAAACCGACCCCTCCACGATCGTGCTCAACGAGGAGCGCATCCGCGACTGGCTCGCCCGCGGCGCCCAGCCGTCGGAGAGCGTTCGCAAGCTCCTGCGCACTCAGGGCATCTCCTAGCCCGCTGCCCGTGAAGGACCTCCTCGAGTACCTGGCCAAGGGGCTCGTTGAGCACCCCGATGCCGTGCAGGTCACCGAGGTGGAGGAAGACGACGGCACGATCGTGCTCGAGTTGTCCGTTGACGAGGACGACTACGGCAGCGTCATCGGGCGCGGCGGGCGGACCGCGATGGCGCTGCGCGCGGTGATCAAGGTGGCCGCCGTCAAGGAGCAGCGCCGCGTGTTCGTGGACATCGTCGACGACTGAGGGACGCCGGGCGGGCGTGACCGAGACGGAGCACTGGCTGCGCGCCGGCGTCGTCGGGCGCCCCCATGGCCTGGACGGCAGCTTCCACGTGGCTGACGCGGTCGCCGCGCTGCTGGAGATGGGCACTGAGGTCAGACTCGGCGACGTGCGCCGCGCCATCGTGCGCCTGGCCGGCCACGACGGGCGGCCGATCGTCCGTCTGGAGGGGTGCGAGGACCGTGGGGCCGCCGAGGCTCTGCGGGGACAGGAGCTGCTGGTGGCGCGGTCAGAGGCGCCTGCGCTCGACGAGGACGAATGGTGGGCCGCCGACCTTGAGGGTTGCGCCGTGCGCGATGGCGAGCGCGAGGTGGGCGTGGTGGCCCGGCTGCTGGCCCTGCCCTCGTGCGAGGTCCTCGAAGTCGCGCGCACGGGCGATACGCCCGATCTGCTGGTCCCGCTGGTCCGCGACGCCGTGCGCGACGTCGATCTCGACGGCCGGGTCATCGACATCGACCTCGAGTTCCTGGGCGAGGCCTGATGGACATCGACGTCTTCACGCTGTTCCCGGAGGCCTTTGACTGGTTCGTCTCCCAGCGCCACGTCGCCAACGCCCTGGCTCTCGGCCACGAGCTGCACCGCGTCAACTATCGGGACTTCACCCCGCTGAGCGGCCGCCAGGTCGATGACACCCCCTTCGGCGGCGGGGCGGGGATGGTGCTGCGCGTCGACGTGGTGGAGGCCGCGCTGCGGGCTCGCTACGGCGTTGACCCGGTGGAGCTGCCGGCGCGGCGGCGGGTGATCGCTCTCGATCCCGGCGGCCGCCTGCTCGACGACGCGTTCGTTGATGAGCTGGCTGCCGAGCCGGCCCTGACGCTCCTCTCGGGCCGCTACGAGGGCTTTGATGAACGCATCGTTGAGCACTTCGCCTCCGACCGCCTGTCGATCGGGCGCTACGTGCTGGCGGGCGGCGAGCTTGCGGCGATGGTGCTGTGCGACGCCGTGCTGCGCAAGCAGCCCGGCGCGCTGGGCGACGAGCGCTCGGCGGTGGAGGAGTCCTTCAGCGCCGCGCTCGAGGGCGGCCCGGAGTATCCCCACTACACCCGGCCGGCGGACCATCGTGGTTGGCGGGTGCCTGAGGTGCTGCTCTCGGGTCACCATGCCCGCATCGCGGAGTGGCGCCTGGCCCAGAGCCGCGCCCGGGCATCGGCAGCGCCGGGATGCGAGGCACCCGGCCAGGCGGCATCCGAGCCGGCCCCTGCACCCCACGCCCCCTCCTCAGGGACTTAGCCCAGCGCCAACATCTCCCTCGCGAGGGACCCGCTACCATGAACCGCCGCATAGGCGGAGGCGCGTTGGCGCACGTGGCCCACAGGTCCGCACACCCGCCGCCTCGCACAATCCGCCCGCCCCAACTTTTCAGCCCGTGAGCACAGTCATCGACAGCCTGGAGCGCTCCCAGCTCCGCCGGGTCCCGGCGTTCGACGCCGGAGACCGTCTGCGCGTCCACTTCCAGGTCATCGAGGGCACCCGGCGCCGCACCCAGGTGTTCGAGGGCGTCGTGATCAAGCGTCAGGGCCACGGTGCCCGCGAGACGTTCACCGTCCGCAAGCAGTCGTTTGGCGTCGGCGTGGAGCGGACGTTCCCGTTGCACTCGCCAAAGATCGAGCGCATCGAGGTGGCCGCCCGCGGAGACGTGCGCCGAGCGAAGCTGTACTACCTGCGCGGCCGCATCGGCAAGCGCGCTCGTGTGCGCGAGCGTCGTTCGGCGGGCCCGGAGGTGGCTGTCGAGCGCGAGCTGCTCTACGGCCCCGAGGGCGACGGCGAGCCCACGCCGGTCGACGCCGAGGGCGCCACCGCGGAGGAGACCGTCGCCGAGGCGGTCGAGGCCCAGGAGGCAGCCGAGGTGACCGAGGCCGCGCCCCCTCCGGCGGACGCTGAGACGGCCGCGCCCGACGCCGGCGCTGACGGCACCGAAGCATCCGAGCCCACAGCCAGCGCAGACGCGACCGAGGCGGGCGAGGAAGAGCCGGCGACGGACGAGTAGGTGTGACCACGACCAAGAAGCCACTGGCGCGCTCAGTGGCGGAGCTGGTCGTGATCGTCGCGATCGCCCTGGGTCTGGCCATCGTCATCCAGGGCTTCATCGTCAAGCCCTACGAGATTCCCAGTCCGTCGATGGTGCCGACGCTGCGCATCGGCCAGCGGATCCTCGTCGACCGGGTCGGGATGCACTTCTCCTCGCCGCACGTCGGGGACATCTACGTCTTTCACCCTCCGGCGTCGGAGACGTGTGCGAACCCCAGCGAGGGGGAGAACAGCGACGGCCAGGACGGTGCGGCCCCCTGCGACGTGGCCCAGACCCACGAGTCCTCGCAGACCTACGTCAAGCGCGTGGTGGGGCTGCCCGGAGACGTGCTGACGATCCGCGATGGGCTCGTGTACCGCAACGGGCACCGCGAGGCCAGCTCCTTCACCGTCCCCTGCGGTGGCGAGGGCGAGTGCAACTTCCGTGCCAGCATCACCGTACCGAGGGGCGACTACTACATGATGGGCGACAATCGCCCTGACTCGCTCGACAGTCGCTACTGGGGCCCGGTTCCCAAAGCGTGGCTGATCGGCAAGGCGTTCTTGACCTACTGGCCCCCTGATCACATTGGCTTCCTCTAGCTCTCCGCGGATGTCCACGTCTGGCAAGAAGAAGAAATCGCCGGTCGCCTCCCTCGTAGAGCTGGTGGTGACGGTCGCCGTTGCCGTGGGGCTGGCCATCCTCATCCAGGCCTTCATCGTCAAGCCCTACCGCATCCCGAGCTCGTCGATGGTGCCGACGCTCGATCCGGGACAGCGGGTGCTCACCAACCGCCTTTCGACCCACCCCAGCGTCGGCGATGTCGTCGTCTTCCATCCGCCGCACGGCGCTGACTTCAACACCCCCGTGTGCGGCAACAGCTCCCAGGGCACCGGCCATAGCCAGGCCTGTGACCGGCCCACCGCCCAGGAGTCCACGCAGACGTTCATCAAGCGCGTCGTCGCCGGACCGGGGGACACCTTGTTCATCAAGGATGGCCACGTCTATCGCAACGGGGTCAAGGAGAACGACGGCTACATCAACCCGTGCGGCGCCGACAGTTCGTGCAATTTCCAGGCAACGATCAAGATTCCGCCCGGGCACTACTTCATGATGGGCGACAACCGTGGCCTCTCAGACGACAGCCGTTTCTGGGGTCCCGTCCCCCAGAAGTGGATCATCGGTGTCGCGTTCTTCACCTACTGGCCCCCGGATCGCATCGGCACGCTCTAACGGATCCGGCGCGGGCCGCCGCAAGCCCAACCGCCCGGGACGCCGCCTGCTCGGCTTTGACCGCGGGCTGGGGGTGCGCTTCGTCGCCGGGGCCGACGAGGCCGGCCGGGGGTGCCTGGCCGGGCCGCTGGTGGCGGCTGCGGTCCTCCTCGATCTCAACCGCATCGGCCCGGCGCAGGCTCGCGCGCTGGGCATGCTCAACGACTCAAAGCAGCAGACGCCCGAGGGCCGCGCCGCCCTGTATCCGGTGATCCTCAGCATCGCCGCCCGCGTCTCGATCGTGACCCGCTGCGCTCCTGGCATCGATGCCCGCGGGCTGCACAAGACCAATCTCGCCGCTCTGCGCGATGCGCTCAATAACGTGGCCTGCGATGGCTGCATCTGCCTCAGCGACGGGTTCCCGGTGTCCGGGGTCGCCCAGGAGCAGCGCGCGGTCATCGGTGGTGACGCCAAGAGCGCCGCGATTGCCGCCGCCTCGGTCCTGGCCAAGGAGACCCGGGACCGCTATATGCGCCGTGCCGACGCCACCCACCCGGGATGGGAGTTCGCCACTCACGTCGGCTACTCCACCCCGGAGCACCGCGAGGCGATCGAGCGCCTCGGCGTCTCGCCGCTTCACCGCCTGTCGTTCCAATCGACGGCATATCAGCAACTCGCGCTCGGTTAGCCCGTTTAAGGGGCGGTCGGACGCTCACGGGCGTCCGGGCCACCGATAAGCGGGCGGCGCCTCGCGCGCTTCCCGGACTCGCGGGCTGGGTGCGTGGGTGCGCCTGAGCAGCCCGATCACAAGGGAAGGGGAAACCCGGACATGCCGGTGCATCTCATGCCGCGCTGCGCGCGGAGGATCGTCCCTGCCGTCATCGTGACCGCCGGGACCACCATGGCCCTCGCGGGGGCGCTCGCCGCGCCCGCCATGGCCGATACCTCGTCGATCACGGTGGCCAGCTCCACCGCCACCCCCGAACAGGCGTTCCCGGTCGATCTCAGCTTCAGCGGCGCCAACGCCCTGACCGGACCGGCCGAGGTCGAGGCGATCGTCCGCCCCGCCGGCGGCCCGGCCTGCCAGACCAGCTACCAGGAGGACACCTCGAGCTTCAGCGGCCAGGACATGACCATCCTCGCCCCGGGCGCACAGACCGTCGCGCCGGGCGCCTACCAGGTGAGCGCCAGCTTCCGGCCTCCGGCGGCCGCCTCCTACCAGCTGTGCGCCTGGCTGGCCCAGAACCAGAACAGCACCGACCAGCCGGTGGCTCCACCTGCCACGTTGACCATCTCCGCCCGGGCGCCCCAGGTCAGCCAGCTCACGGTCACGGTCCCCAAGGACCTGCAGCCGAACGTGACCTTCCCCATCGGCTACACCACCCAGACCGATCAGCAGCTCTCGCTCTACTCGGTGATCTACCCGGCCGCCGACGGTGGCTGTCCCACCAGCTTCGAGGCCAACCAGCAGCTGGGCAGGGTGGAGACGGTCCTCAGTGGGATCGGCTCGCCGCAGGTGTTCGGCGGTCCGGCCACCACCACCGTCCCCACCAAGCAGAAGACCGGCCTCTACCAGCTATGCACGTGGGTGGAAGGGCCGAGCGCCGGCGAGGTCGACGACTCGGCGGCCAGCACGGCCACCGTCGGCACCCCGACGGTCGCGGCACCGCCGTCGCCCAAGCTCAAGCTGACCAAGGCCACCGCGTCCCACCGCCACGGCGTCACGATCGCCGGCAGCTCGGCGTCCGGGTTCACCGGCAAGCTCGCCGTCTCCGCCGCCTGCGGCACCTCCAGGGCCAAGCGCACGGTCACCGCGCGCAACCGCCGCTTCGCGTCGAGCCTGAGCCTGCCCAGGGGATGTCGCTCGGCCAAGCACGTCAAGCTCACCGTCGCATGGGCAGGGTCAAGCGCCTTCTCCAAGCAGACGGTGTCCAGGTCGGTCGCCATCGCGAGGTGACTCCTCCGGCGACGTGACTGACCTTCCGGCGGCCATGGAGTCCGGGCGCGGCGCCTGGGCTCCATGGCCCCGCCGGGCCGGGCCGCGCCGCCAAGATGCCACCCACCGGCGCGGCACCCGCGCGCCTAGTGCTCATCAGAACGCCCCCTCCAGGTGCTCGAGCGCGACCAACTGCCCGCCGCCGTCCACGGTGACGCCGATGGCGTCGAAGCGGATGACATGGGCGTAGGGGCGATCCCGGCGCTCGGCGAGCCAGCTCCCGGCCATCTTGCGCACGCGGATCTGCTTGTTGCGCCCCACAGCATCCAGCGGGCCGCCGGCGCGGCCGCCGGCCCGCCGAGTCTTCACCTCGCAGAACGCCAAGGTGCTCCCGGCGCGCGCCACGATGTCCAACTCACCCCATCGAGTTCGGTAGTTACGCTCGACGATCTCGTAGCCCAGGCGCATCAGATGCTCCGCGGCGAGCTCCTCGCCCACCCGGCCCCGCTGGTTTTCCTGATCGTTCCCCATGCCGGAAACGCTAGGGATAAAAGCGTGACACGTGTGTGTCGAATTGTCTCTTTTTCGTCTCAAAACACCCTGCAAAAGACACACATTTGGCACAGCGCGTCACCCACGTGTGACAGTTTTTTCCCTAGCGTTTTCGAGCATGCTCGCGAGGGTCACGACGTTCGCAATCGACGGGGTCCAGCCCTTCCAGGTCTGGGTGGAGGTCGACATCCGCAGCGGCCTGCCGGCCTTCACGGTGGTCGGGCTGGGGGACACCGCGGTCCGCGAGTCGCGCGACCGGATCCGCGCGGCGATCCTCAATTCCGGCTTCAAGTTCCCGGAGGGCCGGATTACCGCCAACCTCGCGCCCGCGTTCATGCGCAAGGCCGGGCCGGGCTTTGATGCCGCGCTGGCGCTGGCGGTCCTCGCCGCCAGTGGTCAGGTGCCGGCTCACGCACTGGCCGGTTGCGCGGTCTTCGGCGAGCTGTCGCTCGGCGGTGAGCTTCGGGATTCGCCGGGTGCCCTGGCGGTCGCCGAGGGGGCGCACCGGTCCGGTTGCGCCCGGCTCATCGTCCCGCGCACGCGGGCGCACGAGGCCGCGCTGGTGGAGGACCTTCGCATCGTGGCGGTGGCCAGCCTGCGGGCCGCCGCGGACGTGCTGGCGGGCGGCGCCACGCCATCCCTACCCGGGGCGCCGCCCGCCCACGGCGCCAACGGTGACGCGCCGGACCTGTCCGATGTCCGCGGTCACGAGGCCCCGCTGCTCGCCCTCGAGATTGCCGCGGCGGGAGGTCACAACCTGCTCCTCGAGGGGGCCCCGGGGACGGGCAAGACGATGCTGGCGCGCCGTCTGCCCACCATCCTGCCGCCGCTCAGCCGTGCCGAGGCGATCGAGGTCACGCGCATTCACAGCGTGGCGGGCGTGCACGCCGGCGGGCTGATCAGCGCCCGCCCGTTCCGCGCGCCGCATCACACGATCTCGCCGGCCGGGTTGGCCGGAGGGGGGTCGCCGCCACGGCCGGGGGAGGCGACGCTGGCCCACGGCGGGGTGCTGTTCCTCGACGAGCTCTCGGAGTTCCAGCGCTCCAGCCTCGACGCGCTGCGCCAGCCGCTGGAGGACGGCAGTGTGACCATCGTGCGCGGCCAGCAGTCACTGTGCTTTCCGACGTCGTTCATGCTGGTGGCCGCCACCAACCCGTGCCCCTGCGGGTTTGCGGGGGTCGACGATCGCTGCACGTGCGCCGACGCCGACCTGCGCCGTCACCGTCGTCGGCTCAGCGGACCGCTGCTGGACCGCATGGACCTGCTCGTCGACGTGCACCGTCCCACCAATGACGAGCTCAGCACGTCGGCGCGCAGCAGCTCGGCGGCCGTACTCGCGCGCGTGACCGAGGCGCGTGAACGTCAGCGAAGCAGGCTGATGGAGCGGGGCGCCTCGTGCAACGGTGAGATGGACACCCGTGCCGTCGGGGCGCTCGTCCGCCTGGACGACGCGGCCGAGCACGAGCTCGCGCGGGCCTATCAGCACGGCCGGTTGAGCGCTCGGGGCCGCCACCGCGTGCTGCGTGTGGCGCGGACGATCGCTGACCTCGCGCGGCGCGATCGTGTCGCCCGCGCGGACCTCCTGTTGGCGCTCAGCCTGCGCCAGCGCAGCGGCGCCGAGCTCATGGAGGCTGTATGAACGCGCCGCGCGCCTGCTCGGACTGTCTGCGCCGGGCGTGGCTCCTCGTGCGCCTGGCGAGCCACCTCGACCTCCAGCGGCGGGAGCTCGCCAATCTCCTCAGCCACACCGACGAGGACCTGATCGAGGCGGTCGGGGGGACCCGCGCGACGGATGTACGGGCCGAATGGGCCCGCTTCGACGCCACCGCCTACCGCGAGCGCTGCGCCGCCGCCGCGGTGGACACTCTGTGCCGGTGCCAGGACGACTACCCGGCCAAGCTACGTGACCTGGACACACCCCCCTCTGTCCTGCACGTCGCCGGCGCACTCGGGCGGTTCCTGGAGCTCGCCGCCGGCGAGGCGGTGGCCATCGTCGGCGCGCGCAGAGCGTCGCCGTACGCTATGGAGAACGCACGAGCCCTCGCCCGGGGTGTGGCCGGTCGGCTGACGGTGGTCAGCGGGATGGCCAGCGGCGTGGACACCGCAGCGCATGAGGGGGCGCTGCAGGCGCGGGGCGGCACGATCGCCGTCCTGGGCAGCTCACCCGAGCGCCCGTATCCGCCGTCGGCGCGACGGCTGCACCGCGAGATCATCGCCGCCGGGGCGGTCGTCGCCGAGCTCGGGCCGGGTGTGCCGGCGCGGCGGTGGATGTTCCCGGCGCGCAATCGGGTCATCGCGGCGCTGTCGGAGATGACGGTCGTGGCGGCGGCGCGTCAGGGCTCAGGAGCGATGCTGACCATCGCCGACGCCGAGGGGCTGGGGCGCAGTCTGGGTGGGGTGCCCGGCCAGGTCACCGCTCCACTTTCGTGGGGACCGCACATGGTGGTAAGGCGGGGCGGCGAGCTGATCCGGAGTCCCGAGGACGTGTTGACGGCTCTCGGCCACGACGGCCCGGCGCCGGCCGCGGCTCGGGAGCGGATCGACGATCCTCAGCTCGGTGCCGTGCTCGAGGCGCTCGCCGACGGGTACGAGCCACGTGATGCGTTCGCTGCGGCGGGGCTGGACGCCGAGGGTGGACTGGCGGCGCTGGCCGCGCTGGAGCTGAGTGGACGTGTGCGCCGGCGGGCGGGAGGTCGCTACACGATCGTGCCCTGATCAGACGGAGCACTAAGCTCGGCGCCATGATCGGTCCGGACTCCGCGCCCACCATCTCCGCCGCCCGCCGCCGCCCGCCGTGTGTGCTCTCCATCGCGGGCTCGGACTCCGGTGGGGGCGCCGGCATCCAGGCCGACCTGAAGGCGTTTGCCGCCTGCGGCGCGCACGGCATGACCGCGATCACCGCGATCACGGCCCAGAACACCGTGGGGGTGCGCGCCGTGGAGCCGATCTCGCCCGAGGTCATCATCGCCCAGGTGAAGGCCGTGGCCGAGGACATCGGCGTCGACGCCGTCAAGATCGGGATGCTCGGGACGGTGGAGACGATCCGGGCCGTCGCCGCGTCGCTGGACCTGCTCTCGCCGGGGACTCCGGTGGTGCTGGATCCGGTGATGGTGTCCGAGTCCGGCGCCGAGCTGCTGCAGGCGTCCGCCCGGGGGGCGCTGCTGGAGCTGCTGCTCCCGCGCGTCGGGGTGATCACGCCCAACCTGCCCGAGGCCCGGGCGCTGGCAGGCGCGGCCCGAGTGGCGGTCCCCGAGCCCGCAGCCGACGCAG
>DATJTQ010000113.1:0-8241 GCA_035503355.1 Solirubrobacteraceae bacterium
CGGCGGCGAGGGTGAGGGTCAGAACAAGTGATTTCCAGGTGCGCATGAGCGACAGTGTCCCCGCAGGCGCATGGACAGGAAAACCCTGCAATTGGGGTTTCAGGGTGCAACATCGCTGTCAGGCGATGGCGCGCGTCACGCGCTGCACGAGCGGTTGCTCTCAGGCGCCGGCGCGGGCCACCAGGGAGGCCCCCGGCAGCGTCACCGAGCCGTCGGGCGCCGTATAGGGCCCGGCGGCGGCGACGATGTGAGCCTCGACCTCGGCCTGCTGCGCCTCGGTCAACTCTCGGTAGGTGCGTCCGAAGCCGGGCGAGACGTTGGCGCTCTCGGCGACGATGTCCTGGGCGGCGGCGTAGCGGCGCTCGAGTTCCACCGGTGACACGGCGACATCGGTGAAGCCGGCATCCTCCAGGATCTCGGCCAGGCGGCCGTCCTGCGCCAGCGCAAACGGGCCGGGGACGTTGGGGTCGGGCGGCTGGGCGTACCCGAGCTCGACGAGCGCCTGGCTGGGGAATGCCCACGGGTTGCGCTCGCGCGCGTCCCACACCGCCAGCGCGGCATGGCCGCCGGGGCGCAGCACCCGCCTGATCTCACGCGCGGCGGCAGGCGGATCGACGGTGAGCATGATGCCCCAGCGGACGAGCACGGCGTCGACGCTGGCCGTCTCGAGGTCGATCCATTCGAGCTCCAGTGGGCGGAACTCGACGTTGTCGATGCCCAGCTGCGCCGCGCGAGCGCGCGCGACCTCGATCATCGCCTCGGCGCCGTCAGAGGAGATCAGCGTCCCGCCCGGCCGCACCATCTCCGCCGCCAGGAAGCCGGTGTCCCCGGGGCCGGCGGCGAGCTCCAGCACGCGCTGGCCGGGCTGCAGGTCCAGTGATTCGACCATCGCCACCGAGACGGGCATCCCCCAGTTCCGGACAGCATCGGCCTCACGCCCCCACCCCGCGGCCGCGGTCTCCCAGGTCTCCCGGGCGTTCGCGCGCAGCTCGTCAGGGTCGGCCTCGGTCACGCCCGGGAGCTTATCCCTCCGCTGCCGGCGCCAGCTGCTGGATCCGCTGCCCGAAGGCCTCGTCGATCCGGGCGCTCATCCGCTGGCCGAAGATCGCCACCAGCGCGTCGGTCGCCACCGGCCGCAGGTGCGCGATCGTGTCGTCGATCTCGGCCCACCGCTCGGTGGGCATGCCGGACGCCTCGAACGGCTCCCACACCTCGCGCATGAACAGCGAGACGAACGCCCCCGAGACGGCGTCGGCGTGGAGCTCCACCTGCTTGAACACGGTCAGCGCCTCGTTGAGCGACACCCCGCGGGCCACCACCTGCTCGGCGACGGCCAGCAGCGAGGGGCTGGGGACCTCGTAGCGACCTTCTCCCGCGGCGACGAGCACGCCGAGCGTCTCGGCTCTCGCCAGCACCGCCGGCGCCTCCTCGGCGCTCACGCGAAAGCGGGCTCCGAGCTCCTCCACGCTGAGGGTCTGCGAGGGCTCCGCGGCGTCGCTCAGTGCTTGGCGAAAGCGGGCCAGCCGCTGGGCGGTGGCCTGGTCGTCCGCGAGCAGCCGTTTGATCCCGGCGAGGTTGAAGCCGTCGTCCTGCAGCTCATGGATGAGCTTGAGGCGTTCGACATGGCCCGGGCCGTAGTAGCCGACGCGGAGGCGCACCTCCGGCGGTTCGAGCAGTCCCCGCGCCTGATGGGCGCGAATGTTGCGCACCGTCATGCCGGTCTCCGCCGCGAGCTGCTCGATGGTCAGGTCAGCGGGCACCCCATGAGCATACCACCGATCGATGTTACGTCAGATGATGTGACATGCTGCCGGCTCAGCGCAGCTCGCGGCGCAGCAGCTTGCCGGTCACTCCGCGCGGGATCCCGCTCACGGGCTCAAAGCGCTTGGGGACCTTGAACGGCGCCAGCCGGGAGGCGCAGTACGTGCGCAGCACCTCGGGCTCGAGGGCAGCCCCGTCGGCCAGGACCACCTGGGCCACCACAGCCTCCCCCCACTCCGGATCGAGACGACCGAATACCGCGGCGTCCACCACGCCGGGATGCTCGAGCAGGACCGACTCCACCTCGACCGGAGCCACGTTCTCTCCGCCGGTGACGATCGTGTCCGCCTTGCGCCCGGCGATGACCAGCCGGCCGGCGTCATCGAGGGCGCCGAGGTCGCCGGTGTGCAGCCACCCGTCGGGGCCCAGCGCACCCGCCGCGACCGTCCCGCCCCGGACGAGGATCTCGCCGTCGGGGGCGATCTCGAGCTCGGTGCCGAGCAGCGGTATCCCGTCGGTGGCGATCTGCGAGCACGCCTCGGTCATCCCGTAGGACGGCGACACCGCGACCCCCGCGTCGCGCGCGCGGGCCAGGAGTGCCGGGGCGATCGGGCCGCCGCCCAGCAGCACGCGGCGGAGCGTCGGCGGCGCCTGCAGGCCCGCGTCGAGCAGGCGGGAGAGCATGGTGGGGACGAGGCTGACGAGGGTGACCCGCTGCTCGGCGTCCATCAGCGCGTCGAGGGCGAGCTCGGTGTCGTAGCGCTCATGCAGCAGCACCGTGGTGCCGTACACCGCGGAGCGGATCTGGATGGAGAGGCCCCCGACATGGGCCAGCGGCATCGGGCACAGCCAGGTCTCCTCTGGGTCCAACCCCAACGCCAGAGCCGAGCCCAGGGCGTTCCACAGCCAGTTGTCGTAGCTGAGGGCCACCGGCTTGGGCCCGGCGGTGGTCCCCGAGGTGAACATGAGCGTGGCGGTGGCGTCGGGGTCGATGGTGCGCGGACCCCGCACGGCCGCGGCGCCGCCGGAGTCGGTGTCGGTCGGGAGCGTGTCGAGGACCACCGAGGCGTGCGCGGCGCGCACCGCCTGCTCGGCCTCGGTGAGCCGCAGGTCGATCGGGACGGCGACCGCCCCCAGCAGCAGGCAGGCATGCAGCGCCACCACCAGCTCGGCGCTCGGCAGCGCCAGCGCGACGTGGTCGCCCGGAGCCACCCGCTGGGCGTGCAGCGTGCTGGCCACCTCGCGGGCCCGGGCGTGGAGCTCGGCGTAGGTGGTCTCTGCGCCGTCGCTGGTTCTGAGTGCGGTTCGCGTGCCGTGGACGCGGGCGGCGCGGGTGAGCCAGGGTTCCATGGGGCGTGAGGCTAGCCCGGGGTCGATCGGGGCACCGGCGAACGTCGACGGCGGCTATCGACGGCGGCCCGGGCGGCCGCGGCGAAATTCGGTGCCGCTCGGAGGGACGGTGGGAGATAAGGGTTACGTGATGATCCTTATCTCCCAAGGTCCCCTGCAAACGCCGAGATTCCGCCACCACGGCCGACACGCCCACCCCCTCGATAGCCGACGTTGACGTTGGCCGGTGCCCCACCCTCGCACCCACGGACGACAAACCTCACGCGAAGAGCGGCAACTAGAGTCCCCTCCCCGGGCCCGACCCCCACTCAGGAGCAGACGTGAGCACCACCTGGCAGCCCGCCGCCGAGTACACCGACATCCGCTACGAGCTTGCCACCGGTGACGACGCCGGCATCGCGAAGATCACCATCAACCGCCCCGAGGTCCGCAACGCCTTCCGGCCCGAGACGGTGATTGAGCTCTCCGACGCCTTCACCCGCGCTCGCGAGGACCCGGCGGTGGGCGTGATCATCCTCACCGGCGAGGGCCCGGACGCGTTCTGCTCGGGCGGTGACCAGCGGGTGCGGGGCAGCCGGGGCGGCTACGTGACGGGCGCCGACCCGGCCGACGCCGGCCATCAGCAGGCCGTGGGCCGCTTCGAGGTGACCGACCTGCACGTCCAGATGCGCCGCCTCCCCAAGCCGATCGTGGCCATGGTGGCGGGCTACGCCATCGGCGGCGGCCATGTGCTGCACGTGGTCTGTGACCTCACCATTGCCGCCGACAACGCCCGCTTCGGGCAGGTGGGCCCCAAGGTCGGCTCCTTTGACGGTGGGTTCGGGGCCAGCATCCTCTCGCGCCTGGTCGGCCCCAAGAAGGCCAAGGAGATCTGGTTCCTGTGCCGGCAGTACGACGCACAGCAGGCCTTGGAGATGGGCCTGGTCAACACGGTGGTCGCGCTGGACCAGCTCGAGGCCGAGACGGTCAAATGGTGCCGGGAGATGCTCGCCCTCTCACCGTTCGCCCTGCGCATGCTCAAGGCCAGCTTCAACGCCGACGAGGACGGCATGGCCGGGATCCAATGGCTGGCCCACGACGCCAACCTGCTCTTCTACATGAGCGAGGAGGCCCAGGAGGGGCGCGACGCCTACCTGGAGAAGCGCCGGCCCGACTTCTCGAAGTTCCCGCGCCGCCCCTAGGGCCGAGCACACCTGAGCGCGATCGATGAGCGGCTTCCGGATCTGGCTGATGGCGGCGCGCCCGCGGACCCTGCCCGCCGCGGTGGCCCCCGTTCTCGTCGGGACCGCCCTGGCCGGCTTCGCCCACGTCTTTCATCCGCTGCGCTTCGTGGCCGCCCTGCTGGGCGCGCTCTTCATCCAGGTGGGCACCAACCTCTCCAACGACTACTCCGACGCACGGCGCGGCGCCGACGCCGAGGATCGCCTCGGACCCGTCCGGGTCACCGCCGGCGGGCTGGTCCCGCCACGCCAGGTGCTCATCGCCACCTACGTGAGCTTCGGCCTGGCCGTCCTGTTCGGGATCTACCTCATCGCGGTGGCCGGCTGGCAGCTGCTCATCGTGGGCGCGGCCTCGATCCTCGCCGGCGTCGGCTACACCGGAGGACCGCGGCCCTACGGCTATGAGGGGCTCGGCGAGGTGTTCGTCTTCCTGTTCTTCGGCGTGGTGGCCGTCGCCGGGTCCTACTTCGTCCAGGTCAAGTCGCTGGACTGGGAGGCCTTCGCGCTGGCCGTGCCGGTGGGCCTGCTCGCCGCGGGCATCCTGGTCGTCAACAACGTGCGCGACATCGACTCCGACCGCCGCGCCGGTAAGCGCACGCTCGCAGTCAAGCTCGGCCGTGAGCGGACCCGCACCATGCACGCGGCGGTGATCTACCTGGCCTACGTCCTGGCGCCGGTCACCTGGGTGTTCGGCCCCACCACCGCCTGGGTGTTGCTGCCCTGGCTGACCCTGCCCCTGGCCACCGCCGTGGTCCGGATCGTGCGCACCCGCACCGACGGCCCGGCGCTCAACGGCGCGCTGGCGCAGAGCGGGATGCTCCAGCTCGCCTTCTGCATGCTGCTCTCGGCCGGCCTGCTGCTCAGCCGCTGACCCCCGCCCGTCGGTGAAGCTCACCGTGACCCCCATCACCATCCCCCTGCGGGCCCCGTTCGCCGCCGGCCACGGCACCGTCACCGATCGCGATCTCCTGGTCATCGAGCTCGAGGCCGCCGACGGCCTCACCGGTTACGGCGAGGCAGCGCCGCTGGAGTCCTACGACGGCGTCTCGCTCACCGAGGTCCGCGCCGCTCTCGACGCCTGCGCGCCGGTGCTCGCCGCCTATCGCGACGCCACGCCGATCGCCGACGTGCTGGCTCGCTGCGCGGAGGCCACCGTGATCTCCCAGGCGCTGGCCGCCATCGATCTCGCCCTGTGGGACCTGGCCGGCCGCCGCACCCGTGAGCCGGTGTGGCGTCTGCTCGGCGCCGACCAGCCGGGGCCCGTCGAGGTCAACTGGACGATCGCCTCCAGCGACCGCTCGGGCGCGGCCCACGAGGCGGCCACCGCCCGCGCCGAGGGCTACGGCACGGTCAAGGTCAAGGTGGCCATCGGCGACGACGCCGGCCGGCTGGCCGCGGTCCGCGCCTTCGGCGGCCCCGACCTCGCCATCCGCATCGACGCCAACGGCGCGTGGTCGCTCGACGAGGCCGCGGTGGCGCTCCCGATGTTCGAGGCCACGGGGATCGAACTGTGCGAGGAGCCCGTATCCGGCGTCGAGGAGATCCGGGCGCTGTGGGCCACCGGCCAGCTCGACTACGGGCTGGCTCTGGACGAGTCCGCCGCCGACCCCGACGCGTTCCTGCGGCCGGCCGCCGACGCCATGTGCCTGAAGGTCGGGCGCTGCGGCGGGATCTCGGGCACCATCGAGGCCGCCGCACGGGCCCGCGCCGTCGGCTATGACGTGTACCTGGCCTCGACGCTCGACGGGCCTCTCGGGATCGCCGCCGCGCTGCACGCCGCCGCGGTGATCGCGCCGTCCCGGGCCTGCGGCCTGGCCACGCTGGGGCTCTTTGCCCACGGTCCCGATCCGCTGGCACCGGTCCGCGGCTCGATCGCGCCCCCCGACGGCCCCGGACTGGGCCCCGGGCTGCGCGACTGGTACTGACGGCGACTGGTACTACGCGCCGGTCTGCGCGATCACCTGCGCCAC
This sequence comes from Solirubrobacteraceae bacterium, assembly GCA_035503355.1. Lineage (GTDB taxonomy): Bacteria > Actinomycetota > Thermoleophilia > Solirubrobacterales > Solirubrobacteraceae > Palsa-465. Next base: position 6,302 of record DATJTQ010000113.1, read on the forward strand.
CCGCTCGGGCTGCTCCAGGTGCACGGCGTGACCCGCCCCGCCGATCACGTGCACGTGGCCGTCGGGAAGCGCCGCCGCCATCTCGCGCCCGAGCGCCTGGAACTTCGCGTCGCGCTCGCCCACCACGATCTCGACGCGGGGCGGCACCTCCCCCAGGCGATGCCACAGCGAGGGCAGCGCCCCCGTGCCCAGCCCGCGCAGGGCGGCCGCCAGTCCCGCCGGAGTGCTCCGCAGCCGCTGCGCTCCAATCGCGGCCTGCACCGCCGGCGGCTGGTCGGCCAGCACCGCGGTCTGCGCCCAGCGGTCGGCGAAGGCCTCGATCGTCATCGCCTCGACCTCGTCGGCCAGGGCATCGTCGGCCGCGCGGCGTTGCGCCCGCGCGGCCGGGTCCTCGATGCCCGGGCTGGCGCCGATGAGCACCAACCGGCGCACGCGCGCCGGCAGCGCCAGGGCCACGTGCAGGGCCAGCCGGCCGCCCATCGAGTAGCCAACGAGCTCGAACGGCTCCGTCGCCAGCGCGCTCAGGTCACTCACCACCCCGGCTAGCGTCACCGGGCGCACCGACGAGGCCGTGCCGTGCCCACGGATGTCGGGCGCCACCGGCCGGTAGCGTTCTGGCAGCGCCGCCAGGACCTCGTCCCAGCTCGCCCCGGTGTTGGTGAAGCCGTGGAGCAAGACGAGGTCGGGCGCCATCACCCCATCATGACCGCAACCGACACCTACCTCCTGCTGCGCGCCTTCTGCGACGAGCTCGCCCGGTGCGGGCTCGAGCATGCCTGCACCTCCCCCGGCTCGCGCAACACCCCGATCCTGCTGTCGCTGGCCCGCGAGCCGCGGATCGCCACCTGGTCGCACATCGACGAGCGCTGCTCCGCCTTCTTCGCCCTCGGCGCCGCCAAGGCGAGCGGGAGGCCGGTGGCCCTGACGTGTACCTCCGGGACCGCCGCGGCCAACTACGCGCCCGCGGTCATCGAGGCCTCCCATGCGCGCGTGCCCCTCATCGTCCTCACCGCCGACCGGCCGCCCGAGCTGCGCGACGTGGGTGCCGGACAGGCGATTGACCAGATCAAGCTCTACGGGGACGCCGTGAAGTGGTTCTGCGAGGTCGGCGTCGACACCGCCACGCCCGACACGCTGCGCTGGATCCGCCAGCTGGCCTGCCGCGCCTACGCCACCGCCGTGACCGGCCGCCCCGGCCCGGTCCACCTCAACTTCCCGCTGCGCGAGCCCCTGGTGCTCGACGGCCCGCTGCCCGTGGACCCGGTGCCCGGTCGCGCCGGGGACCGCCCGTGGGTCCAGCTCACCACCGGGCCACCGCCGTCCGCCCCAGCCACGCGGGCCGTGCCGGCGCGTGGGGTCATCGTCGCCGGGCGCGACGAGCGCGCCACCGGCCTCGGCGACGCCGCCGCCCGGGCGGCGGAGCGACTGGGCTGGCCGCTGCTGGCTGACCCACTGTCGGGCGCGCGCCACGGCGCGAGCGCGATCGCCACCTATGACCTCCTGCTGCGCGATCCCGGCTTCGCGCGCCGGGTCGCCCCCGACCTCGTCGTCCGCGTCGGCGATCTCCCCACCTCCAAGCCGCTGCGGGCCTGGCTGTCCTCGTTGAACGAGACCGACCAGCTCGCCCTCGACCCCGAGACCGCGTGGCAGGACCCCGCGGCCGTGGTCGGCGAGATCGACCGCGCCGACCCGGTGGCGGTGCTCGACGGCCTCAGCGCCGACGCCACGGACGGGGACCCGACGTGGCTCCCGGCGTGGCGCGAGGCCGACGCGGCGGCCGGCGCCGCCCTCACCGACGGCCTGGCCCAGACAGCGGCGCTGTCTGAGCCGCTGACGGCGCGAGTCCTCGGCGAGCAGATGCCACCGGAGGCCACCCTCGTCGTCGCCTCCTCGATGCCCATCCGCGACGCCGAGCTCTACCTCCCGGCTCAGACCCGCGG
>DATJTQ010000114.1:0-12624 GCA_035503355.1 Solirubrobacteraceae bacterium
CGAACGGTGCCATGCACGCGATGTTAGCGAAAGATTTATCCGGTAATGCAATACGCGACTCAAATGTCGTGTATAGTGCCTGTATGGGACGCCTGGAACCGCCGCATTTCCGCACTGAGGAAGTCGCGATCGGAGCCGCCGCGATGGTCATGCTGCTCGGCGAGCTGGACCTGCAGAGCGAGAAGCAGGTGGTGGCCGGGTTCGAACGCGCGTTGAACCGCCACCCCGAGGCGCTCGCCGCCGACCTGCGCGGGCTCACCTTCATGGACTCCACGGGCGTCCACGCCCTCATCAACGCCGAGCGCCACTGCCGGCGCCAGGGCACGCGGTTCTTCATCATCCGCGGGTGCCTGGCCGTCGACCGAGTGCTCTCCGTGCTGGGCCTGGACCGGCTGTTCGAGATCATCGCCGCCCCCGAGCAGATCCCGGGCGCCGCCGCGGCCGCCTAGCCCCCAGGCGACCCCGGCGGCCCTGCGGTCGCTGGTAGCCTCGCGGTGTGTCGGAGGTACGGGAGCGGCTGGTCACGGCCGCCTACGAGCTGTTCGCCCACCACGGCGTGCAGGCGGTGGGCATCGACGCCATCATCGAGCGCTCCGGGGTCGCCCGCCAGACGCTGTACCGCCATTTCGGCTCCAAGCAGGAGCTGGTGCTGGCCTTCCTCGAACGACGCGAGGAGGTGTGGACCTACGGCTGGCTGGCCGCCGAGGTGCAACGCCGCGAACGCGAGCCCCGCCGGCGGCTGCTGGCCATCTTCGACGTCTTCGACGAGTGGTTTCGCGAGCCGGATTTCGAGGGGTGCTCGTTCATCAACGTCATGCTCGAGCACCCGGCGCCCGATCATCCGCTCCATCAGGCCGCCGCGACCTACCTGGCGCGCATCCGCGGCTTCGTCAGGGAGCTGGCCATCGACGCCGGCATCGCCGACCCGGGCGGCTTTGCCCGCCAATGGCACATTCTGATGAAGGGATCGATCGTCGCCGCCGGCGAGGGGGACCGCGACGCCGCCCGCCGGGCCCAGCAGATGGGAGGGGCCCTGCTCGCCGCCGCGGCCTCGGGGCCGCCGGGCCAGGTCGCGGAGGGCGCGGGCGGGATCGCGGCGTAGCGCGACCGCCCAGGCGCGCCCTCAGCGGCGCCGGCTAGGCCCTCAGGGCGACGTCGATCGGCTCGAAGTGCGCGAAGGCGTAGAGATCGTCGACCCGTTGGCGCACCGCCGCCACGTCGACGTCCACCACGCCCTCGGTCCCGAACTGCTCGACGTTGAAGGATGCGATGGCCGTCCCGTAGGCCATGGCGTTGCGTAGCACCGGCGTGGTCACGCCGCCGCCGATCTGGCTGGCGATGAAGCCGACGAAGCCGCCGGCGAAGGTGTCGCCCGCTCCGGTGGGATCGATGACCTCGTGCAGCGGATACGCGGGGAGGGCGAAGAAGTCGTCCTTGGTGATGAGCGACGAGCCGTACTCACCCTGCTTGGCCACCACCACGGTGGGACCCCATCCGAGGATGTCGTGAGCCGCCGAGATGAGGTTGGGCTTGCCGGTGAGCTGGCGCAGCTCCTCGTCGTTGAGCATCAGGCAGTCGACGCGCCCGATGATCTCCAGCAGCTCATCGCGCGCGATGTCGATCCACAGGTTCATCGAGTCAAGGGCGACGAACTGTGCCTGTGCGCACTGCTCCCGGACCTGCAGCTGCAGACCGGGCTGGATGTTGGCCAGGAAGAGGACGTCGCAGTCGCGGGAGGCCTGCGACAGCTTCGGCGCGAAGTGCTCGAACACGTTGAGCTGCGTGTCGAGGGTCTCGCGGGTGTTGAGGTCCCAGCCGTACTTCCCCTTCCAGAAGAAGGTCTTGCCGCCGGCGACGCGCTCGACGTCGTCGATGTTGGACCCGCGGGTCTGGAGCACGGCGAGGTCGGCGTCGCCGAAGTCGTCGCCCACCGGCCCCACGAGCCGCACGTCGTGCAGCACCGACGCGGCCAGCGCGAAATGCGTGGCCGCGCCGCCGAGCATCCGCTCACGGACGCCGAAGGGCGTCTCGACGGCGTCGTAAGCGATCGATCCGACGACGGTGATGGTCACGCGGCGACCTCCGCGCTGAGGCCGGCGGCGTCGCGCAGGGCCTCGGCCTCGTCGGTGCGCTCCCAGGTGAAGTCAGCCTCGTCGCGGCCGAAGTGGCCATAGGCGGCGGTCTGCTGGTAGATCGGACGGTGCAGATCCAGTCGCTGGCGGAAGGCCGCCGGGCGCAGGTCAAAGCGATCGGAGACCAGCGCCTCGATGCGCTCGGGCGAGAGCCCCGCCGCCTCGGTGCCGAACGTCTCGACCATGATCGAGACCGGGCGGGCCACGCCGATGGCGTAGGCCACCTGCACCTCGGCGCGGTCGGCCAGGCCGGCGGCGACGATGTTCTTGGCCACCCAGCGTGCGGCGTAGGCGGCTGAGCGGTCGACCTTGGAGGGATCCTTGCCGCTGAAGGCACCGCCGCCGTGACGGGCCATGCCGCCGTAGGTGTCGACGATGATCTTGCGCCCGGTCAGCCCGCAGTCGCCGACGGGGCCGCCGATGACGAAGCGGCCGGTGGGGTTGACGAGGAAGTCGGCGCGCAGCGTGGCCTCCTCGTAGAGCTCGGCGGGGAGCTCGGGCACGACGACGTGCTCCCACAGGTCCTCGCGCAACGCCGACTCCGCGCCCTCGGCGTGCTGGGTGGAGATGAGCAGCTTCTCGATGCCCACGGGCACCCCGTCGGCGTAGCGGACGCTCACCTGCGTCTTGCCGTCGGGCCGCAGGTAGTCCAGCGTGCCGTCCTTGCGGACCTGCGCCAGACGGCGGGCCAGCCGGTGCGCCAGCGCGATCGGCAGCGGCATCAGCTCGGGCGTCTCTGAGGTGGCGTAGCCGAACATCATCCCCTGGTCACCGGCACCGGCGAGGTCGAACTCGTCAGGGTGGGAGGCGTCGTGTCCGTTCTGGCGGGTCTCATAGGCCGCGTCGACGCCCTGGGCGATGTCGGCGGACTGCTTGTCGACGGCGTTCAGAACGGCGCAGGAGCCCGCGCTGAAGCCGAGCGAGGCGTCGGTGTAGCCGATCTTCTCGATCGTCTCGCGCGCGATGTCCTGGACGTCGAAGACCGCCGTCGTGGAGATCTCGCCCGAGACGACGACGAGGCCGGTGTTGACCAGCGTCTCGCAGGCCACACGACCGGTGGGGTCCTGGGCCAGCACTGCGTCGAGCACGCCGTCGGAGATCTGATCGGCGACCTTGTCGGGGTGTCCCTCGGTGACCGACTCGGAAGTGAAGAGGTACTGCCTCGCGGGTGGGGCCATCCGGGGGCCTCCCTTTCTCTGTTTTCGTCTCTGTTCTCGCGGCCGCGCAGGTTAGCGGCCGGGAGAACAACGAGCTGCCGGCGCCGGGGCTCGCGTGGCGTGCGCGGTGCCTTGACGGCCCCGTGGGCCGGGAGTATGTTGCCACGAGGGAGACCGGTCAGTCTCGCCGGCTCATCATCCTCAGGACGGAGAGGACACACGTGCCCATTCCCACCGAGCTCGTCGGGTCGCTACCGCGCCCGATGTCGTTGCAGCAGGCCTACGCCGACTACGACGAGGGCAAGATCTCGTTCGATGAGCTCCAGGCGGCCCAGGATGCCGCTGCGGAGGACTCGATCAAACGGCTGGAGGCGACCGGCGAGCCCGTCGTCACCGACGGCGAGCAGCGCGAATCGAGCTTTGCCACCTACAACATCACCGACACGCTCGCCGGCACCGGCCTCGCGGACGGACTGGCGGGCGACGGGCAGTTCTTCGCCATCTTCGACGACGGCCACAACCGCCAGCTACCGCGGATCACCCAAGGCCCGTTCCGTTACAAGACGTATGCCTCGGAGTTCGTGGCCAAGAACAAGAAGATCGCCAGCCATCCCGTCAAGCAGGCGGTCATCTCCCCGTCGATGATGATGCTCCTCTATCCCCTGGACGGCGAGATCGACGGCTACACGCGTGATCAGTTCCTGGCCGACTGCGTCGACGAGGCCGAGAAGGACATCCGCCAATGCTTCGACGCGGGCGCGGTGCGGGTGTCGGTGGACTTCACCGAGGGTCGCCTGGCCAACAAGAACGACTCGCGCAATCCCTGGACGGGCCGCAACATGCTCCAGGACTTCATCGATCTCAACAACCGGCTGTTCGCGCGCTTCACCCCCGAGGAGCGGACGAACATCGGCGTCCACACCTGCCCCGGCGGCGACTGCGACTCCGTGCACTCCAAGGAGGTCCCCTACGAGATGCTGCTGGAGCACATGTTCGACATGAACGCGGGCTACTTCCTCATCCAGTGCGCGTCTGAGGAGGATCGCGAGAGCGTCTACCGCATGTGCGGCAAGTACCGGCGCGACGACGCCGACGGGGTGTCGCAGATGTGCTTCATGGGGGTCATCAACCCGCTCAACCCCGAGGTCGAGACCGCCGAGCACGTCCGCGACGAGCTGATGATGGCCTCGCAGTACATCCCGATGAACATGCTCGGCGCCACCGACGACTGCGGCTTCTCTCCGTTCAGCCGCGACGTCAAGCCCAGGCACGGCTCGCCGGACTTTGCGCGTGACGTGGCCATGGAGAAGATCTCGGCCCGCCTGGAGGGCGCCAGAATGGCGTCGCAGGCCATGAACATCTGACCTCGCTGGCAGCCCGTGGCCTGTAGGGTCACGGGCATGTCCGCTGCCTCATCCACCAACGGGAAGTCCACCCGCTTCTGGCATCCGTTCTCCGACATGAACGCGGTGAGCGGCCACGAGCTGGTCATCGATCACGCCGAAGGCGTCTGGGTCTATGACACCGACGGCCGGCGCTACCTCGACGGCACCGCCAGCCTGTGGTACGCCAACGCCGGCCACGGCCGGACCGAGATCGCCGATCGCGTCCGCGAGCAGATGCTCAAGCTCGATGCCTATTCGACCTTCGGCGACTACGCCAACGAGCCCGCGGTGGAGCTCGCCGCGCGGCTGTCCGAGCACGCCCCCATGCCCGACGCGCGCGTGTTCTTCACCACCGGCGGCGGGGAGTCGATCGACACCGCGGCCAAGCTGGCGCGCCAGTACTGGTCGGTGCAGGGCCACCCCGACAAGGTCCACATGATCAACCGCTCGGCGGCCTATCACGGCACCAACGCCTTCGGGACCTCGCTGGGCGGCATCGAGCCCAACCGCGTCGGCTTCGGTCCACTGGTGATGGACACCTCGACGGTGCCCTATGACTCGGTGGCCGCACTCGAGCAGGAGATCCTGCGGCTCGGCTCCGAGCGGGTCGCGGCCTTCTTCGCCGAGCCGGTGATCGGCGCCGGCGGCGTCTATCCCCCGCCCGACGGCTATCTCGAGGGCGCCGCGGCCCTGTGCGAGGAGCACAACATTCTCTTCATCGCCGATTCGGTGATCTGCGGCTTCGGACGGCTGGGCACCTGGTTCGGCGTTGAGCGCTGGCAGCTGGAGCCCGACATGATCGTGTTCGCCAAGGGCGTCACCAGCGGGTACCTGCCGCTGGGCGGCGTGGTGGCCTCGGCCCGCGTGGCCGAGCCCTTCTGGGCTGAGCCCGGCCACATGTTCCGCCACGGCGCCACCTACGCCGGCCACCCCGCCTGCTGTGCGGCCGGACTGGCCAACCTCGACATCCTGGAGGGCGAGAACCTCATCGGGCGCGGCGCCGCGCTCGAGGGCGCGCTGCGCGACGCCCTGCTGCGGCTGCGCGAGCACGAGCTGGTCACCGAGATCCGCGGGGGGACCGGGCTGATGGGCGCCGTCGGCCTCGACCTCGAAGCGGGGTCCACCATCGTCGCCGAGGTGTTCGCGGCCACGCGCGAACGCGGCCTGCTGACCCGGCCGCTGGGCGCGGGCCTGGCCATGTCGCCCCCGCTGACGATCACCCCCGAGGAGATCGAGCTGATGGCCACCACCATCGGCGAGGCCCTCGAGGCCGTGCTGAGCGCCGGCGCGGCACGCTGAGCCGGCGGGGCGCGTGCCGCTGCGCGCGATGCCCCAGGTGGGCGGCCCGGTGCTCATCGACTACCTCGGGTCCACCGTGGCGGGGACGGTGAGCGCGGTCGCCGAGGGCGGCCGGCGGGTCGAGGTGGTGGCCGAGGACGGCAGGACCCTCACCTTCGAGCTCAACCGCGCGACCGCGATGTTCACCGCCGGCGGGGGCCAGACGGCACCGCGCCTGCGGTTCGTCGACGGCTGACTTCCGCGGACAACGCACTGGATGTAGGATGTTCGGCGGTGGCGCGCTCGGGCCTGGGGTGCGACGCCTTCAACGGGATCGAACAAAGGGGATCGGGTATGTGGCGTAAACCTCGGCGCACGGCCGTCGGCGGACCGGTATGGCGCATCTGCGGCCTGGCCGTGGTGCTGGCCCTGACACTGTCGGCCAGTGCACTGGCGGCGGGCAAGGCGGTCAACATCGCCTCGCCGCTCGACATCCAGCCACCGGGTCCATCGGTCGCGGTGGACTCGACCGGCAACGCGATCATCGGGTGGGCCAACGACAAGGATGTCGGAGGTGCGCCCGACCTCGTGCAGTACTGCGTGCTGCCGGTCGGCGCCACCACGTGCTCGCATTCGGGCACCCTGGCCACCGCCGGGTCGACCAACCACGTCGACGCCGTCCGCGTGCTCAGCGACGGCTCGACGCTGGTCATCCTGGCCGACGTGTTCGGCGTGTCGGGCCAGACGCCGGCGGACTACCAGCCCGTCCAGGAGTGGCAGTCCACCGACGGCGGCGCCACCTGGGCGCAGCAGGCCAACGGGTTCTCGGTGAGCAACGGCATCCTCGGTGGCGACACCGTCCCGGTGGGCGGCGTCATCCTGCCCGGCACCGGCGAGCTCGGCTTCGGCTGGGTCACCGCCTCCGGGCCGCCCACCTTCAACGCCTTCCCGCTGGCCAACGCGCCGGAGTGCTCAACCGTCGCCTGCGGCACGGGCTTCGCGACGCTCCAGCCCAGTACCGACGCCGACCAGCTGGGCAACCCGCCGGGCAACTTCGCGTCGATCTCGGCGGGTGCGAACGGCGGCGTGATGGGCGTGTGGGACACGGCGGAGACCACCGGCCCGCTCGGGTGCCCCGACACCTTCGGCGACGCGTTCGTCTACGGGTCCGGCAACCAGAGCACGTCCAACGACTACAACGTCTCGCCGGGCCAGCCCGACACCGCGTGGCGGGTCCCGGTGACCCAGGCCGACTGCAACCTGGAGTACACCGCCGTCGGCGGCGGCCCCAGCGGCTTCGGCGTCCTCGCCGACGACCTGGCCAACAAGACCGTCGTCTACCACCGCTTCGACGCCGCGACCGACAAGTTCGACACGCCGCTGACGACGGTCAACGGCACCGCGGGCGAGCTGTACCCGGCGGTCAACCAGGACGGCGCGGGCGGCGTCTACGCCACCTATCTGCTGGGCGGATCGCTCGGCAAGGTCGAGCTGTCCTACAGCGCCGACGGCGGCAAGACGTGGGCCGGCGCGGGGCTTGACTCCGACAGCGGCGGGAACATCAACGACATCGACAGCTCGGTCAACGGCGGCGGCCAGGGGTGGCTGGCCTGGTTCTCCAACGGATCGGTGTTCGCGCAGTCATTCAAGGCGACCGACGCGATCGCGCCGGCGTCAGTGGGGGGCGGGGCCACCTCCAACGGCTCGGCGGTGACCGTCAGCGTCACCTGCTCCGCGTTCCCGTGCACGGTGACCATCACACTCACCGCACCGGGGCCCGGTTCGGTGAGCGGCCACACCGCCGCTGTGGCCGCCAAGAAGGGCAAGGCCAAGACCGTCACCCTCGGCAAGGGCAAGTTCTCCATCACCAAGAAGGGCGCCAAGAAGCTCGCGGTCAAGCTGTCGCGCGCCGGCAAGAGGTTCCTGGCCTCGAAGAAGGGCCACGTGAAGATCAGCGGCGTGTTCTCCGAGACCGTGCAGAAGCACACGACTCAGACCAAGCGGACGCTGACGCTCAAGCTGCCGAAGAGGAAAGCGAAGAAGTAGGCAGCCGCCCGAAGGCGGTGAACATGGGCCGGGCCGCGGCCATCTGGGCGACCAGGTGGTCACGGCTCTGAGCCCGGAAGTCGTCGATGCGGTGCCCGGCCCCCTCGATCTCGACGATGTCGGCCGGGTCAACGGTCCAGCCCTCGATCAGCATCGCCGGGGTGAGCTCGAGGTGCGCCTGGCTGCCCCACGCGCTGTCGCCCACGCGAAACAGCGCCGCGCCGGGCCCCGGGGTGACGGCCAGCTCGGTGGCCTGCGGCGGCATCTCGATGATGTCCTCGTGCCAGGCCAGCACCGGCAGCCGCTCAGGGAACGCGGCGAACAGGGGGTCCTCCGCCGCCGCGGGCAGGGTGCGCAGCTCCGGCCAGCCCGCGTTCATGTGGCCCGAGTAGGTGACCGCGCCGCCGGCGGCCACGGCCAGCAGCTGGGCGCCCAGGCACATGCCGAGCACCGGGACGCCCTGGTCAAGCGCGCTCTGCAGCAGCCGGACCTCGGCGACGAGGAAGGGATCCTCGGCCACCCGGGTGGCGCTCTGGCGCCCGCCGAGGGTGACCACGCCGCCGACCTCGCCGGCCGCCGGCAGCGGCTCCGCGTCGCCGGGGTTGCGCTCGATCACCGCGCGCCCGGCGTCGTGCAGTGACTGGCGCACGATCCCGTCCTGGCGGTCGGGCAGATGGGTGATGATGAGGACGGGCTTCACGAGGGCGCAGGATAGAAGCGGCCGACGTGCCACGCTGTAGCAATGACGAGGTGGTTGGTGGCGGTGGCGGCGATCGTCGCGGCGGCGCTCGGCGCCGGATCGCCCGCGGTGGCGTCGAGCACCGCGGCCAAGCCGCGGATCGTGTGGGACCCCATCCCGTTCGGCGCAGCGCGCAAGGCCCAGATGACCGCCTACGCGCGTCGCCACTACGGGTCGTTCATGAAGCCCACGTGGCGCCTGATCCATCCCCACGTGATCGTCATCCACTACACCGACGCGAGCTACACCTCGACGTTCAACACCTTCGCCAACGACGTCCCGGACTCCGAGCTGCACGAGCTGCCCGCCGACTGCGCGCACTTCGTCATCGACTCGGACGGCACCATCCATCAGCTGGTGTCGCTGCAGACGATGTGCCGCCACACCGTCGGGCTGAACTGGACGGCGATCGGGATCGAGCACGTCGGCTTCAGCGACGCCCAGGTGCTCGGCGATGCGCCTCAGATGAGGTCCAGCCTCAAGCTCGTGCACTGGCTGCAGTGCCGCTTCAATATCCGGACCCGCGACGTCATCGGCCACGCGGAAAGCCTCTCCAGTCCCTACCACCACGAGGACGTGCCCTCCTTGCGCACCCAGACCCACTCCGACTTCATCCACCGCGACATGCAGACCTACCGCGCACGCCTGCGCAAGCTGGGAGGCTGCTGATGGCCGGCGATACCGTCTCGCGGGTGGCCGTGGTGGGGGCCGGCTTCATGGGCTCGGGCATCGCCGAATCGGCCGCCTCGGCGGGCATCGACGTCACCATCTTCGAGCCCGAGGCGGCGCCGCTCAAGCGCTCCCGCGAACGACTGGCGGTATCGGTGAACCGGGCCGTCGCCCGCGGCAAGCTCACCGCCGAGAGCGCCGAGGAGCTGACCGGGCGGATCGCCTACTCGAGCGACTTCGATGACCTCGCAGGCGTCGACGCGGTCCTGGAGGCGGTGACCGAGGACCCGCGGGTCAAGGGCAAGCTCTTCCAGCGCCTGGACGAGGCGCTGCCGGAGGCGCGCTTCCTGGCCTCCAACACCTCCTCGATCCCGATCGCCGAGCTGGCCGCGTGGACGCGGCGCCCGGAGCGGGTGATCGGGCTGCACTTCTTCTCGCCGGTGCCGGTGATGAAGCTCGTCGAGGTGGTGGTGGCGCTGGACACCGCCGACGAGACGGTCTCGGTGGCCGAGAGCCTGGCCACCGAGATGGGCAAGCAGCCGATCCGGACCAAGGACCGCTCGGGCTTCATCGTCAACATGCTGCTCGTCCCCTACCTGATGGCCGCCGTGCGCATGTACGAGGACGGCTTCGCCACGCGCGAAGACATCGACGACGGGATGCGACTGGGCTGCGGGCACCCCATGGGGCCCCTGACCCTGTGCGACTTCATCGGCCTCGACGTCCTCTACGCCATCTGCGACTCGCTCTATGAGGAGTTCAAGCGGCCCGAGTACGCGCCCACCCCGCTGCTCAAACGGATGGTGGTGTCAGGCCACCACGGCCGCAAGACCGGCAAGGGCTTCTACGACTACCCGTCCTAGCGTCGCCCTCGCGGCACGTTGGCGTCGGCGCGGATGTGCCGTGGCAGGGGAGAGTGCGGGTGGATCGGCATCCCACGGCAAGCCCATGACCTGGATATCGCGGGAAACCGCACCGGCCGGAGAAGGTTTGGCGCGATATCCATCCCTCACATGGTTTTCGCGGGAAACCTGCGGGCGCCCTGCGCGTTTCCCGCGATATCCAGGTCGCCGGCGCGGTCCGCCCAATGCTTCTCAGCCCGGTCGCAGCCGAGTGTGAGGCGGGCCTTCACCGGCCGGCCGCGGCGTTCAGCGGCCGGCGGGCGGCGGGCGGGTGGTGCGGCTCAGGCCGCGACGACGGTGAAGAGCTGCTCGTCGGCGGCCAGCCGGGCGCGCAGGGTCTTGAGGATCTGGGCGTGCAGCTGGCAGACGCGGCTCTCGGTGACGCCGAGGATCTCGCCGATCTCGCGCAGCGTGAGGTTGTAGACGTACAGGAGCACCGCGATCTTGCGCTCGCGCGGGGCCAGGCACTCGAAGGCCTCGCGGAACCGCTCCTTGGCCTCGCCGGTGACGGCGAAGTGCTCAGGATCGGCGTCGGTGTCCTCGGAGATGAGGGTGTCGATGCGCTCGGTGGCCTGGTCCTCTTCGCCGTTGACGAGCGCGTTGAGTGAGCCCACCGAAGCCTGGGCCAGCTCGTCCTGGTGACGGACGAGGACCTTGACCTCGATGCCGAGCGCGTCGGCCAGCTCCTCGCGGGTGGGGCGGCGGCCGTAGAGGTGGAAGAAGTTGTCACGGGCCTTGGCCATCTCGCGGTCCCAGCGACGCAGGGAGCGCGGCGCCCAGTCGTTGCGGCGCAGCTCGTCGAGCACCGCGCCGTGGATCCGGGTCCAGGCGAACTGCTCCAGCGTGGCGCCCTTGTCCGGGTCGTAGCGATCGATCGACTTGATCAGCGCCTCCAGGCCGCACGAGATGAAGTCATCGACCTCGCAGCGGGCCGGCATCTCGCGAACCTTGCGGTAGACGATGTACTTGACCATCGGGGCGAAGGTCAACACGAGGCGGTCGCGGAGGCGGGGGTCGCCGGTCCGCTGGTACTCACGCCACAGTTCAAGGGACTGCTCAGCCGACAACCGACCGGCACGTTCCGTAGTAGCCATTACACCCACTTTTGGTCCGATTCTGCTTCGAGGGAAATGCCGGGCCCATACGGCGGACTTCCGGCCGGGGTGAAGGTCGCTGATCACCCCGGATTTATGTCGTCCAGATCCGGGGTTTCGCCCATCCCCATTTTGCGGTAGATGTGTGTCCTGATAGGGCCCAGCAACGTCGGGAGGAGGTGTGATGGAGGCCAACCGGCTCGAGGTGCTCATCGTCGACGACCAGGTGACCGCGCGGCGCGGCATGGAGCTCGTCCTGGCGGACGCCGGCTTCGGGGTCACGGTCGCACCCGACAACCCTGACCAAGCCTTGGCAGACCTGCGCACAGGTGGCCATCACGTGGCCCTGGTGGAGATCTGCCGCTGCCGTGGCGACGGGGTGGCGCTGGCCAAAGCGGCGCTCGAGGCCGGCGACGGGGCCCCGCTGGTCCTCAGCACCCGCTGGGGCGCCCCCTCCGGGGCGCTGCGGGCCGCCTCCCGGCTCGGGGCGCCGGGGCTGGTGCTGACCGCCTCACCGGTGGCGACGGTGATGGAGGCCCTGCGGACGGTGGCGGGGGGTGGCCGGTTCGTGGACCCCTCGGTGGCCGCTCTGGTGGCCGAGACCGACGCGGCGCGCCGCGTGGCGGAGCTCAGCCCGCGCGAGCGCGAGGTGCTGGAGCTGCTGGCCGACGGCTACCGGGGCCCGGAGATCGCGGCGCAGCTGTTCCTGTCGCTCGAGACGGTGCGCACGCACGTCCGGAATGCCGCGACGAAGCTGGGGGCGCGGACGCGGGTGCAGGCGGCGGCGATGGTGGCCGCTGAGCGTGGCCAGCGCTAAGGGTCGAGACTGCGGCTTTCGGCGGGGCAGTGCGGAGGAAGCGGCGATGTGCAGGGGGCCGGCCGCGGCCGCCCGTGCCGCCTTGCAAAAGCCGTTGACGTGCCGCAGACGCTGACGGACGGCCAGCGAGTCGGCGGAAGTTACTGCTGAGGCTTGACGACGTTGGACCGCGTCGCCTCACTGTCGGCGCCCTTGAGCGGCGCGGGCAGGTCAGCGGGCAGGGCGGAACCGGTGGCGTGGGCCGCGGCCTCGTTCTCGCGCTTGACCTCGAGCCAGATCTCCTCGCGGTAGACGCGGACCGAGCGTGGGGCATCGATGCCGAGGCGGACGGTCTGGCCGGAGACCTCCAGGACGGAGATGAAGACGTCGTCGCCCAGGACGACCCGCTCGCCACGTCGGCGAGTG
>DATJTQ010000115.1:0-20606 GCA_035503355.1 Solirubrobacteraceae bacterium
TGATCGCGGCGAACCTCGACATGCTGCGCAGTGAGGGCATCGCCAACTTCAAGCGGACGGTATCCAACAACTACTACAACTGGCTGGTCACCTCGCTTCGTGACCCGCAGGTTCGCAACGCTCTCGTGTCGTGGTCGCGCAGGCCGTCGTTGACCCCACTGCGCGTGCAGCTGGGCGAGCCGATGACCGGCCTGCGGACGACCGATCGCCGTGAGACCTACTCGCTCTCGTCGACGGCTGCGCGCCGATACAAGCTGTTTGTCGGGGAGCTCTGGGATATCGCTGGGCGCCACGACACTCACGGCCTGACCTCACGCCTGAGTGAACCCGAGATCGGCAATCCGGTGCCGTTGTGCCTGGATGGCCGGCTCATCTCCCAGGATCTCGCTAACAGCATCATCGAGTTCAACTTCGCTGCCCGGTCCGGCGCGGTCAGCGACAGCGCCCGAGTAGCTGAGGTTGGCGCCGGCTATGGGCGGCTCGCCTACGTCCATGCTCAGGCGCATGACCTCACCTACTGCGTGTTCGACATCCCACCGGCGCTGGCCGTGGCCCAGTGGTACCTCACAGAGGCGCTCGGCCGGGACCGCATCCTGCCGTACGCGACAGACGCCGACTTCGCGTCCATAGAGCCCCGCCTGACCCCGGGCACCGTCGCGTTCTTCACGCCTGACCAGCTAGAGATGTTCCCCGACGGCTGGTTCGGCCTGACTCAGACCATCAGCACCTTGCCTGAGATGCCGGCCCGGCAGTCGGCTCACTACCTGACGCTGCTGGCTGCCAAGTCCTCGCGCGCGGTTTTCCTCAAGCAGTGGCGACAATGGCGCAACGAGGCCGACCAGACCGACCTGCGCGAAGCGGACTATCAGCTCCCTGCGCCGTGGTATCTGCACCTGCGCCGGACTGACCCGGTCCAGCCAGCGTTTTTCAACCAGCTCTGGCTGCGCGCCTGAGAGCGCCGTCGGCGCTCAGTCCAGCAGGCGCATCTCCGGCGACCGGGCGGCGAAGCGGCCGTCCCAGTCGCGGATGTAGGCGTGCTGCTCCATGATCTCCTCGCGCAGGTTCCACGGGAGGATGAGGACCACGTCGGGCCGGGTCTCGCGCAGGTGGTCGGGCGCGTAGATCGGGATGTGGCTGCCCGGCAGGAGGTGCCCCTGTTTGTTGGGGTTGAGATCGACGGTGTAGTCCAGGAAATCGGTGCCGACGCCGCAGAAGTTGAGCATCGTGTTGCCCTTGGCCGGCGCCCCGTACCCGGCGATGGATCCGCCCTGGCGCTTGATGTCGATGAGGAAGGTGAGGATCGAGCGCTTGGCCTCCTGCACGCCACTGGCGTAGGCGCGGTAGGTGGCGATGTCCTCGTAGCCGGCCTGACGCTCGCGCTCGGCCAACTCCCGCGCCGCCTCGGTCTCGGGCTTGCCCGCGTCGTCGTCATGGGCGCCGTAGATGCGCAGCGAGCCGCCGTGCGTCGGCAACTCCTCCACGTCGAACAGCTTGAGCCCGTGGGCGGCGAAGACGCGGCGGGCGGTGAGGAAGCTGAAGTAGCTGAAGTGCTCGTGGTAGATCGTGTCGAACTGGTTCTCGTCGATCAGCCGCATGAGGTGGGGGAACTCCATGGTGATCACACCGCCCGGCTTGAGCAGGACCTTCATGCCCGCGACGAAGTCGTTGAGGTCGGGCACGTGGGCCAGCACGTTGTTGCCGAGCAGCAGGTCCGCCGCGCTCTCCTTCACCAGCCGTCGGGCGAGGGGCTCGCCGAAGAACTCGGCCACGGTGGGGACGCCGCGCTCGCGCGCCACCTCGGCGACGTTCGCCGCCGGCTCGATCCCGAGCACCGGGACGTCGCGCTCGCGGAAGTACTGCAGCAGGTATCCGTCGTTGGAGGCGAGCTCGACCACGGTGCTCTGCCCGTCGAGGCCGAAGCGCTCGATCATCGCCTCCACGTAGCGCCGGCTGTGCTCCAGCCAGCTTGACGAGTACGACGAGAAATAGGCGTAGTCGCTGAAGATCTCGTCGGGGGTCTCGAACTCCTCCAACTGCACCAGGAAGCAGGAGCCACACACATAGGCGCGCAGCGGATAGAACGGCTCCATCGTGTTCTGCTGCTCGGGGGTGAGGTAGCGGTTGGCGATCGGCGACATGCCAAGATCGGCGAACACCTCTTGGAGCTGTGCTCCACAGAACCGGCAGCGGGGATTCATGCGCGAGAGGCTAGCGGACGGTGGTGTGGCCCAGAGGTGCCGAGGAGCGGCTCGGGCGGCGCGGCGAGACAGTCAGCGACGAGCTCAGGGCATAATGCACGGCTGATGAAAGCTGTCATTCTCGCCGGTGGACTCGGCTCGCGGCTCAGCGAGGAGACCACCAGCCGACCCAAACCGATGGTGGAAATCGGCGGCAAGCCGATCCTGTGGCACATCATGAAGATCTATGCCGCCCACGGGATCACCGACTTCGTGATCTGTCTCGGCTACAAGGGCTACATGATCAAGGAGTACTTCGCCAACTACTACCTGCATACGTGCGACATCACCTTCGATCTCGCGGGCGGCGACATGGAGATTCACCGGTCGGCGACCGAGCCCTGGAGAGTGACGCTTGTCGACACCGGCGAGGTGACCATGACCGGTGGGCGCCTGAAGCGGGTCATGCCGTATCTCGAAGAGGACGAGGCGTTTTGTTTCACCTATGGCGATGGGGTGTCAGATATTGACATCAAGGCGCTGATCGAGTTTCACCGTCGCAACGAGTGCATTGCCACAGTGACGGCGGTGCAGCCTCCGGGTCGCTTTGGCGCGATGGTGATCGAGGACGAGTTGGTTGACACCTTCGAGGAGAAGCCGCGCGGCGACGGGAGCTGGATGAACGGCGGCTTCTTCGTGCTTTCGCCCGCGGTGGCGGAGTACCTCGGTTCTGACGACACGGTGTGGGAGCAGGAGCCGCTGCGCAACCTGGCCCGGGATCGCCAGCTGGCGTCCTACCGGCATCGCGGCTTCTGGCACCCCATGGACACGCTGCGCGATCGCAACGAGCTGCAGGCCCTGTGGGACGCCGGCCGGGCCCCGTGGCGGTCGTGGCCGTGAGCACCGGGCAGGTCGACGAGCCGTTCTGGCGCGGGCGCCGGGTGCTGGTGACCGGGCACACGGGCTTCAAGGGGGCATGGCTGTCGTTGTGGCTGCAGGAGATGGGCGCGGAGGTCTACGGCTACTCCGTGGATGTCCCCACCGACCCTGCGCTGTATGAGCTGGCGCGGGTCGCCGCGGGCATGCGCGAGGAGTGCCGGGCTGACGTCCGCGACGCCGCGGCTGTGTCTGATGCGATGGGCGCGTGGGCTCCCGAGGTGGTGATCCACATGGCGGCCCAGCCTCTCGTGCGCCACTCGTTCGCGCACCCCCGCGAGACGTTCGACGTCAACGTGATGGGGACCGTCAACGTGCTCGACGCGGCCCGTGACGCGCCCGCCGTCCGCGCCGTCGTGGTGGTCACCTCGGACAAGTGCTACGAGAACCGTGGCTGGGAGTGGGGCTACCGCGAGAACGAGGCGATGGGGGGCCACGACCCGTACTCCAGCTCCAAGGGGGCGGCCGAGCTGGTGACCAGCGCCTACCGCCGGTCGTTCTTCTCCGATCCGGAGGGTCCCCAGGTGGCCTCGGCCCGGGCCGGCAATGTGATCGGGGGAGGGGACTGGGCCCCCGAGCGCCTCATGACCGACCTCGTGCGCGCCGCCCTCACCGGCGAGACCCTGCGCATCCGCAATCCCACCGCGGTGCGCCCGTGGCAGCACGTGCTCAGCCCGCTCAGCGGGTACCTGGCGCTCGCCCAGGGGCTGTCGGAGTCCGCGACGTTCGCGGACGGGTGGAACTTCGGGCCCGACGAGGACGAGGCCCAGCCCGTGTCGTGGATCGTGGAGCGGATGCGAGAGCGATGGTCAGGCAAGCCGGCGTGGGAGGCCGATCCCGGGCCTCACCCGCATGAGGCGGCCTACCTCAAGCTCGACTCCACGCGGGCGCACCAGCGGCTCGGCTGGCGTCCCCTGGTCGGGCTGGAGACCGCGCTGCACAGCATCGTGGACTGGTACGAGGCCTTCGCCGCCGGCGCCGACATGCGCGAGACGACGCTCGAGCAGCTGCGGGCGCTGTCGGGCGGTGGGATCTGAGAGCTCGCCGGCAACGGTATGGTTAGCCGCCGCGCGATGCAGACGCTCCCGACCAAGCTCTCCGGCCCGGCTCTGCTCGCTCCCGCCGTCCACGGCGACGAACGCGGTTTCTTCGTGGAGACCTTCCGCGAGAGCGTACTTGAGGATCTGGGCCTGGCCAGCGGATTCGTCCAGGACAACCACTCGCGCTCGCGCCAGGGGATCGTCCGCGGCATGCACTTCCAGCCCGGTCAAGCCAAGCTGGTGCGCGTCGCCCGGGGCGCGATCCTCGACGTGATCGTCGACATCCGACTGGGGTCGCCGCAGTTCGGGCAGTGGGAGGCGGTCACCCTCGACGACGTCGAGCATCGGCAGCTCTACGTGCCCGACGGCTTCGCCCACGGCTTCTGCGTCCTGTCCGAGCTCGCCGACGTCGTGTACAAGGTCTCGACCTATTACGACCCGGGCGCCGAGAGCGGGTTTGCCTTCAACGACCCCGGCGTCGGCATCGAGTGGCCCGACGGGGATGCGCTGCTGGCCTCCGCGCGCGACCGGGAGGCTCCGTCGCTCGCCGAGATCGCCGACTCGCTGCCGTTCCGCTACACACAGGCCTGAGCGGCCCGGGGCGCCCGGGGGCGCGCCGGCTCAGGCGCGGCCGATGCGGCGAATCCGCACCCCCGCGGCCCTCCACGCCTGCAGGTCGAGGACCTCGCGACCGTCGAGGATCGCCCGCACCCCGGGAAGGTCAGCGGCGGTCAGCGTGGCGTAGAGCGAGTGATCAGCCTGGACGATGGCCGCGTCGACGGGCTCGCCCCGCCAGGGCGCGAAGCCCAGCGACACGAGCTCCTCGTCGCTATAGAGAGGATCGGCGGCCACCGGCGTCGCTCCGCGCCGGCGCAGCTCGTCCGTGAGCGGGAAGGCGCCGGAGAAGGCCGTCTCCTTGACGTCGCCTCGGTAGGCCACGCCGAGCACGAGGACGCGCACGCTCGACAGGTCTGACCCCAGCTCGGCGGCGAGCAGATCGACGGCGTAGGCGGGCATCGCCTCGTTGACGGCGCGCGCGGTGGCGGGCAGCCGCGCCTCGGGGTCTCCGGAGAGATAGAGGCGCGGGTAGACGGGAATGCAGTGGCCGCCAACCGCGACCCCGGGCCGGTGGATGTGGGAGAACGGTTGTGAGTTGGCCGCGTTGATCACCCGCTCGATGTCGATCCCCAGGGTGTCGGCAAAACGCGCGAACTCGTTGGCGAGGGCGATGTTGACGTCGCGATAGGTCGTCTCGGCCAGCTTGGTCAACTCCGCCGCCTCAGCGCTGCCCATGGCCCGCACCTCGGCCTCCAGGAACGAACGATAGAGCTCGACCCCGCGGCGCTCGCCGGCCTCGGAGAGACCGCCCACCAGCTTCGGGTAGGTGGCGAGGTCGCGGAAGATCCGTCCCGCGTACACCCGCTCGGGGCTGTGGATGGCGAAGAAGTCCTGCTCAGCCACCAGGCCGGATTCCTCGGCGAGCCGCGGAGCGACCCGGCCCCGGGTGGTGCCGACCGGCAACGTCGTCTCCACGCACACCACCGCGCCCGTCCTCAGCCCACGGCCGATGTCGGCCACCACGGCATCGAGGATGGAGAAGTCCGGGCGGGCGTCGGCGTCGACCACCAGGGGTGGCACGGCGATGACGAGGTCGGCGCCCTCGGCGACAGAGGCGGCGGTATCGGTGCTCGCGCGCAGGCGCCCGGCGCTCACCACCTCCCCGAGGGCCTCCAGGAGGCCGGCCTCGCCGGGGAACGGCTCCCGGGCGTCGTTGACCAGATCGACGACGCCGGGGTCGATGTCGCAGCCGATCACCTCGTGGCCCGCCCGCGCGATCTGGACCGCGAGCGGGAGCCCGATCTTGCCCAGCGCGACGACGACGGCGCGCATCAGGCGATGGCGGCGGTGGCCAGCGTGCGGCCCGTGCGCGCGCTCTCGCTCACCGTCTCGGCGATCTGGACGATCTCCACGCCCCGCTCGAGACCGACCACGTCGACGCCGCTGTCGCCCTTCACCAGATCGATGAAGGTCTCGAGCTCCACCCGCAGCGGCTCGTCGCGCCGCAGCGCATAGCGCGTCACGTTGCCCTCGCTGACCCCACGGAACTGCTGGGTCGTGGACCAGGTGATGTCGACCTCGGCGTTCTCATAGAAGAACAGGTCCCCGGTGAGGGTGTCGGCCTCGAGCATTCCGCGCTCGCCCAGCACGCGGGTCCGGCGCACCTTGGTGGGGGAGAGGCGGTCGACCACCAGGTTGAACGCGGGACCGGACTCCAGCGAGCCCGTCACCAGGACGAGATCCTCGTACTCCTGGCCGGAGAAGTGCTGGGTCTGCGCCGATACCTGGGCGATCCGCGAATCCGACAGCCAGCCGACGATGTCGATGTCGTGGGTGGCGAGGTCCTTGATGACGCCCACGTCGCGGACTCGCCCGGAGTACGGGCCGCTGCGGATCGTCGAGAGGGCGTAGAGGCGACCGAGCTGGCCGTCCACCACGCGCCGGCGCATCTCCTGCAGGGCGACGTTGAAGCGCTCCACGTGCCCGACGGCGCCGTGGACGCCATGGGCCTCGGCGAGGCGCACGATCTCGCGGGCCGACTCGACGGTCGCCGCCAGCGGCTTCTCGATGAGCACGGAGACGCCGGCGGACATCAGCTCGCGGGCGACGGGCAGGTGGGCGTCGGTGGGGACGGCCACGACGGCGAGGTCGAGGGGCCCGTCGGCCAGCAGCGCCGAGACCGAGTCGAAGACGTGCCCGCCGTCGTGGATGCTGCGGTAGCGGTCGCCCGCCGGGTCCACAGCGCCGGCAAACGCGATGCGCTCGGCCCCCTGGAGCAGCCGCGCGTGGTGACGGCCGATCATCCCGAGGCCGATGACGGCTCCCCGCAGAGGGCGTGTGGATTGCGGACCCATCAGCGAGCGTCAGGGTATCGGCCCGGTCTGACCGTCAGCCGGCCAGGCCCTGGGCCGGTATCGTCAAACCCGTGCCTGACCGCCCACGGCCCCGCCGCGCCGATGTCCGTACGTGAGCGCCTGACCGTCACCCCCCACCAGTTCCGCACCGTGGCCTACGTGGCGCTGGCGTCGCTCACCGTCATCGTGATGACCGGCGCCGCGGTGCGTCTGACCGACTCCGGCCTGGGCTGCGAGAACTGGCCCAAGTGCGGCGGAACGCCGCTGCCGCCGCTCAGCACCCACGCCCTCATCGAGTTCGGCAACCGCGCCATCTCCGGGATCGTGGGCGTGATCTGCGTCATTGCCGCCATTCTCGCCTTCACCCGGCGGCCGTTCCGGCGCGATCTGGCCTGGCTGGCCGTGCTCCTGCCGCTCGGCGTCGTCGCCCAGGCGGTGCTCGGCGGCTTCACCGTGCTGCACCACCTCGCCCCGGGGTTCGTCATGGCCCATTTCAGCCTCTCGCTGCTCATCCTGGTGGCCGCCTTCGCCCTGGCATGGCGGGCGCGCTTTGAGCCCGGCGAGCGGCCGCGCTCGACCGATCGCACGTCGGTGTGGTCCGTACGCGCGCTGGCTCCCCTGGCTGCCCTGACCATCGTGGCCGGCACCGTGGCCACCGCCTCGGGCCCGCACTCGGGCGGATTCACCGGCCAGGTCGTCCATCGCCTGCACTTCAAGGGCGCTGACACCCTCACCTGGGCGGTCCACCAGCACGCCGCGATCGCCGCCCTGTTCGGCGTGGCGGTGATCGGGGTGTGGTTCCTGCGCCGGCGGCGGGGCGCCGGTGCCGACGCGCTGGAGCCGCTGACCGTGCTCGGAGTGCTGCTCGCTGCGCAGGGGCTCGTCGGCAGCGTGCAGTACGAGCTGCACCTGCCCACCGACATGGTGTGGGTGCACGTGGCCCTGGCCACCGTGACCTGGCTTGTCGTCCTGTGGGCATGGGCCACCGAGGGCACTCTCGCCCCCCGGCGGGTCGCGGTGGCGGCGGGTGAAACCCGACCGGCGCACTCCCGGGAGCTGGAGCCGGTCTAGAGCCCCGCGCGCAATCGTGCGACCACGGCTGCCGTGGTCGGTACGATCGTGGCCGACGCACATGTCCTTGGATAACCCCACTTCCGCTCAGGCGCGCGGCGGTGCACCACCTCGCAGTGCTGACGCCTCGCTGAGCATTCTCGTCGTCGATGACGAGTCGGATCTGCGCGAGATGCTCACGCGCTCGTTCAGCCGCGAGGGCCATCGGGTGCTCGCCGTGTCCGACGGTCGCGCGGCCATCGATCGGGCCAGCACCGACAGCTTCGACATCGTCCTGCTGGACGTCGCCCTCGGGCCCGGCCCCGATGGTTATGAGGTGTGCCGCACGCTGCGTGGCCGCCGCAACGTCGTGCCCATCATCATGCTCACCGCGCTGGACTCCGAGGCCGACGCCGTGCTCGGCCTCGAGGCCGGGGCCGACGACTACGTCACCAAGCCCTTCGGCCTGGCTGAGCTGCGCAGCCGCATCCGCGCCGTCCTGCGGCGGGCCGGCACCCGGGCCATGGGCGATGAGGTGCTCGTCGTCGGGCCGATCGGGCTCGATCGCGCCCAGCGCGAGGTGACGATCGACGGCCGGCCGGTCAAGCTGACCTTCTCCGAGTTCGAACTGCTCGACGCGCTCATGGCCGATCCGGGCCGTCTGCTCAACCGGCAGGAGCTCCTGCGCGCCATCTGGGGCGACAGCGCCTACCGCGACCCGCGCGCGATCGACGTCCACATCCGCCACCTGCGCGAGAAGCTGGAGCCCGAGCCGGAGAAGCCGCGGTACATCCTCACCGTGCGCGGAGCCGGGTACCGCCTACGAGGCCCGTAGTGCGCTTTACCGACTCCCGTCTCAGAGGGCCGTAGGCCATGTCGCGCCTACCGGGGCACGGCGCCTTCGGTCTGCGCGGTCGGATCGTCGGCGTGGTCCTCATCACCGCCGTGGCCACCCTGGCCGTGGCGGCGGTGGCGCTGCTGGGCCCGCTGGAACAGAGCCTGCGCAACGCCGAGATCACCACGCTGCGCAAGGACCTGAGCCGCAAGTCGAGTCTCAAGGCGTTCGTGCACGCCTCCCTGGACCACATCGGGGCGTTCGGCCCCGCCCACGAGACCCTCCTCAATGACCAGAACAACCTGGCCAAGCCGCTGGACGCTCGCTTCGTCGACGTCCTGCGTCCCCCGGGGTTCGGCCAGGACATCGTCGCTCCCACGCGTGACCCCGCCGACCGCGACGACCCGTTCAACGACGTGCAGACGGCCTTTCGCATCAACAAGGCCGTGTACAGCTTCGGCTTCATCGACGGCCAGGAGTACGCGCGGGCGGCGATCCCGTTCGTCAATCTCCACGATCACGAGCGCTACGTGGTGGCGGTGCGCAAGTCCATCGGCGAGATCCCCGACGTGGTGGGGGTGGTGCGCCGGGCCTTCCTCGATGCCGCCCTGGCGGGCCTGGCCCTCACCCTGATCCTCGGGATCCCGCTCTCGGCGCGGCTGGTGCGCCGGTTGAGCCGGCTGCGCGAGGCAGCCCTGGAGATGGCGCACGGCGGCCCTGGGGTGGAGGTGCCCGTCGACCGCGCCCACGACGAGGTGGGCGACCTCTCGCGGACGCTGTCGACGATGCAGCAACGCCTGCGTCAGCAGGAGGAGGCGCGGCGGGCCTTCGTCTCCACCGCCTCACACGAGCTGCGCACGCCGCTGACCTCGCTGGACGGCATGCTCGAGCTACTGCGCGAAGACCTCGACGACGAGCACCCAGACCTCGAGGACGCCCGCGCTCTGGTGGCGCGCGCCCATGCCCAGGCGCGCCGCCTCGGCCGCTTGGCGGCCGATCTCCTGGATCTGTCGCGCATCGATGCCCAGGTGGACCTGCGCTCCGAGCCCGTCGAGCTCGGCGAGCTCAGCCGGGCGGTCCTGGCCGAGTTCGAGGTCGGCAGCGAGCGCGGCGACATTCACTCCGCGCTGGACGAGCTCGACGGCGCCGTCTGGGCACTCGGCGATCCGGGGAGCATCGCCCAGATCCTGCGCATCCTGCTCGACAACGCGGTCCGGGCCAGTCCGCGCGGGTCCGCGGTACGGGTGATCCTCAAGCGCGCTCCCGTGGTCACGATCAGCGTGTCCGACGAGGGGCCCGGCGTCAATCCCGACGAGCGCGACGCCATCTTCGAGCGCTTCCATCGCGGTCGCGACACCGCCGGTCAGGCGGGCTTCGGCCTCGGCCTGGCCATCGGCCGCGAGCTGGCCGAGCGCATGGGCGGGGCCTTGTACCTCGAGGACCGCGCCGCCCCCGGCGCGACCTTCACCCTCCGTCTGCCCGGCGCCCACGCCCCCGAGAGCGATCCGGTGGCGGTCGGATGAGCGACTAGCATCCTGCGCCTCGATGGACGAGACGATGATGAAAGCGACGCTCGCCGTCGACGAGCACCACTGGTGGTATCGCGGCCGCCGACGCGTGATCCGCGCTGAGCTCGACCGCCTGGCGTTGCCCGCCGACGCCCGGATCCTGGACGCCGGCTGCGGCTCCGGGCGCACCCTGGTGGAGCTGGCCGACTACGGCGGTCAGCTCTCCGGAGTGGAGCTCGACGCCGGGGCCGCCGAGCTGGCCCGCGGCCGGGGCCTGGGTGAGGTGCAGGTGGGCCGCCTGGAGGAACTGCCGTGGGAGGACGGGGCCTTTGACCTCATCACCTGCCTGGACGTGATCGAGCACGTCCCCGACGACACCGCCGCCCTCGCCGAGCTGCGTCGGGTGGCGCGGCCCGGCGGGTGGCTGCTGGTCACCGTGCCCGCCTACCAGGCGTTGTGGTCCCGCCACGACGAGGCCAACCACCACTTCCGGCGCTACTCGCGGTCGATGCTGCGCGGGGCGGCTCGGGCGGCGGGATGGCAGATCGAACGGGTGAGCTCCTTCAACAGCCTGCTGCTGGCTCCAGCGGCCGCGGTGCGCCTGGCGCAGCGGCGCACCGGCGCGCGCAACGGGAACGGGAGCGACCTGGACGTGGGCCCGGCGTGGCTGAATGACATCCTTGAGCGTCCCTTGGCGATGGAGGCGAGCTGGCTGGGGCGTGGGCGCACGCTGCCGATGGGGCTGTCTCTGCTGGCGGTGTTACGGTCCCCGCCGGCGGCGTGAGACCGGTGGGGGCGCCGGGGGGTGACGGAACGGTGACGCGCACGAGGGACCGGGGAGAGCAGGACTGACGTGCTCGCCTTCGCCGCGCTCATCAACCTCACCAGTGGCCTCGGGTACGGCCTGCCGGCGATCATCGGCCTGGAGTCGATGGGGGTGCCCTCGCCGGGGGAGACGGCGCTGGTCCTGGCCGCGGTCCTGGCCAGCCAGGGGAAGCTCGAGATCTGGTTGGTCATCGTCATCGGCGTGTCGTCGGCGATCCTCGGCGACAACATCGGCTATCTGCTGGGGCGGCGGCTGGGCCGCGACGTCCTGGAGTCCAAGGGGCCCTTCCACGAGTCACGCCTCGAGCTCATCGCCATCGGGGACCAGTTCTTCGCCAAGCACGGCTCCAAGGCGGTGTTCTTCGCGCGTTGGATCGCGCTGGTCCGGTTCGCTGCCGCCTGGCTGGCCGGCATCAACCACATGCGCTTTCGCGAGTTCTTCTTCTGGAACGCCCTGGGCGGGATCACCTGGGGCGTGACCTACGGCCTGGTCGGCTACTTCCTGGGCAGCGCCGCCGCCGACGCCATCTCCACCTTCGGCCTGTACGCCTTCGGCGGCCTCCTGCTGCTCTTCCTCGCCTGGGTCTACTACGCGCTGCGCAAGCGCCGGCGCGAGCGCGAGCTGCGCCAGGCCGCGCGGGCCGAGCGCGCGCCCGACAACGAGCACCGGCCCGACGGCGACGCGCCGGGGTCCGCCTAACGGCTACGTCCGGCGGCGCCGGGCCTCCGCGGCGTCAGGCCTCTGTCGCGTCAAACTGCAGCGCGCACGAGTTCATGCAGTAGCGCTGCCCCGTCGGGTGCGGGCCGTCGGGAAAGACGTGCCCCAGATGGCCGCCGCACCGCCGGCACTTGACCTCCGTGCGGACCATCCCGTGGCTGTTGTCCTCGACGAGCTCGACGTTCTCGGCGACCGCCGGCTCATAGAAGCTCGGCCAGCCCGTTCCGGACTCGAACTTGGTGCCCGAGTCAAACAACTCGGCGCCGCAGCCGGCGCAGCGATACGTGCCGTCGTCCTTGAGGTTGACGTACTCGCCGGTGAAGGGGCGCTCGGTGGCGGCATGGCGCAGGACCTCGAACTGGTCGGGGCTCAGGCGCTCGCGCCACTGCTCTTCGGTGAGGTTGATGTCGTGGTCGGTAGCCATGAGATGGATGGTAACCCCCCTCAGGCGACCGGCGCGGACGACAGGTAGCTGCTGCGCGCGGCCTCCAGATCCCCGTCCAGCAGCTCCAGCACCAGCGTTGACCACCCGAAGTCCTGGGCGCCCATTCCGGCCCCCGTGGCCGGGTTGTAGTACTCCCTGAGCCCGGCTGCCGCCACCGCCTCGCCAAGCCCGCGCGTCATGTCAGCGGCGGCCTCGTCGTAGCCCAGGCGCACGAGGCCCAGCCAGCACAGCCACGCGGCGTTGACCCATGTCGGCCCTCGCCAGTAGCGGCGCTGGTGCAATCGGCCGCGGTCGTTGACGGTGAAGCTCGGCTCCTGCAGGGAGACCGACGGGGGAGCCACCGGGGTCCAGAACCGCCCGGGATCGAGCAGGTGCTCCTCCACGAGGCGGCGGCCGATGTCCTCGGGAAGGTCGGGGAGAGCCAGCGGCGCCAGCGCCGCGATCGTGACCGCGGGGGTCCGCGCGGGGGCGGGACGGGCCTGCGGGCGAAACAGGCCGGCCGCCTCGTCGTAGGTGCGCTCGATCAGGGCCGGGGTCAGTGAGGGACGGCCCAGCGCCAGCCGGGAGAGGTTGTAGAGGACGTTGGTGACGATCTCGCAGCACACCGGCCCACCTGCCGCGGCGATCCGCCGCAGGTCAAAGCCCAGCCGGCGGTTACGGCGCACGAGCCCGAGATAGCCCGGCAGCCCGTGGGCGCGATGACGCCAGATGGCATCGAACTGGTTGGAGTCGTCGAGGCCGGACTCGTCGGGAGCCACGATCCACAGCAGACCGTCGTCGTCGAGCGTGCGGTGCTCGGCCAACCAGTCGTGCTGGCGCGCGATCCGCGGCTCGGCGGCGGGGTCGCCCACCGCGATCTGCCACGCCCACGCCAGTAGCGGCGGCTGGATGCTGGAGGTCGTCGCGTCGGTCGGCGAGATGACGTTGTAGATGAAGCGCCGCCCGCCGCGCAGGGGCTGGTCCCAGAAGACGGTATGGCCGATGAAGCCGTCGGGGCGCTGCGCGGCCAGGAGCGACTCGAGCTCACGGCGGGCCCGCTCGGGGGCAAAGCGCCGCCACACGATCGCGTGAAAGCAGGAGTCCCAGTACCACTGCCACGGGTAGCGCCCCGGGCTGGGACAGGTGAACGCGTACGGCTGCCCGTCCCAGGATCGGGTGCCCTCGCGCCAGTTCTGGCGTAGCACGGACTCACAGCGCTGCCGGACCAGCGCTCGTTCTGACTCTGCCAACATCCGGTGGGCCATCCTGCCACTGATGGCCGATCGGCAAACGTCACAGAGGGGGTGCAGATCCACGATGAGCCAAGGCACCTCCGGCGGACCGGCGTTCGCCAGCTTCGGGCAGGGCAGCTGGATCGTCGAGCCGTCCACCATCTCCTGCCCTGAGCGCATCGAGGTCGGCGACCACGTCTACATCGGTCCGGGAGCCTGGCTGTCGGTGGTGGAGGAGCATCACGGGCGCCGGTACGAGCCGCGACTGCGGATCGGTCACGGCACCAGCTTCGGGCCTGGGCTCGTCATCGCCTGCATCGGCGAGGTCACGATCGGAACCAGGGTGCTCGGCGGCCCGCGGGTGTTCATCGGCGACACCTATCACGACTATCGCGCTCCGCAGACCGCCATCGTCGATCAGCCGATGAGCGAGCCGCAGCCGGTCCGCATCGAGTCCGGGGCCTTCCTGGGAGTCGGCTCAGTCATCCTGCCGGGGGTGACGATCGGGGAGCGAGCCTACGTCGCCGCCAACGCGGTGGTGACCGGCGACGTCCCGGCCAACACGGTCGTGGGCGGGGTCCCGGCGCGGACCATCACGCGGTGGGACGAGCGCCGCCAGCGATGGGTCAAGGCGCGCGGCCGGCTGCGCCGCCGAGGCAGGTCGTGAACGGCGGCCGCGGAGCGTGAGCTCGACCACCGCGACACGGCCGCGCCTCCCGCCGCGATTTGCCTTCACCGGCAATGAGCGCGCCTACGCGTTGCTGGGGGCCGTCACCATCGCCTTCTCCAGCATCCTGGTCCGGCTCAGCCACGCCTCGCCGTCCACCGCCGCGATCTTCCGCTGCGCCTACGCGCTGCCGATCCTGGCCATCCTGGCCTGGCGCGAGGACCGGCGCTTTGGCGCCCGTTCCTGGCGCGAACGGCGGGCGGGGTTGATCGCGGGAGTGTTCTTCGCCGCCGACCTGCTGCTGTGGCATCACTCGATCGGGGACGTCGGCGCCGGACTGGCCACCGTGCTGGCCAACATCCAGGTCGTGCTGCTGCCGCTCGTGGCATGGGCGTTGCTCTCCGAGCGTCCGGCGCCGCGGGTCCTGGTGGCGCTGCCCATTTCCCTGGTCGGGGTGCTGCTCATCTCCGGGGTGCTGGAGCACGGCGCCTACGGCCGCAATCCCACGCGTGGCGCCATCTTCGGGATCGGCGCCGGGGTGGCCTACGTCGGCTTCCTGCTCATGTTGCGCCGGGGCGGCTCCGACCTGCGCCGGCCGGCCGGCCCGCTGTGCGACGCCACCGCGGTGTCGGCGGTGCTGTGCGTGGCCGCCGGGCTGGTCATCGGCGACGCCCGGCTGGTCCCCAGCTGGCCCGGCGCGGGGTGGCTGATCACCCTGGCGCTCACCTCGCAGGTCCTCGGCTGGCTGATCATCGGCGCGACGCTTCCCCGGCTGCCGGCGGCGATGACCTCGTTGCTGCTCACCGTGCAACCGATCGGCACACTGGCCCTGGCCGCGCTCATCTTCGGGGAGGACCCGAGCGGGCTGCAGCTGGCGGGGGTCCTGCTGGTGCTGGTCGGACTGCTGGTGGCCAGCCTCTCGCGCCAGCGCCTCAGCGTCGGGCCATCGCGTGCTCGTACACGGCCGCCAGTGCCGGCGCGACGTGCTCAGGAGCCGTGACCGCCCGCACGCGCGCCAGCGCCGCCGCACCGCTGCCGCCGTTGTCATGGTCCAGCTCGCGCATCACCCGCGCCAGGGCGGGGGCGTCGCCGGGAGGCGCCAGCCATGGCTCGGGCACCAACTCGGGCAGGGCGCCGATCCGGGAGGCGGCCACGGGCAGCCCGGCCGCCATCGCCTCGGCCGCGGCCAGCCCGAACGTCTCGGCTGACAGCGAGGGGACGAGCGCCAGTCGCGCACCGTCGCGCAGTCGCGTGAGCTCCTCACCGGCCACGCGGCCCAGGAAGCGCACGTGCTCACCCGCGCCGGCGGCGAGTCGCTCACGCTCGGGTCCGTCGCCGGCGATGAGCAGCGGGACGCCCGCCAGGCGGCAGGCCTCGATGGCCACGCCGACGCCCTTCTCGGGGGCCAGGCGTGAGACCACGAGTGCGTGATCGCCGCGGGGCGATGGTGGCGCGGACGCAAACCCTCGGATGACGTGGGGGACCACGAAGGTGGCGCCCAGGGGCGCCCCCAGCGCCCGCAGCCTCGTCTCGGCGAAGCGGCTGGGCACCACGAAGGCATCGGCCTGCGCCGCCAGGCGACGCTGCCAGGCGCTGAGGGCGACCCCGTACGCCGCCGCCTCGGCGCGGGACCCGCGGCAGTTGTGGGCGATCCCGGGCAGGGTGTTGCGCCCATGGCAGCGCAGGCACTCGTGGCCGTCGCGAAAGCAGACCCCGATGGCGCACACCAAGCGGTATTGGTGCAGGTGGAGCACGACCCGCGCCCCTGCCTCGCGCGCGGCGGCCAGCGCCCGCCAGCCGAGGGTGGGGTGGAGGTTGTGGGCGTGCACGATGCGCGCGCCGGTGCGGCGCACGGCTCGTGCCACCTCGTCGGGGTCAAGGCCGCCGCGGATCAGGCCGGCGGCCGCGCGCGCGTGGTCCACAGCGGTCGAGTCGCGCTCCAGGAGCTCCGCGTCCTCGCCCAGCCGTTCGCGCACGAGCCACATCAGATCCGCGACCGCCTGCTCCTCGCCGCCGGAGGTTCGATAGCGGTGGTGCAGGAAAAGGATCACGTTTGTTGCGGGGTCGCGCCCAAAATGTGAGCGTTAGGGGCGCAAACCTAGGTCAGCGGACACGCATTCACACGAAATGTCCGCTTGCTGACTAAGATAAGCGCTCGCACTGACTTCGCTGGGCCGACTCGTCACCGGCACCACCGGCGGGGAAGGTGAAAACCCTGCCTGTGCCGTTAGGCGGAAGGGATCCGCAAAGGCATTGCGGTGCTCAAACGCATGATGCAGATAACCGAGATCGATGATCCGCGACTGGTGAAGGGCCTGGCCCACCCGCTGCGGATCCACATCCTCCGGGTGCTGGAGACGCGTGTGGCCAGCCCCTCGGAGATCGCCGAGGAGATTGGGGCTCCGCTCGGCAACGTCAGTTACCACGTCCGCTTCCTGGCTCGGGTCGGGCTCATCGAGCTCACCAGCACCAAGCCGCGTCGCGGGGCGGTAGAGCACTACTACCGCGCGGTCGGTCGCGTCAGCGTCACCGACCAGGCATGGGCACAGGTGCCCGAGGTTGTCAAGAACGGCATGATCTCAGCGACGCTGGATCAGGCCGGACGGGTGATCGGCGCGGCGGCCTCCAGCGGCGGCTTTGACCGCAGCGACGCGGTTGTCGCCCGGCGCGAGATGCTGCTGGATGAGAAGGGCTTCGCCGAGCTTGCCACCGAGCTCACCGATCTCCTCGAGCGCATCAAGGAGATCGAGAAGGAGAGCGCCGAGCGCCTGGAGAACGGCTCGGATCACTCCGACGCCGAGCTCGACGCCGGCTTGGTGATGATGCTCTTCGAGAACGGCGAGGTTCAGCTGCCGGCGCAGAAAGACGGCCGGTCGCGCTCCCGCAGCACCGCCAAGCGCTGACGCCGCCGTCCAGGCGGACTCAATTTCAGAGCATCGCCGGTCGATGACACGGTCGTCGACCTCGTTATGCCTCGCCTCACTGCCCTTTCGCGTCCGCTGGCCTGCGCCGCCACGATTCTCTGTGCCGCCGTCCTCGCCCCCGCCGCGCTGGCGGCTGCGCCTCGGCTCACCCAGACCCCGGCGCTCGCTCCCCGGCTCACCCAGACCCCGGCGCTCGCCCCCCGGCTCACCCAGACCCCGCCGGCCGGGGCTGCGCAGGCGCGTGGCACCGTGGTCGCGCTGGGCTGGTCCTCCTTCACGATCCGGATCGGCGGGCGGCGGATGTCCGTGGTTCGCGCGCTGACCACGGCCGCCGACGCCGTGACCAGCGGCGACTACCCCTACGTCTACGGCGGCGGCCACGCCGAGGCGGGGACCGCGAGCATCGGCATCAAGGGCCCCGGCTACAACGGCCGCCGGTTGGGCTTTGACTGCTCCGGCGCCGTGGGCGCGGTGCTGGCCGGCGCCGGCCTGCTCCCCGCCGGCATGCCGGTGCCCAACGACGCGGGCGTCATCGCCGAGCTGCGCCAGGCCAAGCTGATCGCCCCCGGGATCGGCCGCGGAGCGGGAGCCGTCACCTTCTGGGACAAGCCCGGCGTTCACATCTTCATGAGCATCAACGGGCGAGACTTCGGTACCTCCGACGGCGGCGCGGGCAACGCCACCCAGCCCCACGGTGGGGCGGGCTGGCTCAATGACGGCGCCCCGGACGCGGCCAACCCCGCGTTCAAGCCCTACCACCTCGTCGCCGCCGAACTGACCGCCCCCACCGTGTACGGGCCGACGCTGACCTTCCAGACCGGCGACGCCTACGACCTCCTCGAGAGCGTCGTGGTCGGCGACGCCCTGCATGTCAGCTACACGCGCGGGCGTCAGGGCGTCCTCACCGCCGCCACCGTGGCGTTCGCGGGCGCGCGGACGCTCACCGCCACCATCACGGCGGTCGGCGACGACGGCTCCTCGGTCACCGTGCAGACCGCCGCCGGGCAGACGCTGACTTTGGACACCGCCAGCCCGCGGCTGCTCGACTGGCTCGGCGTGGGCGACGAGGTGTCGCTCACGTACACGCCCGGTGCCGGTGGCGCACCGGTGGCGCGCACCATCCAGCGCGTTCAGTAGCGGCCGGCAGGCTGTCCGGTCCCGTCGCCGGTGCCTTGGCAGCGTGGGCGGCGCCGACCACGCCCCTCGCTGCATGTCGGTTTCGCACCCAAGTGGGGTCGCAACGTGTGCATTAGTGAACGATTGCGTCCTACCAATAACCAATGTATCGGTGGATTGGGTAGCCCAGTGCACGTTGATCAAATTCGCAGGTTCGGCGCGAGACGAGCGCGTGAACCGGAAGGAGAAAAACTGATGCTGGAGTCGCCCCGACCCTGCGGGGCTCAACGCTCACTCGACGACCCCACGGTCGCGATGCAGCGCATCATCGACCAGGCCATGGAGCTGGTCCCCTCGACCGACGCCCTCACCAGCCAGGATGAGGCGGCGCTGGCGCGGCTGAGGGGCTTCATCAGCACGGTCGCGGGCGCGATGTGGGACGTCTCGAGCACCAGCTCCCGATCGACGCGCCCCGGGGTCATGCCGGTCTCCGCCGAGAGCCCGCGAGCCACCATGAGCGACCGCGTCAACCAGTTCATCGTCAGCGCCTTCCGGGTGGCCCAGGCCTCGGCCGAGGTGGCGGGCCCGGCGCCGGCCGCGGCGCCTGGCCACCCCGACCGGACCTTGGCTGCCGACGCGGCCGTCGCGCAGAGCGTCGCGGCGATCCTCTCCGAGGCGCGGTTCGCGGTGCGCTGCCAGCCCATCGTCGCGCTCGACAGCGGCATGGTGATCGGGGCCGAAGCCCTCACCCGCTTCCCGAACACCCACCGCCCGGCTGACGCCTGGTTTGACGACGCGCACCGCGTCGGGCTGGGCGCCCAGCTGCAGCTGGCCGTCATCGAACGGGCGGTCGCCCTTGTCGGCCTGCTGCCCGAGGGGGCGTTTCTCACCTTCAACGTGGGCCCCGACGTGTTGGCCAGCTCGCAGCTGCTCGATCTCCTGGAGCTCGTCGATCCGGAGCGGGTCATCATCGAGCTCACCGAGCATGTGCGGATCGATGACTACGACCGGCTGCTCGACAGCCTGAGCCTCGTGCGTGAGCGCGGGGCGCGCCTGGCCGTCGACGACACCGGTGCCGGCTTCGCCAGCCTCGGCCACATCCTGCACCTGCGTCCCGAGCTGATTAAGCTCGACTGCCAGTTCACCCGCGGCATCGACACCGACCCCGCACGGCGCTCCCTGGCCCACGCCCTGGTCTGCTTCGCGCGCGACATCGGGGCCGAGGTGGTCTCTGAAGGGATCGAGACCGCGGCGGAGCTCGACACCGTCCGCGAGCTCGGCATCCCCTATGGGCAGGGCTACTTCCTCAGCCGGCCCACCCGCCCGCAGCTGATCCCGGAGTCCTACTCGCACGTGGCCGCGCGCGCGGCGATGAGCTCATGCTGAACGCCGACACCGGAACCTCCTCACTGCTCGCCATGGATCCCGAAGAAGCCGGACCCCGGGTGAGCACCCGCGGCATCGGCCGCGTGATGGCGCACGTGCACGAGCTGCCCGCCTTCGGGCCGGCCTGCGATCACGCCCTGACCGCGCTGGATCTCGGCAACGCCGGCTTCACCGATCTCGTGGCCGCGATCGAGTCCGACACCGGCCTCACCGTGGCGGTGCTGCGCCGTGCTCAGCGTCTGAGCGTGCGCCGGCCCATCGCCAACATCCCGCAGGCGGTCACGAAGCTCAATCCCGACGATCTGCGCGCCACCATCGAGGAGGTCCCGCGCGCGGCGTTCCCGTGGCGAACCACCCAGGAGGCGCTGACCCAGGATCTGCGGGTCCACGCCCAGACCGTGGCGTTGGCCGCTGATCGCCTCGCGGCGGAGGTGTCATTCGCCGAGCGTGACGACCTGTACTGCGCCGCCCTGCTGCACGACGTCGGCAAGCTGGTGTTCGCCCTGGCCATCGGGGATGCCAACTGGTGCGTCGATACGCGCAGCACGACGCCCGAGCAGCGCATCCGCGAGGAACGCCGGCTCGCCACCCTTGATCACGCCTGTCTCGGTGCCGTCCTCACCGAACGCTGGGGCCTGCCCGAGCGCCTCTCGGAGGCCATCGGCGGCCACCACCGGTCCGACTCCGAGGCGAGCCTGACCAGCCTGCTGCGCCTGGCCGACATCGTCGCGCACTACTCGATGGGCGACGCCGTGGACCGCCGGATCATGCTGCGCCTGGCGGCCATCCTGGGCGTGCGGGGCCCGGCGCTGCGCGATGCCC
The DNA here is from genome assembly GCA_035503355.1 of Solirubrobacteraceae bacterium. Taxonomy (GTDB): domain Bacteria; phylum Actinomycetota; class Thermoleophilia; order Solirubrobacterales; family Solirubrobacteraceae; genus Palsa-465. The sequence goes on from DATJTQ010000115.1 coordinate 20,573, forward strand.
TCTTCGAGCTGCCCCAGGGCGGCGGCCAGCGCAA
>DATJTQ010000116.1:0-10985 GCA_035503355.1 Solirubrobacteraceae bacterium
GTATTCCACCTCGCTGCGCTGGGGCGCCCGCTCCGGCGGCGCCATGCTCGAGGACCGGCTGGTGCGCGGCCGCGTCACCGCCGGCGGCGAGAACTACCCGGTGCCCGGCGGCATGATCGAGACGGCCGAGAATCTCCGCCGGGAGTACTCGATCCCGCGCCAGGAGCAGGACGAGCTCGCTCTGCGCTCGCACCAGCGCGCCGTCGCCGCCCAGGAGAGCGGAACCTTCGCCGAGGAGATCGTCCCCGTCGAGGTCAGGGAGCGCAAGACGGGCACGCGCCTCATCGACCGCGACGAGCACCCCCGCGCCGACGCCTCGCTGGAGAGCCTCGGCTCACTGCGCCCGGTGATGGCGCGCAAGGATCCCGAGGCCACCGTCACCGCGGGCAACGCGTCGGGGCAGAACGACGGCGCCGCCGTGTGCATCGTCACCCACGCCGAGAAGGCCTCCGAGCTGGGGCTGACGCCGATGGCGCGGATGGTGAGCTGGGCGGCCGCGGGCGTCCCACCCAAGACGATGGGCATCGGGCCGGTCCCCGCGACGGCCAAGGCGCTCGCACGGGCCGGGCTGAGCATGGACGAGATGAACCTCATCGAGCTCAACGAGGCCTTCGCCGCCCAGGTGCTGGCCGTGTTGCGCAACTGGGAGCTGCCCGACGGCATGGAGCGGCTCAACGTCAACGGCTCCGGGATCTCGCTGGGCCACCCCATCGGAGCCACCGGCGGGCGGATCCTCACCACGCTGGTGCGCGAGATGCACCGCCGGGGCGCGCGCTACGGCCTGGAGACGATGTGCATCGGCGGTGGCCAGGGGCTGGCCGCGGTGTTCGAGAACGTGGACGCGTAGGTGGTCGTACGGGCCGTCCATCCGTGACGCCCGGAGCCACTCCGGGCGCACCGTCCCACCCTGACGAGGCCACGCTGCGCGAGGTGGTGCACGCGCTGGCCCCGCTGGAGCGCCGGGCCGGCTCCGAGGGTGAGCAGCAGGCGGCGCAGTGGCTGTCCGAGCGGCTGCGCGCCGCAGGATGTGAGGCTCAGGTTGAGCCTGAGAGTTACCACGAGGGCTACGCGCGGGTGATGAGCACGCTCTCCATCGCCAGCGGCCTGGCCGGAGTGGCGGCACTGGCCAGCCGCCGGGCGCGCCCGGTGGCGGGGGCGGTGGCGGGCGCGGTGCTGGCCGCCATCGCCGACGACGTCTCCAACGGTCCGCGGCTGTTCCGCCGGGCGGCCAGCCCGGCGCGGACGACGTGGAACGTCGTGGGCTCCGTGGGAGCGCCCGACGCCCCGCGGACACTGGTCGTGCTCGCCCATCACGACGCGGCCCCCACCGGCAAGATCTTCGACGACACCCTGCAGCGGTGGTGGGGCGAGACGATGCCGGGGATCATCGAGCGCATCGATACCTCGCTGCCGCTGTGGTGGACGCTGATGGCCGCGCCCGGTCTGGTGGCGCTCGGCTCTCTGCGCGGCCGCCGCGGACTCATCGCAGCCGGCCTGGCCGGGTCGGCCCTGGGGACCGCCGTGTTCGAGGACGTCGCCCGCAGCCCGATCGTGCCCGGGGCCAACGACAACCTCACCGCGGTGGCGGTGCTGGTGGCACTGGCCGAGCGCCTGCGTGAGCAGCCCGCTGACGGCCTGCGCGTCGTCCTGGCCTCCTGCGGGGCCGAGGAGGTCATCCAGGGCGGGATCTACGGCTTCGCGCGGCGCCACTTCCCCTCGCTTGACCGCGAGCGGACCTGGTTCATCAACCTCGAGACGCTCGGCTCGCCGCGGCTGATCATGCTGGAGGGCGAGGGCCCGGTGGTCATGGAGGATTACCACCACCGCGCCTTCCGCGACCTCATCGCGCGGGTGGCCGACGATGCCGGCGCGCACATGCGCCGGGGCATGCGCTCGCGCAACTCGACTGACGCGGTCATTCCGAGCCGGGCCGGCTACCCCACCGCCACCCTGTGCTCGATGAACCGCTACAAGCAGCTCTCCAACTACCACCTGATGTCCGACACCCCCGAGAACGTCGACTACCGGACGGTGCGCCAGGCGCTGGTGGTCACCGAGGCGGTGGCCCGCGAGCTGGCCTGCAGCCCCTGGGTCTGAGGACACGACGCGATGCCCCTCGCCGCCGAGCTGGAACTGGAGCAGTTCAACCACATCGATCCCTCCCTGCGCGGCGAGCGCTACCGCGAGGCGATGGCGGCGATCGACGCCCACGATGGCTGGCTGGCGGCCTGCCCGTTCGGCTTCCTGGTCCTCGAGCGCGAGTCGGCCGAGTTCTTCCTGCGCACGCGCGACGCCGTCTTTCCCGGGATGACGATCGCCGAGCTGTTCGGCATCACCGAGGGCCCGCTCTACGAGGAGATCGTCAGGAACATCATCAGCGTCAACGGCGATGACCACCGCCGCCTGCGCAACCTCGTCAATCCGGCGCTGGCGCCGCGCGCGGTCGCCCGCTACCGCCCCGCCATGCAGGAGTTCCTGACCGAACTGCTGGACGCGGCGGCGGCCGTGCCGGGCGGCCAGTGCGAGTTCATCGCGCAGATCGCCAAGCCGTACCCGTCGCTGGTCATCGCCCATGTCATGGGCGTCTCGCGCCGCTATGCCCCCAAGCTGCACGAGTGGTCCAACGTCATCCAGCGCCAGTTCGACGCGACGAGCCTGATGGAGGATCGCCCGCGCATCGAGGCCGCCGTCGACGAGTTCTACACGTGGGCCGACGAGCTCATCTCCGCCCGGCGCGACGACCCCGGCGAGGACCTCATCACCGACCTGATCGCCGCCGAGGCCGAGGGCGAGCGCCTCAAGCACGACGAGCTGCGCAACCTCGTGCTGAACATCCTCGTCGGCGGCGTCGACACCAGCCAGAGTCAGCTCGCCCACGCGGTGCGGTTGCTGGCCCTGCATCCCGAGCAGTGGGAGATCCTGCGCTCAGACCCCGACGGGCTGGCCCTGCCCGCCGTCGACGAGGCGCTGCGCTTTGAGCCGATCACGCCCTTCACCGCCCGGATCACCACCGCCGAGATCGAGCATCGCGGCGTCACCTTCCCGGCGGGGTCGGTGGTCCTGGTCTCGGCCTGGCACGCCAACCGCCAGGGCGTCGAGCCCGACGCCTTCGACATCACCGCCGACCGCGGCGGCGCGCGCGTGCTCACCTTCGGGGCCGGGATCCACTACTGCGTCGGGGCCAACCTGGCCCGCGCCGAGATGCAGGAGGGCCTGGCCGCGCTGGCCCGCCGGGTGCAGCGCCTCGAGCTCGCCGGCGAGCCCGAGTTCGGCACCCCGTCGGGGATCTACGGGCTCGACACGCTGCCGCTGCGGCTCACCTGGGCCGCGTAGCCGGAGCGCGACCCTACAGAGCACACCGGCCCGTCACGCCGACTGCGTGCTTCAGAGAGTCAACGGGGTCTGCACCGCTCAGGCCGCGGCCTGCCACAGCGCATCGTCGCCCAGCGACGTCCGCGTGGCCTTCCCATCGGCCACCAGCTCGATCAGCGCGGCCTCAGCGCCCCGGCGGTCGGGCGAGTCATTGCCCGCCGTCATCAGGGCGGCCACCTCCTGGGTGGTGAGCCCACCGGGGAAGGCCTCGAGCAGCGGCCCGGGCGTCTCGGGCGGCGCCTTGCGATCCAGCGTCGGATCCAGGTTGGTCACGAGGATGTCGTAGGCCTCGACGGGCTGAAAGCCACCGGCGACCAGCGACGTCCCGTTGGACCGAAAGACGATCGACGGCGCGGTGAAGCGCACCGGACCATCGGTGGTCGCGGTCTTGCCCTGCAGCTCCGCCGCCGAGCCGGCCGCCTTGCGGGTGTCGGCCTTGTCGGCCTGGTAGGCCTCGGTGACCTCGGGCGAGTCCAGGGCGGCGATGATCGCGTCGGCGTCGACGCCGGGCACCTCGCTCAGCACGTCGCGCAGCATCTCGTCGTCCTCCAGCACAAGCGGCCCGGTGAAGTTGGCCAGCTGGATCGCGCGGAAGACGGCCCACTCGGTGCCGGGATTCTGCAGCCGTGCGGCGACGACGGCACGGCAGGCGCGCGCGGTGGCGCTCAGACGGGCCTTGGGCTCCGGCGCGAACGGCATCCCGTAGCGGTTGCGGAAGTGCAGCTGGCCCAAGGCGCCACGGACCGGGGTGTAGCCCCGCTTGGCGTACTGGTCGGCGCTCTCGGTGAGCCCGACCACCACCAGCTGCCAGTCGAGCTGGTCGCCGTAGCGCCACTCGATCACCCGCAGCGCGGGACTCTCGGAGTAGGCCCAGGGGCAGGCGGGGTCGGAGTAGAGGGTGGCGGTGATCATGGGCGACGCTCCGAGTCAGTGGTTGACGCCTCAAGTATATGCGCCACCGAGCGCTGCTCGCGTTCGGGCAACTCGATGACCTCCCCCGCCCGCCGCACCGCGGCCGCGCCAAAGCCCGCCTCGCGCAGCGCCGCCTCGGCGTCGGCCGCCCCGTCGAAGTGCAGGTACACGTGCCCGCGCACGAACCCGCCGAGCAGCCGCCGGAACACGCGGACCACCGGCGTCTGCACGCTGCCCAGGTGCAGGTCAGAGACGTACCTTCCCACCGGGAACGGCTCAAGCGCCGTGGCGATACGCCGCCACAGGCCCAGCACGGCGTCGGTGGGAAGGTAGCCGAGCAGGCCCTCGGTGACGACGGCCACCCCGGCCCCGGTGTCCAGGCCGGCCACCAGCTCGGCGAGGCTGTCCGGGCCCGCGTCGCGCAGCGCGTCGATCTCGGCCACGCGATGCGCCGCCGACAGCGACCCGATGCGCCGCAGCGCCCGCCGCTTGCGCGCCGCCATCGCCGGCAGGTCGGCCTCAATGTAGGTGAGCCGGTCGCCGTAGCGGTTGGCGAAGCGCCAGCCCCGCGCCGACATCCCGGCGGCGATCTCCACCACTTGGGTGACACCGTGATGGTCCACGGCGTCGGTGAGCAGCGCGTCGATGGCCCGGTGGCGCGCCAGCAGGTAGCTCTCGAGCGACGGGCCGCCGATCGCTCCGCTGACCGCCATCAGCGGGTGCAGCGCGTCCACCATGACCCGCCCCTCCCGCGTGCCCAGCCACGGGTGCGACAGACCGGCGCGGCGCCACACCTCCCCGGTGTAGTGCGCCGTGGGGCTGATGTTGTCGCCCGAGCTCATCGCGCGGGCCACCCTAGCGGCGCGTCACGCGCGCGGGGACTCACGCGTCCAGCGCCTCGCGCAGCCGATCCAGGAACGTCGCCTGCGCGGGATTGATGCGGGTGCGCGCCTCGGCCAGCGAGAACCAACCGGCGCGATCCACCTCGGGGAAGCTCTGGGAGCGGCCCGAGCGCGGCGGCCACTCCATGGTGAAGGTGTTGCTGGTGATGCTCTCGGCGTCCAGATCGCCCGCGATGGCCCACGCCACGACGGTCTTGCCCGCCTTCTGGCGAACCTCGCCGAGCTCGAGCGGCTCGCCCTCGGGCGCCGGGGAGCCGAGCTCTTCGCCGAACTCGCGCCAGGCGGCGGCGCGAGCGTCCTCACCCTCCTCGCACTCGCCCTTGGGGATGGACCACGCGCCCTCGTCGCGCTTGGACCAGAAGGGACCGCCGGGGTGGACGAGCAGCACCTCCACGTCCGCGCCGCTCTCGCGAAACAACAGCAGACCAGCACTTCTACGACCTCTCGCGCTCTGTGACGGGGTCATCGTCCGGCCCGGACGCAGGTTGTCAGCCAAATGTCAGCGAACATGTGTTCAATCGGTGGCGCGGCTGGGCGCAGCGCGGCGGTGGCATGACAATTGTCATGACTGATTTCGGCCTCGGGCCACTTACGCCGAAACGCGCGGAGGCCTAGCCTCAGGGCGCAACTACTTCGGAGGAATGACCGTCGTATGAGAACCGTAGCTTCCTGGTGCTTTAGACATAAATGGCTGGCGTTGCTGGGCTGGGTCGTCGGGCTGGTCGCGCTCGTCGCGATCCACTCGGCGGCGGGCAGCGCCTTCACCGACAACTTCAAGCTTCCCCACACCGGCAGCTTTGACGCGATCCGGCTGCTGCAGAAGGCCAGCCCGCACAACTCCGGTGAGACCGACCAGCTGGTGGTCGGCGTCGACAAGGGCAAGGTCACCGATCCGGGCGTCAAGTCACGGGCTGAGCAGGTGTTTGCCACGGTGGCCAAGAACCCCGATGTGGCCAGCGTCGTCTCCCCCTACACCCCGACGACGGCTCATCAGATCGCCCCCGACGGGCAGGTCGCCTTCGCCAACGTCACCTTCACCAACGCGGCGAACCAGAACAAGATCACCGCGGCCCAGGCCCGGGCCTTCGTGAACTCGATCACATCGAAGTCGGGCGACGGCGTGCAGTTTGAGGTGGAGGGCAACATCGCGGAGGCCGGTAACACCAACAACACGGGTGGCGGCCTGGAGTTCGGCTTCCTGGCGGCGGCGATCGTCCTGTTCATCGTCTTCGGGTCCTTCGCGGCGATGGTCCTGCCGCTGATCACCGCCGGCGTCTCGCTCGGCGCCGGGACGGCCGTGGTGGGCCTGCTCTCGCACGCCATCAACATCGCGACGTTCTCCACCGAGCTCGCGCTGCTCATCGGACTGGGCGTGGGCGTCGACTACGCGCTGTTCATCGTCACCCGCTTCAAGCAGGCCCTGGCCCGCGGCGAGAGCCGCGAGGACGCGGTGGTGGAGGCCATCGACACCTCGGGTCGGGCGGTGTTGTTCGCCGGGCTGATCGTGTGTATCGCCATGCTCGGCATGTTCGCCCTCGGGGTCAGCTTCCTCTACGGCGTCGCCATCGCCGCCGCGGTCACCGTGGCCTTCACGGTGCTGGCGGCACTGACGCTGTTGCCGGCGCTGCTGGCCACGCCGATCGGCCGCTTCGTCCCCCGCCGGCGCGAGCGCCGCGCGCTGAAGGAGGGGAAGCTCGAGCTCAACGTCGAGTCACCGTTGTGGGTGCGTTGGACGAACCTGATGAGCAAGCGCCCGGCGGTGTTCGCCACCGTGGCCGCGCTGATCATGATCATCATCGCCATCCCGTTCTTCTCGATGCGCCTCGGCTCGGCCGACGCCGGGACCGACCCGTCCAACACCACCACCCGCAAGGCCTACGACCTGCTGGCCAAGGGCTTCGGCCCCGGCTACAACGGGCCCCTCGAGCTGGTGGCGCAGATCAAGCAGCCGTCCGATCTGGCGACGTTCCGCAAGACCGAGGAGGCGGTGGCCAAGACGCCCGGCGTCGTCGGCTCCACCGGCGCGGTCACGCTCGGCGGGCACGGCCGTCCGACGGTGGCGATCGCCAACGTGTACCCCAAGGGCTCACCTCAGGCGGCCTCGACGACAGACCTGCTCAACCATGTCCGCAACACGGTGATCCCGGCGGCCACCAAGGGCAGCGGCTTGACCGTGCTGGTCGGCGGGACGACGGCGATCTTCGAGGACTTCAGCCACATCCTGTCCGCGAAGCTGCCGCTGTTCATCGGCATCGTGGTCCTCCTCAGCTTCCTGCTGCTGATGGCCGTGTTCCGCAGCCTGGTCATCCCGCTCACCGCAGCGGTGATGAACCTCCTGTCGGCGGGAGCGGCGTTCGGTGTCATCACCGCCATCTTCCAGAAGGGCTGGCTGGGCGGGACCACCGGACCGATCGAGACCTTCGTCCCGGTCCTGATGTTCCCCATCCTGTTCGGCCTGTCGATGGACTACGAGATCTTCCTCGTCAGCCGCATCTACGAGGAATGGCACCGCCGGCGCGACAACACCGAGGCGGTGGCCCACGGACTGGCCGCCACCGGGCGGACCATCACCGCCGCGGCCTCCATCATGGTGCTCGTCTTCGCGTCGTTCATCCTCGGCGGCGAGCGGATCATCGAGCTCTTCGGCGTCGGCCTGGCCAGCGCCGTGCTGCTGGATGCGGTGATCGTGCGCTCGGTGCTGGTGCCGGCGTTGATGATCCTCATCGGCGACGCCAACTGGAAGATCCCGCACTGGCTCAACTCGGCGCTCCCCCGGCTCAATGTCGAGGGACGCAGCGCGACGGCGCGCGGCGATCGCTCCTCCGCGACGCCGGAGCCGGCCGCCGGCTGACAGATCTGCGGCCGCCCGCGGTCAACGCGGGCGGCCGCCTTTCATGGCCGCCGCATGAGGCGCGGGGCGGCCACTACTGGCCCGGCGGCGCCGGGGTGACGGCGGCCTCGCCGGCCCCGGTCTCCGCCTGGAGCCGCTTGGCGATCCCGGCGCATGGCGCCGTCGGATCGTCGCCGTCGGTCGGATCAGCGGCGTCGTAGCGGTTCAGCGTCGTCGCGTCGCACTGCAACAGGCTGGCCGCGGTGTGCGCGTCCCTGACCGCGTGCGAGGCCGTCGTGAGGACATGCGACGCGGCCACGGCCGTGAGCACGCCGAGCACGGCGAGAACAACGATGCGGTGCACTCTGTACCTCCCCGGTGAGCATCCCGCTCACCTATCAGCTGGGCTTCCTGCCCGTCGCCGCCCCCACGGACACCGGACCACTTGAATCTACCGAGAAACGGTGGACGAATGTCCGATCTCGCGGGGACGGTCACGGGTGGTCAGCGCACTGACCGACAGACGCCGTCAATCGCGGGGCGGGAGCTCCTGCATCGACCAGCGATTGCCGTCGGGGTCCGAGAAGAAGACGAACTTTCCCCACGGGAACTCCTGCACCTCGGAGACCTCGACCCCACGCGCGGCCAGCTCGTCGTGCGCCTGGGCGGCGCTGTCGACCACCAGCTGCAGCCCGACGACGCTGCCGGGAGCGGCTTCGGTCAACCCCTCGCCGATGGCGATCGAGCACGCCGAGCCGGGCGGGGTGAGCTGGATGAAGCGCAGGCCATCCTGGACCGGGATGTCGTGGTCGGCATTGAAGCCGACCTGGTCGGTGTAGAACGCCTTGGCGCGGTCGGGGTCGGTGACGGGAACCGCCACCAGCTCGAGCTTCATATCCATCGTGGCTCCCTCCGTCGTCTGTGGAATGCGAGCCCGACGCTAGGGCGCGATGAGGTCAGGTTCGGTCCGGAACGGTCGGCGCCGAGACCATCGCTCAGCCGCTGCCGATGTGGAGCGTGGCGCCGGTCGATCCGGGCCGGGGCCGGTTTGCGACGCGCGGGGCGCACGCGTCGATTGAAGGCTCCTTGGCGACGAGGCGGCGCAGGGGCTGCCAGTTCTCGCCGGGTTGGGCGTTGGAGAGGTCGAGCAGGTTGTCGTAGAGGTAGACGACGGCGGTGGCGCACGGGCCGGGACCGAGCGGGCGGATGCTGGTCAGCTCGGTCAGGCCCAGGTTGGCGGAGAAGGCGCGGAAGCGAGCGGTCCGGTGCGGGGCGAGGGCCAGGCGACGCAGCCCGGCTGCCGCGGTGATCCTGTGCCAGTCGGCGCGGTCAGGCCGGGCGGGCCGGCGGGGCCCGGTCGCGGCCGTGGCCGACGCCGAGCCGGCCGCGACAACCGCGGCGACGGCCATGACGATCAGCGTGCGCCTGGGCATGGTGAGGATCCTCGAGGCCCCGCCTGGCCATCGTCGCACCCGGGCGCGTGCCGGTCCAGTTGGCCGAGCCCCTTTTCTCCGGCGCGGCCATAGGGATCGCATCGCGCGAATGGTTGACTTGCCGCCGATGACCGGGATCTCGACCACGCTCGACACAACCGCGCCCGACACCGATCGTGGCCAGATCGCGGTCGCGCTGGCCGCCGTGGTGTGGTCGACGGCGGGGGTGCTCCAGCGGCAGTTGTCGGTCGACGTCGCCACGCAGGTGGCGGGCCGGGCGCTGTTTGCGGCGCTGGCGGTGGCGGCCTACGTTGCCGTCGTCGACCGCGGACGGGTGCGCGCCGCCTGCCGCTCGGTGGGTGTGGCCGGCATCGCGTTCGCCGCCAGCGTGGCGGTGGCCTCGGGCTCCTTCATCGTGGCGCTCAACCACGCGTCGGTGGCGCAGGTGCTGTTCATCCAGTCGATCGCACCGGTGCTGGCGGCGCTGCTGGGACGCACCGTGCTGGGTGAGCCGGTGAGCGCGCGCACCACGATCGCGATGGCCGTCGCGCTGCTCGGCGTCGGCGTGATGGTCGGCTCGCCGGGCGGCGGCAGCCTGCTGGGCGATGGGCTCTCGGTGCTGATGGCCCTCGGCTTCGCCGTCTCGATCGTCATCGCGCGTCACCGCCGCGATGTGTCGATGGCACCGGCCACCGCGCTGGCCCAGGTCTTCCTCCTGGTCGTCGCCGGGCCGATCGCCCTGGCCGGTCACGTGTCGATCGGTGCTCCCGACGTGGCGTGGCTGGCGGTGTTCGGCGCCGGGCAGATCGGCCTGGGAATGATCCTGCTGACGATCGGCGCGCGGCTGATCCCGGCCGCGCAGGTCGCACTGATCAGCCTGCTCGAAGTGGTCCTCGGACCGTTGTGGGTCTGGCTCGCCGACGGCGAGAAGCCCAGCGCGGGCACGCTGATCGGCGGCGTCATCGTGGTCGCCGCGGTCGTCCTGCAGGCGCGCGACCCGGCCGCCGCGCGGCGCGGGCGCCTGCCCGTCACCGGAGCCGCCGAAGCCGAGCACCCGCCGCGCTGACCGGCTCGGCGGCGCGACCCGGCGCTGCTCTGACGGTGGATTGACTCCACAGAGCACACGGTCGCCCGTGTGAGGCGGTGTGCTTGGTAGTGCGCGTCAGGTTGACTCCACAGAGCACGCCGTCCGGGGAAGCCGACTGTGTGCTCTGACGTGTCAACAACGCGACGGAGGGCGGCGGCGACGGGGACGGCGACCGCGACCGCGACCGCGATGGCGACGGCGACCGCGACTGCGACCGCGGCCGCGACGGCCGCACCGAGATCGGTACAGATGTACCTCTGTTTGGTACGCTTGTACCAATGGCGACCACCGCTACCCGCAAGCCGAGGCACAAGCCCAAGCCCAAGACGGGGAGCCCACGCCCGCGCGGGGCCGCGCGGCGCGAGGCGCTGCTCGAGGCGGTGCTGAAGATCGTGGCCGAGGTCGGGCCCGACGCGGTGACCCACCGGCGGGTGGCCGAGGTGGCGGAG
>DATJTQ010000117.1:0-15793 GCA_035503355.1 Solirubrobacteraceae bacterium
GCATCTTGGCCACGACGCGCGCCTGGCCGATGGCGGCGGGAGACCAATCGCCGTTGTACTGGGGGATCAGCCCCTGGCGGATCCAGCGGCGCAGCGTGGCCGGCGTGACCCCGACGCGCTCGGCAGCCTGCGCGAGGGTCATGGCCGGCCTCGGCAGACGACGGCGGCGACGGCAGGCGACGGCGCAGAGGACACGATGCTGGCAAGCGACGGCGCGGAGGGGTCCAACGCAAGCCGGCGACGGGGTCTCGGTGAGTGCCAGGCCCCGCCGCCCGCGGGCATCACGGCCCGCTGCGTCGGCCGTTGGCGCTCGTCACGTTTCCGGCGGCGCCTCGCGATCGCGCCAAAGGCGACAATCACGTTCCGGCCTGTTGCCTTGCGTTGTGCCTTAGGTCTACTCGCCATCGCGCGGTCTGTCAATCGCCCGAGCCGGAAATTGGGCACTGCGGTGCAGCCAACACGCAACTCTGCCCGCGATGGGGCGTCGCCTCCGGATCAGAGCTCGAGATGGGGATAGTCGGCGGCGACCATCTCTCGGTAGCGCTCGTACAACGGCTTGGTGATGGGGATGAGGGCCAGCGCGGCCTTCACGTCCCCGCCGGCCTTGATCCGCCTCCGGGCAATGGCGATGGCGACGTTCTCCTTGCCCTGGAAGTACCGGTTGGCGGTCTCCGAGCTCATCGACATGCGGACCTTGGGCTCCCAGTCGATCTCGTCCGACCACTCCCAGGCCAGGTTGGGCTCATCGGTTGCTCCGGCGCGGATGTTGACCACGAGGTCCAGGTCGGTGAACTCGAACCGCTGGGGCGTGTCCGCGTCGCGGAGCTTGGGGCCCATGTCGGGGTCATCGCTCATCAGCCCGAACGTGCGGTCCATGACCTCCCGGAACTCCTTGGATGAGGTGAATTCCGCCACGCCGGGCCAGTGTATGGAATAGCCCGTCGCGGATACGCCCCGCCCGCCCCTCGCCCGTAAGCTGCCCCGCCGTGTCCCCGATCCATCTGTTGCCGACCGCGCCGCTGGCCGAGCGGGTGCTGCTCCCCGGTGATCCCGGGCGCGCGCTCCTCCTGGCCCAGGCGCTCCTGGCCGAGCCCAAGATGTTCAACCACAACCGCGGGCTGTGGGGCTACTCGGGGGAGGCCCACGACGGCCACCCCCTCACCATTCAGAGCACGGGCATGGGCGGGCCGAGCGCCGCCATCGTCATTGCCGAACTGGCCGACCTGGGGGCACGGACGCTGCTGCGGGTGGGGACCTGCGGTGCCCTGGACGCGTCACTGCGCCTGGGCGAGTTACTGGTGGCGGACGAGGCTCTGGCCGCGGACGGGACCAGCCGGGCGCTCGGCGCCGATGAGCGTGTCGCCGCCGACGCGGGGCTGCTGGAGCGCCTGCGCGACGTCGCCGGGCCCGACGGGGCCCACGGGCCGGTGGTCTCCAGCGACCTCTTCTACGACGCGCCGGCCGGCTCGGCCGAGCGGTGGCGGGACGCGGGGGCGCGTGCCGTGGAGATGGAGACGGCGACGCTGTTTGCCCTCGCCGCCCGGCGGGGGGTCCGTGCCGGCTGCGCGCTCATCGTCTCTGACCTCGTGCTGCCCGAACGCCAACGCATCGAGATCGAGGCGCTGCACGACGCCGAGCGGCGCCTCGGCGAGTTGGCGGTGACGGCGCTGCGCGGTTAGGACCGGCCGGGGTTCGGCGGCTCGCCGTGCGAATCGGGAGCGGGTGAGTCGGTCGCGGCGGGTGAGTCGGTCGCGACGGCGGGCTTGGCCGCACGCGGCTTGGCGGCCGCGGGCTTGGCGCGGGCCGCCGGACGGGCGGGCGCCTCAGCGGCCTTCTCGAGCCGCTCGAGGGCGGCCTCGATCCGCGTCAGGCGATCCACCAGCCCCGCACCGCCGTCGGCTCGGGCCAGCCGCTCGTCGAGGCGATCAAGGGCATCCTCGATCCCCTCCAGACGCTGCGAAACACTGCGCACCCGCCGGGTGAGCCGTTCGAGGTCGCTGGCGGAGGGCAGGTTCAGTGCGCCCATCGCCACCTCCTGGGCGCGCATCGCGCGCTCTCGGGTCTCGAAGGCTCGCGACAGAGCCCCCGCGACCACCGGGTTCTCCAGGAGCTCCTGCGCGAAGCGGCCGATGGCCTCCTCGCCCTGCCGGGTCACGCGCCCTTTGAGGCTGTTCTCATCGCTCATAGAGCTTGGACTGTAGCTAGCTGGGGTAGACCGAGATACGTCCAGTCTACTCGAGAGTAACACTCGAGGTGAGGTAGAGGTTGATGGTCCAGCAGAGAACGATCAAGAGTTTTACGCGCGCGAGAAACGGAAAGGACTTGCCGGCGTCTTCGCAAGTTCTTCATATCTCGCCCAGTCAAAAAGCTAGATTGCGGCGGGACCTGGTTCCGCGTTGCATCGCTCCGGACCAGTCAGTAGCGTCCATGACAGCCGACGTCGGTTTTTCCCGTTATTTCATTGGAGTGCGCACCAAGGTAATGGTTGGAGAGGTGCGGCCATGAGGAGCCGCAAGCTGCTTGCAGTGCTCGCCACCGCGGCGGCGGTCTTCGTCGCGTGGGCGCTCTCGGTCGTCCCCACCGCCTCGGCCGACGACTGCACGGTCACCGTCACCCTGGTCACCGGCCAGGTCCTGGTCTTTCACGTCAACGTCGCCCCTGGGACCCCGATCTCGGCCATGGGCCTGCCGATCACCGGGCCCGTCGCCTCCGAGAGCGAGCAGTGCGCGCCGTCAACCACCACGACCCCCACGGTGGGTGTGACCACGACCACGACCACCACGACCGCGCCGACCACCAGCACGTCCAGCTCGTCGACCCCGACGAACTCGGGGACCACGAAGACCTCAACCTCAACTTCACCCTCACACTCGGGAGGCGGCTCGTCGTCGAGCAGTTCCACAAGCACCACCGGCACCACCCCGGTGCCGACCGGCTCAAGTCACGGCGAGCAGCCCTCGTCCAGCAGCCAGTCGAAGGCTCACAAGAAGAAGACCCAGAAGAAGACCACCACGAGCCAGACCTCGACGACCAACAACCTGCCCACCGGCAAGGGCGTGCCGTCGAGCGCCAACCCCACCTTCTCTCTGTCGCTGCCCGGGCCCGCGCCGATCGGCGTCCCCAACTTCTTCATCGACTCGTTCCGGATCCCGCCGTTCCTGATCCCGATCTATCAGGCGGCCGGCATCGAGTACCAGATCCCGTGGCAGGTCCTGGCCGCGATCAACGAGATCGAGACCGACTATGGCCGCAACCTGTCGGTTTCCTCGGCCGGCGCGGTCGGCTGGATGCAGTTCCTGCCGTCGACGTGGAAGGAATGGGGCGTCGACGCCAACGGCGACGGCGTGGCCGATCCGTACAACCCGGTGGACGCCATCTTCACCGCGGCGCGCTACCTGCACGCGGCGGGCGCTTCGACCAACGTCGCCAAAGGCATCTTCGCCTACAACCACGCGAGTTGGTACGTGCAGTCGGTGCTCCTGCGCGCAAAGCTGATCGGCGGCATCCCGTCGCAGCTCATCGGCGCGCTGACCGGCCTCGTCGAGGGGCACTTCCCCGTCGCCGCGCCGGCCAAGTACGCCGACTCTTCTGTGGTCAAGCTGGCCAAGGACAAGGTCAAGGGGTCAAACGCCGCCATCGCCATCGACTCCAACCCCAACGCCAAGGGCACCTCGATCTACGCCAAGAAGGGCTCCCCCGTGATCGCGGTCAACGACGGCAAGATCGTCGGCGTCGGCACCTCCAAGACGCTGGGGCACTACGTCAAGCTCCAGGACGCCACCGGCAACATCTACACCTACGCGCAGCTGGGCACCGTCTCCAAGCGCTACCCGGTGCCCAAGCCGGTCAAGTCCTCGTCCAAGCAGATCATCAAGCAGTTCTCGGTCCCGGCGTCCAAGGCGCCCACCTCGGCGGCCTCGGCGGGCACGCAGGTTCTGCCCAAGACGGCCACCACGATCAGCAAGGCCGCCACCAAGCCCTCGACGTCGACGCCCTCCATCACCGGACCGGCGTCGGCGGGCACCCAGACCACTGGCAAGGCCGCCAAGTCGCGGACTCCCGCGAGCGCCAGCGCGGCGGACAAGGCCGCCTCCTCGGCGGCCGGCGCCGCGTCGAGCGCCAGCCAGGCCGCCTCTCAGGCGCAGAGCGACAGCGCCAGCGTCACCGCGCCGATGGTCAAGGAGCGGCTCTTCGCCAACCCGAACCGTCCGGCCTCCTACGCGGCGGGCGGCAACCTGCAGCTCAAGAACACCGCTCAGCAGATCACGAACTTCCGCAACTACTTCTCCGACACGCTGCACCTGGCCAAGAACCAGTACACGCTCAAGTCGCTGAAGAAGGGCGCCATCGTGATCGCCGGCACGGTTCTCGGCCGCATCGGCGGCCCCTCGCAGGGTGTCTCGCCGCACCTGTACTTCACGATCCAGCCGGCGGGCAAGAACGCCCCCGACATCGACCCCAAGCCGATCCTCGACGGCTGGAAGCTGCTGGAGGCCACCGCCGTCTACCGCGCCTCCGGCGTCGACCCGTTCTTCGGCCCCGGCGCCAAGAACCCGAGCGTCGGCCAGGTGCTGCTCATGTCCAAGCAGCAGCTCACCACCCGCGTGCTGACTGACCCGCACGTCCAGGTCTACGCCTGCGGCCGCCGCGACATCGAGGCCGGCCTGATCGACCGGCGCGTGCTGGCGGTCATCGAGTTCCTCTCGGCCTCCGGCCTGGACCCCGACGTGTCGGGCCTCGAGTGCGGCCACAGCGCGACGGGCGCCACGGGCACCGACTCTGCGGGCGCCACCGGTGCCAGCGTCGACATCTCCAAGATCAACGGCATCCCCGTGGCCGGCCACCAGCAGCCCGGGTCGATCACCGACATCACCATCCGGCGCCTGTTGACCCTCCAGGGGTCGATGCGGCCCAACCAGATCATCTCGGACATCTCCTACAAGTCCCAGTCCAACACTCTGGCCCTGCCGGACCACAAGAACCGGATCCAGATCACGTACACGCCGGACTTCGGCACCAACAACAAGCTGAGCAAGCAGATCAAGAGCATCCTGCAGCCCGGTCAGTGGATCCAGCTCATCAACCGCATCAGCCAGATCCCCGAGCCGGTGGTTCCGATCTCCCCCAGCAAGTACGCGATCCAGGAGAAGTCCAAGTAGGGCAGCGGGCGCGGTGGCACCGCCCCCGCCCACGTGATATGCCGGGACAGTGAGCGTGCCCGCGGGTCTGTTTCGCTTCGTCCAGGTGGAGTTGCCCTGGCCGCTGGGGCCGCCCGACGGCCGCTACCTGGTGCGCGCGCCGGAAACGGTCCCCGCCGCGCCGGCGTCGCCACCCACCCATGTGCTCGTCTTCGCCACCCTCGGCGCTCCGGAGCGCCGGCGGCTGTCCGGCCGCCGCCGGCAGCGCGAGGTCGCGCCCGAGCCCGGCCCGGCGGCGGTGGCCACGGGTCGCGCGACGGTGATCGACGTCGGCGCACCGCTCTCCGAGGCTGAGGCCCAGGCGTGGCTGGCGGGCGCGGGCGAGGAGGACCTCGCGGCCGGACTGGCCGTGCTCAATCGAGCCCTGCATGCCTTCCGCGTCGTCACCGCAGATCCCCACGCGCACGGGGTGGGACGGGGCCAGACCCTGGTGGCCCGCATCGGCTTCGGCGCCGGCGAAGAGGTGGCCGAGGGCCGGTGGACGGCGGCCAAGGAGCTCAGCGCGCCCACCGGGCGCCAGCGGCGCTCACGCGTGCTGGCCCCGCAGGCCCAGCTGGCGGCGCGGCTCGGTGCGCGCGAGGCCACCCTGGCCTGCGAGGAGCTCACCCTGCGCGCCCGCGCTGACGTTGAGCAGGGACGGTCGCGGGAGGCCGCCCTGCAGCTCCTCGTCGCGCTTGACGCTGCGCTGGCCGAGCTCAGTGCCGACCCGCACGCCGCGGACCTGGCCGAGCGGCTGAGCGCGCTGCGCGGGCAGCGTGAGCCCGTGGGCGCCGCCGCCCAAGCGGCACTGGTTCGACCGTTGAGCGCAGAGGAGGAGGCCGCGGTGGCGTTCGCGCTGAGCCGGGTGGAGGCAGCGCTCCGGGCGCGGGCGGCGGCGGCGAGCTAGAGGCAGCGCTCCGGGGCCCAGGCCGCAGCGAGCTAGAGACCGAGGGCCTGCGCGATCGCCGCCATCTCCGCCTCGACGTCTCCCCCACACCGCACCGCGGCCCGGCGGTCGTACGGGGTCGGGCCCTGGGTGATGATGGCGATCTCACCGCCCGCGTCCAGCGTCATCTGCGGTAGCTGGGCGACCGGGTAGACCTCCAGCGAAGAGCCGATGCAGAGCATGAGCTCGGCGCCCGCGGCCAGCTGCTCGGCGCGGGTCAGCGCCGCCACCGGCAGATACTCACCGAAGAGGACCACATCGGGCTTGAGCGGCTGCCCGCAGTCGCACCGCGGGATCCGCGCCGCGTCGTTCTTCTGGCGGGTCCGCACCTCCGTGAGCGCGTAGCGCGCGCGGCAACGCTGGCAGGAGGAGTGCTCAATGGAGCCGTGGACCTCCACCAGGTCACGGCTGCCCGCCTTGGCGTGGAGCCGGTCGATGTTCTGGGTGATCACCGCGTCCACCATCCCGGCGTGCTCAAGCGCGGCCAGCGCGCGATGGGCGCCGTTGGGCTCCTTGTCCTCGAGCGTCTGGAAGCGGTCGCCGTAGAAGTGCCAGAACCGCTCCGGGTCGCGGCGAAAGACGTCGATGTGGGCGACCTCCATCGGATCCACGCCGGTCCACAGGCCGGTGCCGGGCGACCGGAAGTCCGGGATCCCCGACGGGACCGAGATGCCGGCGCCGGTCAGCGCCACCACCGAGCCGGCCTCCCGGATCAGCGCGGCGGCCCGCTCCGCGCTCACGGGCGGCCGGATGCCCGATTCCAGCGGGCTGGGCGCTTGCCCAGGAAGGCGGCGATCCCCTCGCGCGCGTCCTCTGAGGTGAACACGGCGACGAACGCGTCCTTCTCAGCGGCGAGGCCGGCGGCCAGGTCATCGGCGCCCGCCACGCGCTTGATCTCCGTGACGGCGAGCGGGGCCTGCCCGGCGAGCTTGCGGCCCCAGGCCAGCGCGGTGTCGAGCAGCTCATGGTCGGGGACGACCCGGTTGACCAGGCCGTCGGCGTACGCCTCCACGGCGCCGATCGCGTCGCCGACGAGGTTGAGCTCGAGAGCTCGCGCCCGCCCCACCAGTCGCGCCAGGCGCTGGGTCCCCCCGAACCCGGGGATGAGTCCCAGACTGATCTCGGGCTGGCCGAAGCTGGCCGAATCGGCGGCGATCCGCAGATCGCAGGCCATCGCCAGCTCACAGCCACCGCCCAGTGCGGCTCCGTTGACCGCGGCGATCGTCACCACCGGGCTGGCCGCGAAGGCGTCGAACAGGGCGTGCGCGCTGTCCACCAACTGGCGGCAGGTCGTGGCGTCGAGTTGCTGAAACGCCTTGATGTCGGCGCCGGCGCAGAAGAGCATCGGGTTGGCGGAGGCGAACACCAGCACGCGCACGGTCCCCGCGGCGGCGACCTCCTGCCACACCTCGGTCAACGCGGTCAGGACCTCGGGCGACAACGAGTTGGCGGGCGGGCGGTCCAGCCACGCGATGGCCAGATCGCCGCGGGACTCGAGCTTGACCGGGCGCTCCTCCCACCCGGCGTCGGGGCGCGGGTAGGGAAAGAAACCCTGGCCGGACTTGGCCCCGAGGCGCCCCTGCGCCACCATCCGCCGCAGGATGGTCGGCGGCAGGAACCGCTCTCCCCACTCCCCAGCGGCTCGCTCCAGCCGCTGCACCATCGCGTCGAGCCCGGCCTGATCGGCGGAGGCCAGCGGCGGCGCACCGCTCGCGCCCGCCACCATCGCGAAGTCGATCTCCCTCGCCGAGGCGACCCCATCCTCGAGGATGAGGCAGGCCTCGACGAAGGCCTTGAGGGCGTAGCGCTCGAGCAGGGCCCCGGCGTCGAGCTCAGGAGCGGTGCTCATAGAAGCCCCTCCCGGTCTTGGCGCCCATGCGGCCCGCCTGCACGTGGGCCCGCATCGCCTCGTGCACGTGAAAACGGTCGCCGTAGGACTCGCGCATGTGCTCGGCGACGGCCACCACGGTGTCGAGGCCCAGCAGGTCGGCGATGAAGAACGGCCCGAGTCCCGACGGCGACGCCTCCCCGATCACGCGATCGAACTCCTCGAGGTCCGCGCCGCTCTCCTCCTGTGCGCGCCACAGCTCTGACACCGCCGCATTGAGGATGCGGTTGACGACGAAGCCGGGCGTATCGGCACAACGGATCGGCGCCTTGCGGATCGCCTGGGCGAAGGTGGCCGTGGCCTGGACGGTCTCCGTCGAGGTGTCGTCGCCCTCGACGACCTCCACCGCGCGGCTGGTCGACACGGGAAAGAAGAAATGCAGGCCCACCACCTTGTCGGGGCGGATCGTGGCCTGCCCGATCTCGGTGATCGAAAGCGCGGACGTGTTGGAGGCGAGGATGGCGTGGCCGGGGGTCACCTCATCAAGCTCGGAGAACACCGCCTGCTTGAGCTCGATGCGCTCCGGAACGGCCTCGATGACGAGGTCGACATCGCCAAAGCCGTCGTAGCCGGCGGCGGGGGTGATCAGTCCCGCGCGGCGGTCGACCTCGGACGCGTCGAGCTTGCCCGCGTCCACCTGCGCCTGCCAGGCCGCGCCGGCCCGGGCCACGGCAGCCTGCACCCGGTCTGGATCGGCATCGGTGAGGACCACCGGGATCCCGGCGGCGGCGATGACCTGAGCGATGTCCGCGCCCATCGTCCCGGCTCCGACGACCGCGGCCTTGAAGACGAACATGCCGCGCGCACCGTAGCGGATCGCCGGCGCCGGTCACCCGCCGCTCAGCCGCAGGCCGAAGCGCTCCAGGGAGCGGCCCAGGGACTGGGTCATGGCACGGCGCACGAACAGCACATCGACCAGCGGGGTCAGCGGCGAGCGACGCGTGATGCGGTACTCGAGCTCCAGTGTCACCTCCACCCCAGCGGGCACAGCGGTGAAGCTCACCGACTGGCGGGCGGTCACCGTGTCATCTGACACCTGCACCGTCTGCCCGTCGGCGGGGGTGTAGTCGATCACGGTTTCGACCACCCGGCCACGGCCGGCCGGCCCCGACTCCCACCTGACAACGCCGCCCACCTGAGGCCACGGCGCGCGGGTCTCGAGCACCGCGTCCAGGCCATCCACCCAGCCGGGCCACCGGCCGGTGTCATACCAGCAGAGCTCCGCCTCCGATACCGAGACGGCGAAGGTGTGCACCACGCGAACCGGTCGCATAGCCGTCCATTCTGGCTTGTGGCCGGCGCCACGGCGGCTGTAGCCTGTGACCCGGATGTCAGAGACGCTGCCCGAAGCGATCGAGCCCTACCCGGACATCTCGTCCAAAGCCTACGAGCACCCGGCCGATCGTGCCGCCACCGCGGCGCTGAAGTCGATCCCCATGCTCGATGTGGTGGTGCGCAAGCTGGTGGAGTTCAGCTACGAGCGCGCTCTGCGCCAGACGTTCCTGGGCAACTCGGCCAAGGTGTCCGAGCGTCAGCTCCCCGAGCTGTGGAACTCGTACCAGGGGGTCAAGCGCATCCTGGACATGCCCGAGGACTACGACCTCTATGTCACCTCGGCGCTGTACTGGAACGCGCTCACCATCGGCTCCAGCAAGCCGATGATCGTGGTGGGCTCCAACCTCTACCGGCAGCTCGGGCCCGGAGAGCAGCGGACGATCATCGCCCATGAGCTCGGGCACATCCTCTCCGACCACGTCCTGTACATCACCGCCCTGAACATCCTGCTGCGCGCCACCGGCGGGCTTCCCCTCCTGGGATTGCCGGTGCGCGCCGTCCGCGCGGTCCTCTTGGAATGGAGCCGCGCCGCCGAGCTCAGCTGCGACCGCGCCGCCACCCTGGCCGTGCGCGACCCCCGCGTCGTCTGCCGCGCGCTGATGGTGGTGGCGTCCGGCATCCCCGCCGACCAGCTCGACCTCGACGCCTTCATGGCCCAGGCGATGCAGTACGAGAACTGGGAGGACAGCCATGACCGCGTCCGGCGCTTCTTCAACGAGATCAACGCCACGCACTCCTACGCCGTCCGCCGTGTCTCCGAGGTCATGAAGTGGGTCCAGAGCGGTGAGTACGACCGCATCATCCGCGGCGAGTACCGCAAGCGCTCAGACCCGGTCAACCCGCGCGACGAGGCCTCCGACGCCATGGAGTTCTACGCCGAGCGGTTTCGGGAGCTCTTCCGCGAGCTGGGCGAGAACGTCACCACCATCGGGTCTCAGATGGGCGACGTCAGCCAGCAGGTGGCCGACTGGCTGCGCAAACGCGGTGGGCCAGGGGGCTCGGGCGGGTCCGGCGGATCCGGCGGGTCGGGCGGGTCCGGCGGGTCGGGGTCCGACGGGCCGTCGGACAACGGCGACTAGCGACACCGGCTGTTTCGGGGCGCGGCGCGGGCGCGGCCCGCGTCCGACGGGGCCCTTTCGGCGTTGCCCGGGGTGTGGGGCCAACGCCAACGACGGCGATCGTAGGCAGACGGGCGAGACCTGGATATCGCGGGAAACCTGCGATCTCAGAACAGGTTTGACGCGAAAACCATGTGGGGCATGGGTTTCGTGGGAAACCTGCGGGCGCCGCACGGGTTTCCCGCGTTTTCCAGGTCGCCGGCAACCGGCCATCCCACCCCTGAGGTGTATCGGACCCTTGACAAACGACAGTATCCGATATATCGTTACGTATCGTCGATACACCGACGACAGTCAAAGACTTCAAAGCAACACGTGGAGGAACCACATATGACTGGTGCATACGCACAGAACTGGCCCGGGCGAGGCGCCTGGGCAATGGCAGGACCCGGGCGAGGCGCCTGGGCATCACGCGCCGGCTTCACCGCAGGGTGGGGCGAGCGCGACGCGGATGACCGCGAAGAGCGCGATGGCGAGCGCGGCAAGCGCCGCGGCCGCAAGGGCCATCGCCATCACCACCATCACCATCACCACGAGAACGCGGCCAACTGGCTGTTGGCGCGGGGCGGTGGGCGGCACGGTATGCGGCCGAGCCCCGAGGAGCTCGAGCAGCTGATCGCGTGGCGTCGCATGGGCGGCGGCCCCTTCGGCGGCCAGGGCGGCCCGTTTGGCCGCGGTGGACGCGGCCCGGGTGGTCGCGGCCGGGCGCGGCGCGGCGACGTGCGGCTGGCGCTCCTGCGCCTGCTCGCCGAGCAGCCCGCCAACGGCTATCAGCTCATGCAGACCATCGAGGAGCGCAGCGGCGGCCGGTGGCGCCCGAGCCCAGGCTCGGTCTACCCCACGCTGTCCCAGCTCGAGGACGAGGGCCTGATCAGGTCCGTCGAGGCCGAGGGGTCGCGGCGGTTTGAGATCACCGACGCCGGGCGCGAGCACCTCGAGACCCGCGCCGGCGAGCCCGAGCCGTGGCAGCCCACCGACGAGGAGGGCGAGAACGCCATCACCGAGCTGGCGCCCCTGGTGATCCAGATCGGCAAGGCGGCGTGGCAGGTGGCCACGGTGGGCGACGACACCCAGCGAGCCCGCGCCACCGAGGTGCTCGCCGAGACCCGGCGGGCGCTGTACCGCATCCTCGCCGAGGATGCCCCCGATACCGATGAGCCTGAGCAGGCCGCGGACGCCGATGATTCCGGCGAGTCCGAGGTCTGAGGGGGCTAACGTAGAGACCCGATGACGTCACCCGACAGCAACGGAACGTCGACGGCCGCCATCTCCGTCCGTGACCTCGTCAAGAACTTCGGCGAGGTCCGGGCGGTCCGGGGGGTGAATTTCGAGGTCGCCATGGGCGAGGTGTTCGGCTTCCTCGGCCCCAACGGGGCGGGCAAGACGACCACCATCAACATGCTCTGCACCCTGGCCAAGCCCACCTCGGGCGAGGCCTCGGTGGCCGGTCACGACGTCGTGACCGAACGCGACGACGTGCGCCGCAACATCGGCCTGGTCTTCCAGGACCCGACGCTCGACGGCTACCTCACCGCCGCCCAGAACCTGCAGCTGCACGCCGAGCTCTACGGCGTGCAGTCAGACCTGGTCGAGCCCCGTATGCGCCAGGTGATGGAGATGGTGGGGCTGTGGGATCGCAAGGACTCGGTGGTGGGCACCTTCTCGGGCGGGATGCGCCGGCGCCTGGAGATCGCGCGCGGGCTCATGCACTCGCCGCGGGTGCTGTTCCTCGACGAGCCGACGATCGGGCTTGATCCCCAGACCCGCCGGTCGATCTGGACCTACATCCGCGAGCTCAAAGAGCGGGAGGAGATCACCATCTTCATGACCACGCACTACATGGACGAGGCCGAGTGGTGCGACCGGATCGCGATCATGGACCACGGCGAGATCGTGGCCCTGGACTCTCCCGACGCGCTGAAGGCGGGCGTCGGCACCGACCGGGTGACGATCGCCACCGACGACAACGACACCGCCATCGCCGCTCTGGACCGCCAGTTCGGGGTCGAGGCCAAGGTGAGCGAGGGCGCCGTCGTATTCGGGGTCCCCGCGGGCGAGGAGTTCGTGCCGCGGCTCTTCGCGGAGTTCGAGATGCCGATCCGCTCGGTGAGCGTGTCGCGTCCCACCCTCGACGACGTGTTCATGTCCTACACCGGCACCACGATCCGTGATGCCGAGGAGGACCAGTCCAAGCATCGCAACCGGGTGATGATGCAGATGATGACCGGAGGCCGGCGATGAGCACCACCACGGACACACGCGCAGAGACCACGGAGGCGGCAGCCGGTTCCGGCACGCCGATCGTCCGCGTCTCGGTCCCTGAGCGCAGCCTGCGCTCCGAGCTGCGCGCCATCAAGATCGTCTGGCGCCGCGAGCTGATCCGCTACCGCTCGGACCGCCTGCGGATGGTGACGACGCTCGTCCAGCCGTTTTTGTTCCTGTTCGTGCTCGGCACCGGCCTGCAGTCGGTCGCGGCGGCCGGCACGCACGGGGTCAACCTCAAGACCTTCATCTACCCCGGCATCCTCTGCATCGCGGTCATGTTCACCGCGATGTTCTCGGCGGCCTCCATCGTGTGGGACCGGGAGTTCGGCTTCCTGCGCGAGATGATGGTCGCGCCGATCCGGCGCAGCTCGATCGTGATCGGCAAGTGCTTCGGCGGCGCCACCGTCGCCTGCCTGCAGGGCATCGTGATCATCGTCATCGGCCCGCTGGTCCACGTCCCCTACAACGTGGTGATGATCATCGAGGTCTTCTTCCTGCAGCTGCTGCTGGCCTTCTCCATCACCGCGTTCGGGGTGATGGTGGCGGCGCGGATCAAGCAGATGCAGTCCTTCATGGGCGTGATGCAGATGATCGTGACGCCGATGTTCTTCATCTCCGGAGCGCTGTTTCCGGTGGCGGGACTGGCCACCTGGCTGGCCATCCTCAACCGCCTGGATCCGCTCACCTACGCGGTCGATCCGATGCGGCGCGCGGTGTTCAGCCATCTGCACATCTCGCCCGCGGCCCAGCAGTCGCTCAACTCAGGGGTGACCTGGTTCGGCTGGCGGGTCCCGACGCTGCTCGAGGCGGCCGTCATCGTCATCCTGGGCGTGGTGATGCTCGGCATCGCGATCTGGGAATTCAGCGCCACCGAATAAGCGGAAATGTTGCCGCGCGTTAACACGGCGGTCACTTAAGCCGCTCCGCTGAATGGCAGTGTCCACCCCGCATGGGGTCCACATTCGTCCTGGTCATCGTGATCGTCATGGCGGTCGCGTTCGACTTCACCAACGGGTTTCACGACACCGCCAACGCGATGGCGACGTCGATCGCCACCGGCGCGCTGAAGCCGATCGTGGCGGTGCTCATCTCCGCGTGCCTGAACTTCCTCGGGGCGTTCATCTCGATCGCCGTGGCCACCACGATCGCGAAGGGGATCCTGCCGAACTCGGCGACCAGCGGCGTCGATGGGCTCTCGGTCGTTGAGGCGGCGCTGATCGGCGCCTTCGTCTGGAACCTCATCACCTGGTACTTCACGATTCCGTCGAGCTCGAGCCACGCGCTGATCGGCGGATTGATCGGGGCGGGGATCGCCTCGATCGGGAGCTCCGCGGTCAGCATCCACGGGATCGTGCAGAAGGTCGTCGCACCGGGCATCCTCGCCATCTTCGTGTGCGGCGCCGTCGCCTTCCTCGCCACCCGGGCCGCCTACATGCTGATCCGCCGCCTGGGCCAGGAGGAGGCACGGCGCGGGTACCGCTACGGCCAGATCGGATCGGCGTCGCTCGTCTCGCTCGCCCACGGAACCAATGACGCCCAGAAGACGATGGGCGTCATCTCGCTCGCTCTGATCTCCACCGGGCACCTCAGCGCGCTGCACTTCACCGTGCCGCTGTGGGTCAAGCTCGTCTGCGCGACCTCCATGGCGCTCGGCACCGCCACCGGCGGCTGGCGCATCATCAACACGATGGGCAACCGGATCACGACGGTTGAGTCGCCCCAGGGCTTCGCGGCCGAATCCTCCAGCGCGGCGACGATCCTCGCCTCGTCCTATTACGGCTACCCCCTGTCGACGACGCAGACCGTGTCGGGCGGCGTCATGGGCGCCGGCCTTGGCAAGCGCGGCGGCGTCGTGCACTGGCCGGTCGTCGGACAGATGGCGCTCGCCTGGGTGATCACCCTGCCCTCGGCGGCGATCGTCGGCGCTGCGGCGTGGAACATCGCGGACATCTTCGGCAAGAACAGCGAAGCCGGCGCGATCGTGATCGCGGTCCTCGCCGCACTCATCGCACTCGGGCTCTGGACGCTCTCCAAGCGCAACCCGATCACGGCACAGGATCTCGACCGGACGAACCTCACCCCGGAGCTGGAGGCCGAGCGCGCAGAGGGCCTGGCCCCGGCCGCGGCCTGACGAGCGCGATGTTCCTCCTCGGCGCATCAACTGCCATCGTCGACTGGGGCGCGATGTGGAAGATCTGCCTCGTGGCGCTGGCCGCCGGCGCCGGCGTCGTGATCTTCTTCGGATTCCTCTTGCTCGGCCTCAAGTTCGCGCAGGGCCCGGTGACCGCGGGTGCGACTCCCAACGGTGCCGGCGACATCGGCAGCAGCGGGCCCCACGAGCCCCCGAGCGCGGGCGCGCGACTCGGCGGCTTCGCCCTGGCGCTGGTGTGCGGCCTGATCTGCATCGGGGTCGTGGCGATCGGTGTCTATGCCATGACACAGAAGCCGTCGTCGAAGCCCGCCAAGCCCAAGTCGGCGCTGGTCATCCCCGCCGGCGCCCGCGTGGCGCAGGTCCCTCCGTCGCAGTGAGCCCCACGACGCCGTGGCGCGCGGCACAGACGTGGTACACCGAGGTGACCACGGACGGCACGATCCGCTCCATCCAAAGCTCGGAGGGTTGTGATGCCTGATCCCACAGGGCGCTGGCTCAATACGACGCAATGGCAATGCCCGAAGTGCGCCTGGGTCAACCGCTCCGCCGACGAGAGCTGTCAGCAATGTGCCGGGAGCGTCCGCCCTCCCGAGAGCGAGCCGCCCCGGCCGCCCGACCCGCTGGACCTGATCAGCCATGATCCGAACCGCGCGGAGGATGCGGGACTGGCGAGGGCCGCCAGCAAGGCGGTTCAGACGCTGACGAGGGTGACGCACACGAAAGCGATGTCGCTGATCGGCGACGGGCTGCGCAACGCCCTGAAGAAGCGCGGAGAGTCGGGAGATCGAGCGTGGCAGGCGATCTCTGAGCTGTCCGACGACGAAAAGCGCGCCGCTCTGGGGTACCTCGTGGACGATCTCGAGGAGGAAGGGTTCGCGCTGTACCGGATCGACGGAGATGGCCAGGCCTAGC
>DATJTQ010000118.1:0-2386 GCA_035503355.1 Solirubrobacteraceae bacterium
CGTGGACGTCGAGCGTGAATGCCGCCGCGAACTCCGGGGCGCGGAAGGCCAGCCAGCCGAAGAAGGCGCTCATGTGCCACAGCGAGCCGCCCGCCTCTGCCGCCAGCCGGACGCTGTCGCCGGTGTTGCCGCGGTGGCCCACCGGCACCAGCGGCAGCGGCAGGTAGGCGTCGCGCATCTCCGCGTCCCACTCGATGCCGCCGCTGGCCAGCACCACCGCCTCGGCGCGCACGGTCGTCCCGTCCGCAAGGACGGCGCCCCGCACGGCGCCGGCGCCGGGGTCGTGGGCGGCGCCGGCGCCGGGCTCGGGGTCGGGGTCACGCACGAGTGAGGTGACCCCGCATCCCAGCCGCACCTCGATCCCGCGGTCGCGCACGGCCCCCTCCAGAAGGTTCCAGAGTGCGATCCCGGGACGCATGTCACCGCCGTCGAACTGGCGGTAGCCGACGTGCCCGGCGCCCGGGAAGTGCGGCCAGGAGGGCAGCATTCCGCCGAACGCCGCCATGTCGACCGGCGGCGCGCTGCCACCGAGTGCCTCCAGCCAGCCCGGCACGTCGCGCAGACCGTCCACGTAGGCGGTCAGGACCGAACGGGGGGTCTTGCCGAAGCACAGCGCGTCGAGATGGTCAACCGCGGCTGCCCCGTCCACCGCGAAGAGAAAGCCCCCGGAATGCCGGCAGTTGCCGCCACCGGCCGCCGTCTTCTCCACCACCAGCACGCGCGCGCCCGCGGCGGCAGCGGCCAGCGCGGCGCTCGCTCCCGCGGCGCCGAAGCCCACGACCAGGACGTCGACGTGCTCCCCAATCACAGCGCCAAACTGTAGACGAGAAGCCAATGTGTATGCAATTATCGCGACCATGTCACGACTCCACGTCCTCATCGCCGGAGGCGGCCTCAGCGGCCTGTGCCTCGCCCAGGGGCTCGTCGGCGCCGGCGTGAGCTGCGCGGTCTACGAGCGCGACAGCGACCTGCGCCGGCGCACCGGCTACCGCATCACCATCAACGGCGACGGGGGCAACGCGCTGGAGCAGTGCCTCCCGCCCGACCTCTACGAGCTCTACATGCAGTGCTCGCGCAACACCCCGCGGCGCAAGGTCTCGGTGGTCATCAATGACCGGTGCAAGGAGCTGAGCACCGCTCCGCATCTCGGTCCGCCCAACGACGGCCCGCGCCCCCACACGGCGATCGATCGCCTCACCCTGCGCCAGATCCTGTCGGCGCGGCTCGGCGGGGTGCTGCACACCGGTGCCGCCGCCACCGGCTGGGAGCGCGACGGCGACCGGGTGCGGCTGCACCTGGCCGAGGGCGCCAGCGCCGAGGGCGACGTGCTCGTCGGGGCTGACGGCGTCAACTCGGTGATCCGCGCCGGACTGATGCCCGAGGTGGAGGTGATCGACACCGGAGTGCGCGGCCTGGGCATCTTCATGCGCTCCCCGCTGACCCCCGAGATCCACGACGCGCTGCCGCCCATCCTCCTCGACGGCTTCGTCATCGCCGCCGATCGCCGCGGGGTCACGCTGGTCATGGGGCCGATGGACTCACGTCGCCCGGCCGAGGAGGCGGCGGCCGACGTCGCGCCCGACGTGGTGCTCGATCCGGTGGCGCCGTACATGATGCTGAGCGGCGCCCTGCTGCCGGGCACGCCGATCCCGCATCCGGGCGAGTGGAATGAGGAGACGCCGCGGGTGATGCACGAGCAGATGATCGAGGCGGTGGCGGGCTGGCACCCCGCGCTGCGGGGCCTGGTGGAGCGGATCGACCGCGACACGATGTTCGCCACCCACTTCAAGCGGCTGGACCCGACGCCCGCATGGGCGCCGTCCAACGTCACCGTCACCGGCGACGCGATCCACGCCATGCTCCCGACCTTCGGGATGGGCGGCAACACGTCGCTGCGCGACGCCGCGATCCTGGCGGCCAGCCTCGCCGAGGTGGATCGTGGCGAGCGCGAGCTGACCGAGGCCGTCGGCGGCTACGAGGCGGCGATGCGCGAGTACGTCTATCCGATCATGGAGATGTCGGCTGACCATGACCGGTTCGGCGGCGGAGGGCTCCGCCGCGAGGAACCGGTCTAAGCCGTTGGGGCGCCCCGCGCGACGGGTGCGGACGCCACGGTCAGGCGACCTGGACGTCGACTCCCTGCGCGCCGGCGCCCAGCGCATCGGCCGACAGGGCTGCGCCCTCGGCGAACATGTGCAGCTCGGTGGCCTCGCCGATCCGGTCAAGCGCGGCCTCCAGGCCACCCGGCGTGCTCATCGAGATCACCTTGGTGAAGAACGCCTCGCCCTGCCAGCCGTGGGTGGTGCCGGGCGGGATCGATGCGTAGTCGCCCTGGCGCAGCGAGTGCTCGCTGCCGTCGAGGGTGAGGCGGACCCCGCCCTCCAGC
>DATJTQ010000119.1:0-13617 GCA_035503355.1 Solirubrobacteraceae bacterium
GAGAGCGCCGCCCCCTTTCTCTCTCCCGCCCTCACCACACCTTCCCCCCTTAGGAGATCACTCCATGATCACTCTGCACCGCCTGGGACATGCGGTGGACACGTTCCAGATCAATCCCGACGCGATCATCACCATCGAGGCCACGCCCGACACGGTGATCACCATCCACAACGGCCAGAAGATCGTCGTCGCCGAGCCGCCGCACCGCGTCGCCGAGATGATCGCGACCTACCGCGCCTCCGTGCTCGCCGAGGCCCTCATCCTGCGCCACGAGCTGCGCGCCGAGCGCAACGAGCTGCGTCGCGTGACCCCGCTGCGCAAGCCCTCCACGCTGACCGCCGTGCACGACGCCGCCGTCGAGTCGCGCCACCAGCACGGCTAGGCCTCTCCATCCCCTCCCACTCCGCCTTATCCCCGCAGACCGACTCCCGATTTCCCCTTTACCCCCCTTGATTTTTCCGCGCCCCTGTCGATCTAAGAGAATGAGATGAAGCCCGCAACCGCAATCGGAATCGTCGTCGCCACGCTCGGCATCCTCATGGCCGGGATCATGGGCGGCACGAGCCCCGCCGCCTTCATGGACATCCCGGCGCTGCTGATCATCATCGGCGGTACCGGCGGCGTCACGATGGCCAGCGTCGGCATGGATGGGATGAAGAAGATCCCGGCGCTGTACAAGATCGTGTTCGGGCCTCCGGAGATCGACCTCAACGCCCGCGTGCAGCAGCTGGTCGGCTTCGCCGAGCAGGCACGCCGCGAGGGCCTGCTCGCCCTCGACGGGCAGACCGCCGAAATCGAGGACGACTTCACCCGCAAGGGCCTCCAGCTCGTCGTCGACGGCTCGGATCCCGAGCTCGTCCGCGAGGTGCTCGAGGCCGAGATCGACGGCATGATGGCCCGCCATCACGAGGGCGCCGCTCCCTTCGAGAAGGCCGGCGGCTTTGCGCCGACGATGGGCATCATCGGCACCGTGATGGGCCTGGTGCACGTGCTCCAGAACCTGTCGGCGCCGGCCACCCTGGGCCCCGCCATCTCCTCATCCTTCATCGCGACCCTGATGGGCGTGGGCTCCGCCAACGTCATCTACCTCCCGATCGCCAACCGGCTCAAGGCTCTCTCCA
This sequence comes from Solirubrobacteraceae bacterium, assembly GCA_035503355.1. Lineage (GTDB taxonomy): Bacteria > Actinomycetota > Thermoleophilia > Solirubrobacterales > Solirubrobacteraceae > Palsa-465. Next base: position 1,122 of record DATJTQ010000119.1, read on the forward strand.
AGCAGGAGGTCGAGCTGCGCACCCTGACCCTCGAGGGCATCCTGGCCGTCCAGGCCGGCGACAACCCGCGGGTCGTGGCCGAGAAGCTCGGCTCCTTCGTGCCCCCGACGGAGCGCAAGTCCGAGGACGAGGGCGGGTCGGTCAGCGAGATGCCTCAGGCTGAGGCGGCCTGATCCCATGGCCCGCGGCAAGCGCGGTCACGCGGTCGAGTTCGAGAACGAGGAGCGCTGGCTCCTGACCTACGCGGACATGCTCACGCTGATGTTCGCGCTGTTCATGGTCCTGTACTCGATCTCGTCGGTGAACATCTCCAAGTATCAGAGCCTCCAGCAGTCGCTGAAGGCTGCCTTCTCGGGCTCGATCCTCTCGGGCGGCAAGGCGATCATGCAGTCGGGCTCGGAGTCGACCAGCGCGCACACGCCGGCGACCGCCGAGGTGCCATCGATCGTCCCGCTGACGCCCAACATCCCCAAGCCGGCGGACACCTCGGCCCAGCAGATCTCCAAGGCGATGCTCGCCGCCAGCGGCGCCCAGCAGGAGCAGGCGAGCTTCCAGAAGCTCAAGAAGGAGCTGGACACCTACGCCAAGGCGCACGGCTTCTCCAACCAGGTCCAGACCGTCATCACGCGTCAGGGTCTCGTGGTGCGCGTCCTCACCGACAAGCTGCTCTTCGCCTCGGGATCAGCCACGCTCGAGGCCGCGGGGGCGCCGCTTCTGATCGAAGTCACCCATCTGCTCAATGTTGACGTCAAGCATCCGATAACGGTGGAAGGAAACACCGATAACCAACCGATCAACACGTCGCAGTTCGCCAACAACTGGGACCTGTCGGCGATCCGCGCCACGACGGTACTCACCTACCTGATTGCGCACGGAGTCTCCGAGCAGCGCCTGTCGGCGACCGGCTACGGAGACCTGCACCCGGTCGCGAGCAACGCCACCGCGGCCGGCCGGGCGGAGAACCGCCGCGTGGACATCGTGCTTGACCGAATCTACCCCGACCTGAACCCCTAGGACCCCCCCGACAATGAACAAGAAGATCATCATCATCCTCGTGGTCGTGCTGGCCGGCGGGGGCTTTGCCGCCAAGACCTTCCTCCTGCCCAAGCCCGCCGTGGCCAAGCCCAAGATCGACGGCGAGATCTACGTGCTGCCCAAGGGCTTCACGCTCAACCTCACCGACGGCCGCTACGCGACGATGACCATCGGGCTGATCCTGGCCCCGGGCCAGAGCGACGGCGCGACCGCCGCGGGCGCCACCACGACGCCCTCCGGCCTCGGCACCCTGCCCGAGGAGGCGGTCATTCGCTCGATCATCACCAACACGATCACCAACGACCCGTCTTCGGCGCTGCTCACCGACAGCGGCCGGGCCAAGGTGAAGGCCGTGATCCTCAACCAGATCAAGAAGACCACGGACGTCAAGGTGACCGACATCCTCTTCACCGACCTCGCGGTCCAGTAAGGAGCCGATGATGAGTCACGACGTGGATTTCGAGCCCCTCAACGGCGACGGCGGCACCATCCGCGCCGGCGGCGAGTCGATGGCCGACCTGCGCCGTCTGTCGGCCGTCCCGGTGGACCTCAGTGTCGAGATCGGCCGCGCGCGCATGTCCGTGGGTGAGACCCTGGAGCTCCGCGAGGGGTCCGTCGTGACCCTGGACCGGATGGCTGGCGAGCCCGTCGACCTGCTGGTCAACGGCACGCCCATCGCCCGTGGCGAGGTCGTGGTCATCGACGAGCAGTTCGGTCTGCGCCTCACCCAGGTGCTGGCGACCCCGGTCGGCACTGGGCCCGGCGATGTGGCCGACTCAGACCTCGCCGCCGCGGGAATCACCGACACCGTGACCCCGTAGCCGGCCCGGCCCCTCGGGGGCCTGGCCGGACGTGGCCGCGTCGTGCCGGGTCGTGGCCGCGACGTGGCCGCGACGTGGCCGGATAACGGACGCAAACCTCAAGCTGGCGCGCCAGACGCCGAATATCTCGGTAAAGGCCGAGCGCAGGATGCGCGATTTCGGCTCGTTACGGAAACAAGGAGTAAGACACGATGTCAGAGCAGGCCAATCATCAGCAGTTGGTGGTGTTCACTCTGGGCGCGGAGCACTACGCCCTGCCGATCCAGGCGGTCAACGAGATCATCCGCTACGCCGAGCCCCGCTCGGTGGCCTCCCGGACCGAGTGGGTCCGCGGCGTGATCAGCCTCCGCGGTCGGATCGTCCCCGTCTATGACGTGGCCGCCCGCCTCGGAATCGCCTCCGAGCTCACCGAGCAGTCCAAGATCGTCATCGTCGAGGCCGGCGCCGAGACGGCCGGCGTGATCGTGGACACCGTCGAGGAGGTCCTCACCGTCTCCGACGATCAGATCGAGGACGCGCCCGGCGCCGACAGGTCGATGATCGAGGCGATCGTCCGCATCGACGACCGCCTGATCGTGCTGCTCACCCTGAGCACGATCTTCGAGACGGCGACCGAGCTGCCGGTCGCCGCCTGAGCGAACTGGCTTGACCGACGTACGGCAGCTCTATGACCACCACCACCGCCAAGCCCCGTGTGGTCGTCGCCGACGACAGTGCGCTGATGCGCCGGATCGTCACCAACGTGCTGACCAAGGGCGGGATCGACGTCATCGGGGCCGCGAAGGACGGCGACGAGGCGCTCGCGCTGTGTGAGCGCGAGACGCCCGACGCGATGACGTTGGACCTGGCCATGCCGGGGCTGGGAGGGATCGACGTGCTCAAGGCGCTCAAGCAGCGCGGCGGGTCGGCGATCCCCGTGGTGGTGGTGTCAGCCTTCTCGCCGGCCCACGGCGCGTACGCCGTCGACGCGCTCGCCGAGGGCGCGTTCGAGCTGGTGCCCAAGCCCGCCGACCAGGCTGAGGTCGGAGCGTTCGAACAGAATCTGCTCACCAAGATCCTCGTCGCCACCAAGACGCGCCGGCTCGGTGGTCACCTGCGCTCGGCGCGGCCGTCGCGCGGTGGCAACGGCGTGGCGGCGGCGTCCGCGGTCCCCGCCGCGCCTGCGATCGCCGCGGAGCCGGCCTCCACCGACGGCACCCCCGACTTCAGGGTCGGCCGCCTGCGCCGGGCCACCTCACGCGCGCTGGTCATCGCCACCTCGACGGGCGGCCCGCGCGCGCTGGCCGAGGTCATCCCCGGCCTGCCCTCACCGCTGGGCCTGGGCACCCTGATCGTGCAGCACATGCCCGCCGGCTTCACCGCCTCCCTGGCGGCGCGGTTGGACCGCTCCGGGCCTCTCAGCGTCCGCGAGGCCGAGGGCGGCGAGCTCCTGGAGCCGGGTGTGGCCCTGATCGCCCCCGGCGGGCGCCACCTGCGGCTGACGGCAACCGGCCAGACGGCCCTGTCAGACGAGGCGCCGCTCGGCGGCCTGCGCCCGCGCGCCGACCTGCTCATCGAGGACGCCGCCGCCAAATGGGGCGACCGCCTCACCTTGGTCGTGCTCACCGGTATGGGGAATGACGGGCTGCGCGGTGCCCGGGAGGTGCGGCGCCATGGTGGCCGAATCCTCGTAGAGGCTGAGCAAACCTGCACCGTCTATGGCATGCCGCGGGCCGTCGTGGAGGCCGGACTGGCCGACGAGGTGCTACCCCTTGATCAAATGTCCGCTGCGATCACGGCGGAGGTGAACCCATGAGCGCGATCTGCGCGGCCGCCACCGGCGGCGACGACTACGTGGCCTTCTGCGAAGGCGTGCGCCAGATCTGCGGGGTGGACCTCAGCCAGTACAAGCGCCCGCAGATGGAGCGCCGCCTGCGCTCGTTCTTCGCGCGCAAGGGCATTCACCTGCTCACCGACTGCCTGGACGCCCTGCGCCGCGACAAGACCGAGCTCGACGCCCTCCTTGACCGCGTGACCATCAATGTCTCCCAGCTGTGGCGCCACCCGGAGCAGTGGGTCCGCCTCGAGCGCGACGTGCTGCCCGAGCTGGCCGCCCGCGGCCCCGTGCACGCGTGGAGCGCCGGCTGCTCCTACGGAGCCGAGTCCACCACCCTGGCCGCCGTCAGCCACGCCGCGATCCCGGCGGCGCGGCTGCACATCCTGGGCACCGACATCGACCGGCGCATGATCGAGCGCGCCCGGACCGCCGTGTTCAGCGCCGAGGATGCCCGTGGCGTCGACGCCTCGGTCATGGCGCGCGCCTTTGACCGGGTGCCGGAGGGCTGGCAGGCCAAGGAGCCGCTGCGCCGCATGATGACCTTCGAGGTCGGCGACCTGCTCCGCCTGCGCCCCGCGGCCGCCAGCCAGGACCTGATCATGTGCCGCAACACCGTCATCTACTTCGCGGAGCCGATCCGCGACGACCTGCACGCGCGCCTGGCTCAGGCGCTGCGCCCCGGCGGCTACCTCGTCGTCGGCGCCACCGAGCGGGTCTCCAAGCCGTCCGAGTTGGGCCTGCAGATGGCTCACCCCTTCATCTACAGGAAAGCGTGATGGACACCTCCGAATACATGCCCATGTTCCTGGCCGAGGCGCAGGAGCACCTGCAGGAGCTGAACCTGGCCATCGTGCGCCTGGAGGAGGACCCCCGCGACCGCGCGACCGTGGACGAGATCTTCCGCGCCGCGCACTCGCTCAAGGGCATGAGCGCGACCATGGGCTTTGCCCAGATCGCCAAGCTCACCCACGAGATGGAGGACGTCTTCGAGCTGCTGCGCCAGCGCGGGGAGGGACTGACCCGCGAGGCCATCGACACCGTCCTGGCCTGCCTGGACGCCCTCACCGGTTCCTTTGAGTCGATCGAGGCCGACGGCGAGGAGGCCCTTGACCCCACGCCTCTGGTCGGGCGGCTGCACGGCCTGGTGCGCGCCCGCACCGCCGAGCAGGAGCTCGAGCGGGTGGCCACCACGCCGGCCCCCGAGACGGTGGCGGCCGCTGCCGCCGCCGGCGTGCGGGTCCTGCACATCGTCACCGTCCTCGATGACCAGGTCCTGATGCCCGCGGTCCGCGCCCACATGGCCTTCGCCGCCATGGCCGAGCACGGCGAGCTGATCGCCTCAGCGCCGCCCGTCGACGAGGTCGAGCAGTTCTCCGGCCAGCGCATCGAGGCCTGGCTGGCCTGCGAGCACGAGGAGGAGGCGGTCAGCGCCACCGTCGCCGGCGTGTCGGACGTGGTGGGCGTGGAGATCACCGAGCTCGCCGCCCCGCGCGAGGTCCCGGCGCCCGCGCCCGCGCCCGCGCCGGCGCCGGAGGCGGCCGTCGCCGCGCCCGCCGCCTCGTCCGCCGAGGCAGCGGGTGGGCCCATCGAGCCCGCCGAGCCCGCCGCCGCCCCCGCCGAGCCGGCCAAGGCCGCTGCGGCCAAGGCCTCCACCGCCGCCCGCACCGTCCGCGTCGACGCCGAGCGCCTGGACGCGCTCATGCACTCCATGGGCGAACTGGTCATCCACCGCACCGCCGTCGAGGCCCTCACCGGCTCGCTCGATGTGCCGGGGCTGCAGCAGGCCATGCAGGAGCTCACCCGCAGCTCTCAGGCCCTGCAGTCGATGGTCATGCAGGTCCGGATGATCCCGGTCGACGTCGTCTTCCTGCGCTTCCCCCGCCTCGTGCGCGACCTGTCGGGCAAGCTGGGCAAGGAGGTCAAGCTCAACCTGGTCGGCTCCGAGACCGAGCTTGACCGCACCGTCGTCGACGCCCTCGGCGACCCGCTCGTCCATCTCGTGCGCAACTCGCTCGATCACGGCCTCGAGCCCGTGCCGGAGCGCGTCGCCGCCGGCAAGCCGGAGGTCGGCACGCTGGAGATCTCGGCCCGCCACTCCGGCGGCAGCGTGGTCATCCAGGTGCGCGACGACGGCCGTGGCATCAACCCCGAGGCGATCGCCCGCACCGCGGTCCAGCGGGGCCTGCTCGATCCCGCGGCCGCGGCCGAGATCACCATGAAGACCGCCGCGGAGCTGCTCTTCACCCCGGGCTTCTCGACCGCCGAGACCACGAGCGACATCTCCGGGCGCGGCGTCGGGATGGACGCGGTGCGCACCAAGATCCGTGAGCTGGGCGGCGAGGTGCTGCTCGACTCCGTCCAGGGCGAGGGCACGACGGCGCAGATCCGCCTGCCGCTCACGCTGGCCATCGTCTCCGCGCTGCACGTCGACATCGCCGACGGCCCCTACGCGATCCCGCTGGACCGCGTCGAGCGCACGCTGCGGCTGTCGGAGCAGACGGTCCGCTCGGTCGCCGGGCGCCGGATGCTGGTCCTCGACGACGGCGTGCTGCAGTTGCTGGAGGGTGCCGACGTGTTTGGGCGCCAGCGGACGGGTGATCATGAGTTTGTGGTCATCGTGCGCGCGCAGGAGCAGCGCCTGGCGCTGTCGGTCGACGACCTGATCGGGCAGCGCGAGCTCGTCACCCGCCCGCTGCCGTCCGCCGTCAGCGGCGAGCCCGTCTCGGGCGGCGCGGCGCTGGCCGACGGCCGCATCGCCCTCATCGTCGACTGCGACGCGCTCGGCACGCGCCCTGCCAAAGCTGAAGGCCGCAGCGGCGGCTCCCGATCCTCTGACAGCTCCACCGCCGCCGGGAGCGGACGGGTGGCGGCATGACCCACGACCAATCCCAGGAGAAGACCCGAGTGAGCCCGTCCCTGTCCGAGACCCAGCTTGACGCGCTGCGCGAGCTGGCCAACATCGCGTCCGGCACAGCTGCCACCGCGCTGTCGCAGATGCTCGCCCGTGAGGTGCAAATCAGCGTCCCGCGTGCCCTGGCGCTGGCGCCCGCCGATGCTGTCGACGAGTGCGGCGACCCCGAGCAGCACGTCGCGGGCGTGGTGGTCCCCATCCAGGGCGACATCGACGGCATCGTCCTGCTGCTCATCCCCTACGAGCAGGCCGAGATCCTGTGCGCGCTGCTGGGCGTCGAGGCCCACACCGAGGTGGGCGATTCGGCGCTGCGCGAGATCGGCAACATCCTCGCCACCTCCTATTTGAACGGGCTCGGCGCGATGACCAGCATGGAGCTCGAGCCCTCACCGCCGCAGCTGCACACCGACATGCTGGCCGCCATCGTGTCCTCGCTGCTCATCGGGACCGCCGAGGGCGACGATCTGGCCCTCGTGCTGGACTCCGAGCTCGACGTGTCGGGCGACCCCTGCTCCATCTCCTTCCTGCTCCTGCCGACCTCGGGGCAGATCAACGACCTGCTGGCGCCGCTCGGCCTCGCCGAGCCGTCAGCCTGACCATGGCCTCGGCGCGAATGGGTGAGATGGTGGTATCCAGCGATCCAAACGAGGAGCTCGTGGCCCTGGGGCTCGGCTCCTGCATCGGCCTGGCGATCGTCGACCGCACCGCGGGCGTCGCCGGACTGGCCCACATCGTCCTGCCCGAATCGAACGACCGGGGCGAACAGCTGGGCAAGTACGCCGACACGGCGATTCCGGAGCTGATCACGCGGCTGCGCCAGGCCGGAGCCGTCGAGCGCCGCTTCGAGACCGCGATCGCCGGCGGCGCGCGGATGTTCGAGATGAGCGGCGGGCTGGACATCGGCGCCCGCAACGAGGCGGCCGTGCGCAGCGCGCTGGCCGCGGCGCACCTGACGGTGAGGGCCGCCAAGACCGGAGGCACCACCGGGCGTACGCTGAAGGTCACCCTCAGCGACCTGACCGTCACCGTCCGCTCGGCCGGCGAGCAGCCCGAGACGCTGCTCCAGGGCCGGGCCCCAAGGTTCACCCCGGCAGCGGGAGCAGCCCGATGAGCGAACTTCTCACCCCCGACAAGATCGCGGCGCTCGTCGACGCCGCCAAGCAGGGGCAACTGCCCGACTCCGGCGCAGGGCAGAAGGCGGCCCGGCGTGGCCACCGGCTGCGCACGGTGGACTTCTCACGTCCCACCAAGTTCTCCGCCGACCAGGCCCGCCGGATCATGCGCGCCACGGAGACCTTCTGCCAGACCGCCAACACACGGCTCTCCACCGAGCTGCGCGTGCCGGTGGAGCTCGAGCTCATCAACACGGTCCAGCTCACCTGGGCCGCAGCGCAGGCACAGCTGCCGCCCAACTCGCTGTCGCTGATCCTCGAGGTGGCGCCAATCGGCACCCGGATGCTGCTCACCGCCGAGCAGTCGTTCATCCTGGCCGGCCTGGAGGCCCTGCTCGGCGGCTCCCCCGAGCGCCCGCCCCAGGAGCGGCGGATGTCGGAGATCGACTGGAGCCTGACCCGCCGTCTGTTCGAGTCGATGGTCTTCCAGCTCTCGCTGGTGTGGCAGGAGCTCGGCGGCGTCACTCTGACCGCCGGCGAGGTTGATCCTCACGACGCCGGCCAGGTGGCCTCGGTGTCAGAGCCGACCTTCACCCTCCTGCTCGAGTGCCGGATCGCCAAGAACTCGTTCGCGCTGGCCATGCTCATCCCGTGGGCCGCGATCGAGCCCGTCGAGGACGCCATCTCGGGCCGCGATTCCAGCCACGACCACGAGATCCTCACCACGTCGCCGATGCAGCGGGCGATGTCCGACGTGCCGGTCAACCTGCGCGCCGAGGTGGCCTCGATCGAGCTGGAGGTCTCCGAGATCCTGTCGCTGGCTCCCGGAAGCGTCGTCAAGTTCGGCGTACCCGCCGAGGACGGCGTGATGCTCTACGCCGAGAACGTGAAGCTCGCGCGGGCCCAGCCCGGGTCCCACGGGCCGCGGCGCGCCGTGCAGATCTGCGGACCGGAGGGCACCCGCTGATGGGCGCCACCGACATGACGCCGCGCGACGCGCTGATGCGCCTGGGCGCCTCCACCGCGGAGGCCGTCGCCCAGGTGCTGGAGATGTTCGCGCCCGGCAGCGTCGAGCGCGGCGAGGTCACCGTCATCGCCGAGGGACAGTCCCCGTTCAGCGGGATCGTCGCCGGATCGGTGGCCGCCAGCGTGTCCTACGTCGATGGGGTCACCGGGGCCAACCTCTTCGTCCTCACCGCCGCCGGCGTGCGCAACATGGCCCAGGCGATGGGCATGCCCGCGCCCGAGGAGGGTGAGTCCGGCGAGCTCTCCGAGCTCGAGCTGTCGGCCGTCGGCGAGGCCTCCAACCAGATGATGTCGGCCGCCGCCTCGGCCATCGGGGTGGTCCTGGGCCAGGAGATCGAGATCTCCGCTCCCGACATCCGCGTCCTCGACAACCCCGACGCCGCGGGCGAGATCTACGGCTCCTCGCCCCACGCGACCTCCACCACCTTCCTCATCGGCGGCGAGTCGTGCCGGCTGATCCAGCTCGTGCCGCGGGCCTTCGTGGTCCGGATGGCGCGGGCCCTGGACGAGCTCGACTCAGAGACCGTCGACGACTCGCGTGCCTCGGGCGCCGACGGCGCCGCCGCCGGCACGGCTCAGAGCATGGCCCTGGTGGAGGCGCTCACGGGGATCAAGGTGCGCGTGTGGGCCGAGCTGGGCCGCACGCAGCTCGCTCTGTCGCGGGCGCTGGGCCTGCCCCTCGGCGCGGTGGTCGAGCTCGACCACGCCGCCGACGCCCCCGTGGACCTCTATGTCAACGGCCTGCGCTTCGCCCAGGGTCACCTCATCGTCACCGACGATGGAGAGTGGGCCTTCCAGTGCGACACCGTGGGTGGCCGCGCCGTCCCGGACCCGTCGCCGCGCGAGACCCTCGCGATGGAGGTCCTCCAGGACGTCAGCGAGCCGACCTTCGGCGACGACGCCGAGGTCGTGCCCGTCGATGAGGCTCTCGAGATCGTCGACGACGAAGTCGTCGAGGCCGAGCCCGCCGAGGCCGAAGCCGTCACTGCCGACGAGGTCGTCGAGGCCGGGGCCACCGACGACGACACCGCAGCATCCCCCACCAACGATGAAGAAGGAGCCTGATACTGATGGCCCGTGTACTCGTAGTCGACGACGCCGCGTTCATGCGTAAGGTCGTGAGCGACGCGCTCGCCTCCGGTGGCCATGAGGTGATCGGCGAAGCCGGAAACGGCAACGAAGCGGTGGCCCGCTTCCAGGAGCTCAAGCCCGAGCTGACGATGCTCGACATCACCATGCCGGAGAAGACCGGCCTGGAGGCGCTGGCCGAGATCATGACCATCGACCCCGGCGCCCGCGTGCTGATGTGCTCAGCGCTGGGCCAGGAGTCCAAGGTCATCGAGTCGATCAAGCTGGGCGCCAAGGATTTCGTCGTGAAGCCGTTCCAGCCCGAGCGGCTGCTCGAGGCCGTGGGCAAGGCTCTGGCCTGAACCCCGCAGCGCCCGCGCGCCCCGCCTCCGGATCAAAAATCCGGCATCCGGCCTAAAGCCCTCGGCCGGATACGCCGACATAGAGGGTGACTCTTCCCTCGGAGTCTCCCCCTCGATGCGGTTCTCCACGCTGACACGTGGCGCCGGCCTGATCGGCGCCCTCACGCTCTCGTACGCCCAGATGGCGCAGGCCGCCACTGGCGCCACCGGAGAGCAGACGCCCCTGCACCTGTCGACCACGGGCGCGGCTCACGCCGCCTCGGCCGGCAGCGGCGGCTCGGGCATCGTTCGCACGATCATCGCGCTGATCGTGGTGATCGGGATCATCTTCGCGATCTCCAAGGTCCTCAAGGCTGTCAAGGGCCGCGACGCCGTCCGCGCCAGCGGCAACGGCCTCGAGCAGATCGCCACGCTGCCGATCGCCCCCGGCAAGTCGGTCTCGCTGCTGCGCTCGGGCACCGACATCATCCTGCTCGGCGTCGCCGACAACGGGGTCACGGCGATCAAGACCTACACCGAGGACGAGGCGGTCGCCGCCGGGATCGACCTCCCGGAGGACGACGAGGCCTACGGCCTGACCGAGAAGCCGCTGGACCGCGTGGTCAACGGCCTGCGCCGGATGACGGTCCGGGACTGACGCGCTCATGAAGATCGACTCCTCAAACGCGCTTCAGATCCTCCTGTTGATGGGTGGGCTCTCGCTGATTCCGGCGATCCTGTTCACCGTCACCGGCTTCACCCGGATCCTCATCGTCCTGGGCTTCATCCGCTCGGCGATCGGCACCAACACCACTCCGCCCAACCAGGTGCTCGTCGGGATCGCGCTGTTCCTCACGCTGTTCGTGATGGCGCCGACGATCAGCGCCATCAAGAAGGACGCCTGGGAGCCCCTTCAGCACCACCAGATCTCGACCGCCACGGCGATCAAGCGCGGCGAGGAGCCGCTGCGCGAGTTCATGTTCCGCCAGACGCGCAACCAGGACATCTCGCTGTTCGTGAGCATGGCCCGGATCAAGACCCCGCAGACCCGCGCGCAGGTCCCCACCTACGTCCTGATCCCCGCCTTCATCATGTCCGAGCTCAAGACATCGTTCGAGATCGGGTTCTTGATCTTCCTCCCGTTCCTGATCATCGACCTGATCATCTCCTCGACCTTGATGAGCGTCGGCATGGTGATGCTGCCGCCGAGCTTCATCTCCCTGCCGTTCAAGATCCTGCTGTTCGTCTTGGTGGACGGCTGGGACGTCATCACGCACTCGCTCGTCGCGAGCTTCCACTAGCCCCTCTGACCAGGACCCCGCCGCCATGAACCAGGACACCGTCGTCAGCCTTGCCACGCAGGCCATGAAGCTGGCCATCGAGGTCGCCGGACCGATGATGCTCGTCGGCCTCGTCATCGGGCTGGTCGTCTCGGTCTTCCAGGCCGTGACCTCCATCCAGGAGCAGAGCCTCAGCTTCATCCCGAAGATCGTCGGCCTGGCGGCACTGATCGTGATCCTGGGCCCGTGGATGCTCGACCAGCTGGTCACCTACGCCACGAACCTCTACACGTCGATCCCCTCCCTGATCTCCTAGCTGAGCCAGCTGACCCGTCGATGAGCCAGCTGACCCTCAACACGCTGCTGACGCAGATCGGCTCCGACAAGGTCACCGGGTTCTTCCTGGTCCTGGCCCGGGTCAGCCCCCTCTTCGTCCTGGCGCCGCTGTTCTCGTCCAAGATGATCCCGGCGCGCGTCAAGGGCATCGTGGCCGTCGGCATCTCGATCGGCCTCACCCCCCTTGCCGTCCACGGCCAGCACATCCCCACCGACCCGATGGCGGTCGCCGGGATGCTGATGGTCCAGGTGCTGGTCGGCCTGGCCTTCGCCTTCGCCGTCGGCATGGTCCTCACCGCCATCGAGGCGGCCGGCGCGCTCACCGATATGGTGGCCGGCTTCTCCTACGGGTCCACGGTGGACCCCGTCAACGGCAACCAGGGCGGCACCATGACCAACCTCTACAGCCTCGTCGGCTTGGCCATGTTCATCGCCATCGGCGGCGACGCCTGGACGCTGCGCGGCCTGCAGAAGACCTTCGACCTGGTGCCTCTGACCAAGGCCCCCCAGATCGCGAGCCTCACCTCCGGTGTCGAGCAGGCCTTCGCCACCATCTTCGTCTCCGCGGTCGAGGTGTGCGCCCCGGTCATCCTGGCCCTGCTCATCACCGACGTGGCCTTCGGCATGATCGCCAAGGTCGTCCCCCAGGTGAACATCTTCGGGGTCGGCTTCCCCATGAAGGTGGGCGTGGCCATGCTCGTCGTCGCCGCCTCGTTGCCCTTCCTCGGCTCGTTCATGAGCGACCAGATC
>DATJTQ010000120.1:0-17644 GCA_035503355.1 Solirubrobacteraceae bacterium
GGGGGGGGGGGGCCCTGAGGACGTTCTGGCTGGCCCGCTCGCGGGTCAGGCGCCGCCCCGGCGAGCGACCGGTGAGCCAGTCCCCGAGGACGCAGAGCAGCGCCACCAGGACCAGGGCGCCGCCCACCACCGCGTGGGAGACCATGACCAGACTGCCGGCGATCGCCAGCAGCGCGTGCCAGGCGTGGGCCAGCGCCCAGTTGGGCCGGCACCAGAACGTCTCCAGGGCCGCCTCGCGCCGGGCGGCGCGCAGCTCACCGGCCAGCCAGGCGGCGGCGCGGCGCTCAGCGTCGCTTCCGGCGCCGCGGCGCTCGAACGCGCTCAGCTGCGCGGCGGTCTCGACGGGTCGCATCCGGGCCTGATGATCGCCGATCCGCTACAACCGCTGGTGCATGAGTGCCGCCGAGGACGAGCTGCTGGCCGTCGCGCACGAGGCCGCCCGCGCGTCGGCGGGCGAGCTGATGGCCCGGTTCGGCCACCGCCAGCGCGACATTCGGTCCAAGAGCGGGCCCACGGATCTGGTCTCCGAGGCCGACGTGTCCGCTGAGGCCGCCATCCGGCGGGTGCTGGCGCAACGGCGCCCGGACGACGCGATCCTCGGCGAGGAGGGCGGAGAGACCGGCGACGGCGACCTGCGCTGGGTGATCGACCCGCTCGACGGGACGATCAACTTCCTGTTCGAGATCCCGCTGTTCGCGGTCAGCGTCGCCTGCGAGGACCGCGACGGCACCGTGGTGGGGGTGGTGCTCGACCCGGTCCGCGACGAGCTGTTCGCCGCCACCCGCTCCGGCCCGCCGACCCTCAACCGGGTCGAGATCGCCGGCTCGGGTCGCGACGACCTGTCGCGCGCCCTGGTGGCGACCGGCTTCTCCTACGACGCCGGCGTGCGCGCCAAGCAGGCGGTGGCGGTCAGCCGCGTGCTCCCGCGGGTGCGTGACATCCGGCGCGGGGGCGCCGCCGCCCTGGACCTCGTCTGGTGCGCCTGCGGGCGCTACGACGCGTACTACGAGCGCGGGGTCAAGGCCTGGGACATCGCCGCCGGTTCGCTGATCGCTCAGCGGGCCGGGCTGGCGGTGCGCGATCTGCCCGATGGCGAGGATGGGCCGCACGGCCTGCTGGCGGCGCCGCCGGCTGTGGTCGACGAGCTGCTGGGGCTCGTCCTCGGGTCCTAGCCCGACACTAGACTTGCCCGGCCTCCCCGCGGCGGTGGTGGAATGGTAGACACGGCGGCCTCAAAAGCCGCTGTCCCTCGGGACGTGTGGGTTCGAATCCCACCCGCCGTACTGACTCGACGAGCGCCTACGCCGTTGCCGCCGAGGGGCCCCGGGCGATTGGCTTGGAGCCGCGGCGCCGGGCCTCCTCCTCGGTGACCTCGGTCTCCACGTTCCACCCCTGGGCGAAGCCGATCATCGCGAAGACGATGAGCGCGATCTCCACCGGGATGAGCAGCAGCGTGATCGTGCCCAGCACGTCGGTGCTGAGGCCCGCGCCGCCGAACAGGGACTGGGGAGCGCCGAAGCCATGGTGGTTGCGGTCAAACCAGCTCGTCCCGTCAAGGCCGAGGCCCGCGATCACCGCGATGATGAGCAGCAGGATGGCCAGGGCGGCGGCGATGGGCAGGATCCCGCGGGCCCAGCGCAGGATGTAGAAGGCGAGGACGAGGTAGATCGCCGACCACACGAAGTTGACCGGCTTCATGCCCTGGAGCTTGCTCCAGCCCCCGAAGGTCAGGATCATCATCAGCACCACCGAGGCGATGAGCAGCGCGACGACGATGAGCTTGGTCAGCTTGCAGATCGCCTTATCGCGGTTGGGGTGGATGACCGCGTAGCCGGGCCGAACGTTGCGTACCTGAGCCACGAGGGCGGACCTTATCTACTCCAGGAACCTGACATGCGCACAGCATTCCCGCTCAGCGTGCCTCACAATCCTCGCCACGCGTCGCGGGCGTGGTGAAACGGTAGACACGCCGGCTTTAGGTGCCGGTGGGCGCAAGCCCGTGGGGGTTCGACTCCCTCCGCCCGCACTCCTCTCCTCCGCTCGGCTCGCCTGAGAGGTTGGGCCACAGGGGGCGACCTGGAGAACGCGGGAAACGTGCACAGGGCGTTCGGGTTTCCCGCGATCTCCATCCGTGACATGGGAATCGCGGGAATCGCCGCGGCCGATCTCGAGTTTCCCGCGATGCCCATGTTCCTCGGGAGGGCTCCGGCCGGTCCGGAGGCCGGTCCGGGCCTAGACCCGCGCGGCCACTGAGCGCTCCTTGGACCACTGCCACAGCGCCTTGTCCAGGGTGCGCAGGGAGACCCCGCACCGGTCAGCCAGGACGCGGCACGCCTCCAGGTAGCCCAGCCAGAAGGCGATCGGGTACTGCGAGCGCGGCTTGACCCCCAGCGACTCCAGGGCACGCACGTCGAGGATCGGATACAGCGCGGGGAAGGCGAAGTAGAGGAGCGTCGAGGCGGTGGGGACGCCGACGCCGCTGAGCGCCAGCAGGGCCGCCATCCGGGCCTCCTCATCGGGGTCGGCGAGGGCGCGGCGGGTGGCGGCCCGGACCGCCGGGGCGGTGTTCAGCGCGACCTTGGGCGCGCTGCGCGGGGTCTTCCAGGCGCACACGAGCAGGAACTCGCTGCGCCGGTAGTAGCCGCGGGCGCGGACCGCGGGCCCGATGACGTCCGGCCCGGTCTCGTCCACCTCCGGGAACCGCGCGGCGAGCTCCGGCACCAGCTCGGGCGGGAACTGGATCTCGAACGCGGGCACGGGCCGGTAGGATCGCAGGACCTCACAGGGGAGTGAGTTAATGGCTATGCGCACGGTCTCCAAAACCGTGAATCCGGGTTCGAATCCCGGCTCCCCTGCTGCCCCGCTGCTCGCTTGATGCTCTCGCACACCGTCTACCGCACGTTCAACACCTCGCGGCGCCGCGAGTTCATCCGCATCACCGAGGACGTCGCCGAAGCGGTCCGTGACGCCGGGATAGCCGAGGGCATGGCGCTGGTCTGCGCCATGCACATCACCGCCGGCGTGTGGATCAACGACGACGAGCCCGGCCTCCAGGCCGACACGCTGGAGTGGCTGGACAAGGTCGCGCCGCCCAGCTGGGCCGAACCGGCCAACGAGGTCGCCCGCGAGCTGCTGCCCGACCCCGGCGACTACCGCCACCACCGGGGCGGGGAGGACAACGGCGACGCTCACCTCAAGAACCTGCTCGTCCACCACCAGGTGATCGTCCCGGTCACCGAGGGCCGGCTTGACCTCGGTCCCTGGCAACAGGTCTTCTACTGCGAGTTCGACGGCGGCCGTCCCAAGCGGCTCGTGATCAAGGTCCTGGGGGAGTAGGGCGCTGGCGGCATCGCGGATCTTCGCCCCGGGCGTCCTGGCGGGGCAGGTGGCGCTGGTGACCGGGGGCGGGACCAACCTCGGCAAGGCCGCGGCGGCCGAATTGGTGCGCTGCGGGGCCGAGGTGGTCATCGCCGGGCGGCGCGAAGAGGTCCTGGCCGAGACGGCCGGCGAGCTGGGGGAGCGCTGCTCATGGGTCTCGGGGGACATCCGCGAGCGGTCCGGGGCGGAGGCGATCGTGTCGGGAACCGTGGCGCGTCATGGACGGCTGGATTTCCTGCTCAACAACGCCGGCGGGCAGTATTTCGTCCCGGCCGAGGGCATCACCGTCAAGGGCTGGAACGCGGTCCAGCGTCTCAACGTCTCCGGCACGCTGGCGATGTGCGAGGCCGCCTATGAGCTGGCCATGCGTGTCGCCGGCGGCACGATCGTCAACGTCACCGTCTCGCCCCACCAGGGGTTCCCGGCGATGGCGCACACGGGGGCCGCACGCGCGGCCGTCGAGGCGCTGACCAGGGAGCTGGCCCAGAGGTGGGGACCCGACGGGGTCTCCGTCAGCGCCATCGCCCTCGGCCGCCTGGCCACCGAGTCGTTGAAGAAGTACCCGGCTGAGCTGTGGCAGCGGGCGGCACAGTCGGTGCCGCTCCAGCGTCTCGGCGAGGTGGAGGAGTACGGCTGGCTCGTCGCTCTGCTGGCCACGGAGACGGGGCGCGCGCTGTCGGGCTCGGTGGTGACGCTCGACGGCTCGCTGGACAACTGGCACGGGCCCTGGCCGCCGCCGGACCTCGTGCGCGATGGCGACGTTCCCACCGAGGAGCGACGCTCCGCCCCGCCGCCGCCCATTGCCGGCTGAGCTCGCGGCGGCCCGGCGCAGGCCGACGGCTGACCGGCTGAGCTTCCCGATCGGGGGCCGTCGGCAACCCTGAATGGACGGACGTGTGAACGGTTTGTGGCACACGATCGTGCCGGCGAAAATTTTGTCTCACCAAACCTCCTCATCGCTGTGAGCACCTGATTGGTCAGCTTGATGAGCGGATATTTAGCTGCCTACACTCCAAAAAGTGATGTATTGAGGGTGGCCCAGGTGACACTGTCGACCCCAGCCCGCGCGCGGGTGTAGTGACAGGACACACGGTCGCCGCGATCGTCGAAGTCGAACACGAGAGGCGGTGTGAATGTCTGTCAACGGGCGTGGCGCGACTGCCCCCAAGCTCAACAGTGCCGAACTGAACTCACTGCGCGAGTTCTGGGACGTATACGAGACGCAGTTCGCCGAGATCGGGGCCGAGATCGCCCAGGATGCCGCGGCTCATCCAGAGCTGGCCACCTTCGTCGGGGCGGGCGACGGCGACGAGGTCGCCGAGAGCCGGGAGCGGATCGCCCAGGCCATCAACGATGGTGACTGGGCTGACTATCTGGCGGACATGGTCGCGGCCGGCTCGCGCTACGCGGAGTCCGGGCTCAGTTTCTCGGCCTGGTTCGCCACCGGGCGGTCGCTCCGTTCCAAGCTCGTTCCCCTGCTGATCGACGCGCTGTCTGAGGAGCCCGAGCGGCTCGCCGAGGCGGTACGCGGCGTGTCGATCTTCATCGACCTGGTGATCCTGGCCGTCGGTGACAGCTTCATCGACGCCAAGGAACGGATCATCACCGAGCAGCAGGACGTGCTGCGCGGCCTCTCCACTCCGGTGCTCGAGCTCCGCCCCGGCCTTCTGCTCGTCCCGCTCATCGGCTTCATCGACTCCGAGCGTGCGCTCCTGCTCACCGGCAACCTGCTCGAGGCGATCGCGGCCAAGCGCGCCCGAGCCATCGTGCTCGACATCACCGGCGTGCCCGCCGTGGACTCCGCGGTGGCCAACCACTTGATGCAGACGGTGCAGGCGACCCAGTTGATGGGCGCGCACACCCTGGTCAGCGGCCTCTCGCCCGAGAACGCGCAGACGCTGGTGCGCCTCGGCCTGGATCTGGCCCGCCTCAACACGGTGGGGACGCTGGCGGATGGGGTCGTGTCGGCCAGCTCGATCCTCAAGGCCGCCGAGGCGCGCGCGGCCGAGTATGAGTCGTCACTGGCCTAGCCGTGGCCATCCCCATCCTCAAGCAAGGGAGCACCCTGATCGTCTCCCTGCAGGCTGAGCCCACCGATGCCGAGTTTGTGGCGCTCCAGCGAGAGCTGACCGAACGGGTCACCCAGACGCGCGCCAAGGGCGTGGTCGTCGACGTCACCTCACTCGACGTCCTGGACTCGTTCGCCACCCGGACGCTGAGGGAGATCGCCCAGACGGTGACCCTGTGTGGCGCTCGCGCGGCGATCGTCGGCGTGCAGCCCGAGGTGGCCTTCGCCATGGCACAACTGGGTCTCTCCCTGGAGGGCACGCTTACAGCGCTCGATCTCGAGGATGGGCTGGCCCTGTTGCACGCGCTGCCCCAGGTCACCCCGGTGACATGAGGTGAGCATCTCCTCGTGCATCGCCATCCGCGCCGATGTCGACATCATCAGCGCGCGACAGCGGGGACGAGATCTGGGGGTGGAGCTCGGATTCCCCAAGACGGATCTGGCCCTGATCGCCACGGCGATCTCCGAGCTTGCCCGCAACATCCTCACCTACGCCGGCGAGGGCGAGATCGAGGTGGCGGTGGAGGAGGCCGGGGGGCGGCGAGGCCTGATCATCATCGCCCGGGACCACGGCCCCGGCATCGCCGATATCTCGCTCGCGCTCCAGGACGGCTACTCGACCAGCCGCAGCCTCGGGATCGGGCTGCCCGGAGTGCGCAGGCTCATGGATGAGTTCGAGGTCACCTCCGATCCGGGGTCGGGGACCGTCGTCAGGGCGATGAAATGGCACTGACTCACACCAGCGCTCAGGTCGGCGAGTTGCGGATCGAGACCGCGGCCATGACCAAGGAGGGGGAGGACGTGAGCGGCGACCGCGCCTGCATCGGCCATAGCGAGGCCGGCGTGCTGGTCAGCGTCGTCGATGGGCTCGGTCACGGCGCGGACGCCGGGCATGCCGCTCAACGGGCGAGCGTGGTCCTGGAGGACCCAGCGACCGGGATGCGCGTGGGGGATGCGCTGCAGCGCTGCCACGTCGCGCTGCGAGGAACGCGCGGCGCCGTGATCGCCCTCGCTGCCTTTCCCGCGCACGCGACGGACATGGAGTGGCTGGCCGTCGGCAACATCGAGGGGGTCCTCGTCCGCAGCCGGTCAAGCTCGCGGGAGCGCGAGATGATCGTCCAGCGCCCCGGCATCGTGGGCCATCACATGCCGCCGTTGCGCTCGTCGACCCTGCCGGTGACGGCCGGCGACACCCTCGTCTTCGCCACCGACGGTGTCCGCCGCGAGGTGGCCCAGGCCGTGGCCCGGCGCGGGACGGCGCGGCTGCCCGGCGGAGTGGCCGATCTGCTCGAGGAGTTCGCCACCGGCACCGACGACGCCCTGGTGCTCACCGCCCGCTACGGGGAGACGGCGTGAGCGTCCGCGAGTCCACCGCCAGCGCGCGCCTCCAGGAGCGCTACCTCGACGCGCTCGAGGCCTACGTCAACGACGCCGAGGAGAGCGCGCTGCTCGACGCCTACGAGCTCGGGCGCCAGGTCATGGATTCCGCGGGAGGCGTGCTGGACCTCAGCGCGGTTCACCAGGACGCGATGGAGGCGGTGATGCGCCGCGTGCGGCTGGGCCGCACCCGCGAGGTGGCCGCGCGGCGTTGCCACGAGTTCCTGGACGAGGCGCTGTCCCCGTTCG
This sequence comes from Solirubrobacteraceae bacterium, assembly GCA_035503355.1. Taxonomy (GTDB): domain Bacteria; phylum Actinomycetota; class Thermoleophilia; order Solirubrobacterales; family Solirubrobacteraceae; genus Palsa-465. The sequence goes on from DATJTQ010000120.1 coordinate 7,073, forward strand.
AGATGGCCCAGCGCGGTTTTCGCGAGGCCAACATGCGGTTGATGACCGTCAATACCCAGCTCGCGCACCAGTCCGCTCAGCTGGGCGCGGTCATCGCCAGCATCAACGACGGGCTGGTGGTGGCCGATTCCGAGGGGGCGGTCACGGCCGCCAACCAGCGCGCCGCCGACCTGCTGGATGTCCGCCAGGACACGCTGCTGAGCGGCGATGTGGCCACCGTGGCCACGCTGCTGGGCCGCCGCTGCCAAGGGGGCGAGGACGACGTCAAGGATCTGCGCTGGCGGCTGCGCCGACGCGAGGCAGTCCGTGCCACGGTCGAGCTGCGCCTCACCGCGCCCGAGGTCGACCTGCTCGTCGAGCTGTTCCCGGTGCGCGGCGAGCGGGAGCACGGGATCGGCGTCACGCTGCGTGATGTGACGCGCGAGCGCGAGTTGGTGCGCGCCAAGGACGAGCTGGTCTCCATCGTCAGCCACGAGCTGCGCGGGCCGCTGTCGAACATCATCGGCTTCGCCGACCTGCTCCTCATGCAGCACCGTGGCAACGAGCAGGCCACCGAGGATGCGACGATCATCGCCGACGAGGGGCGCCGGCTGGCCAACATCATCGACGACTTCCTCGACCTGCAGCGCATCGACCGAGGCGTCATGCGCACCGACCGACGGGCGGTGAAGCTGCCCGCGATCCTCGATCGCCTCGCCCACGTCGTTCCCGACGACGGGGACTGCCCGCTGGCAGTGGGCGCAGGCGACGAGATCCCGCCGGTGTTCGCCGATCCGGAGCGGATCCTGCAGGTGCTGCTCAACCTGGTGAGCAACGCCCGCAAGTACTCGCCCGACGGCGGCGAGGTCCGCGTCAGCGCGATCTCGGGGTCACCGGCGGCGCCCGAGGCGGTCACGATCACGGTGGCCGACCGGGGGCTCGGCATCGAGGCCGAGGCGATCCCCCGCCTGTTCGGCGAGTTCTACCGCGTGCAGACCCCCGACCGGCAGGGCATCTCCGGCACTGGCCTGGGGCTGTCCATCTGCCGCAAGATCGTCCGCGCTCACCAGGGCGAGATCTGGGTCGAATCAGACGGACCGGGCTGCGGCTCCCGCTTTCACTTCACCCTGCCCCTCGCCGCTGGCGACGAGCGGCCATGAGACCGCTGCGACGCCACCTGCACGAGGTGCCCGACCCCGACTCACGGCATGCGCGCATCCGGCTGCTGGTCGCCGACGATGACCGCCGGGTGCGGATGCTGGTCCGCGCCCAGATGGCGGGCACCGAGGTCGATGTCCTCGAGGCGGCCGACGGGGACCACGCGCTCATGCGCGTCGAGCACGAGGTCCCCGACGCGGCCCTGCTGGACTGGCGGATGCCCGGCGGCGGCCTTCCGCTCGCCCGGTCGCTCATCCAGAACCACGGCCTGGCGGGGCGGGTGATCATGCTCACCAGCATCGTCGACCCCCGTGACCGCCTGGAGGCGCGCCGCGCCGGCGTCGTGCGCTACCTGATCAAGCCGCCCGAGCGCGGCGTGCTGTTGGCCGCCGTCCGGGCGGTGGCGGCCCACTCGCGAGTCGCCTGAAGGTCGGCCGGGCTTCCCTGACGCCCGCCGGGGTGTCCAGACGCCCCACCGGAGCGTTACCATCGGTCCTTCCGCGGGCGAAGTGTTGTGGTTGCACAAAAGCCTTCCAAGCTTTTAGGGCGGGTTCGATTCCCGTCGCCCGCTTTCAGCGCCGGTATCATCGGCGCACGTCACGGGGAGTGGCGCAGTCTGGTAGCGCACCCGGCTGGGGGCCGGGCGGTCGCAGGTTCAAATCCTGTCTCCCCGACTAAGGAAGTAGCTGCAAATCACCAAAACTTTGTTCTGCGGTGCACCGGGCGAGTTGGCCTAGAGGGCATCAAAAGGGCATCAAACGCGAGTTGCGTTTGTTCTGGTGGCGCGACGAGATGACGCCACAGGCGTCGCCCATAACCCCATCGCGGACGCTCGGACCCGGGGGCTGCTCGTCCGTGTGCGTGAACGCAGGGGTCGTGAGGGGGAGCCCCCGCCAGTTGACGACTGACTGGTTGAGCGGGTAGGGCACCAACGGCGAAAACCGCGGGCCCGTCAGCCCGGTCGGTCGGGTTGTCGGCCGCGCCGAGTGAGCGCCGGGAGGCCGAGACCGAACGCGTAGGCCAGGCCGACGCCTAGGAGTGTCTCCACCACGCGTTCGTCGAACCGGGAGGCCGCGTCGTGTGGGTCGGAGTAGAGCAGCAGCAGAAAGGCCATGAACGTCGTGAACGCCGAGGTCACGTACCAGCGGCTTTGATGCGTTGCCGCCGCCCCGCCCACGGCGGCGATCGCGGCCAGGCTGTAGACGAACGCCGGCGGTGTGAGGCGCACGAGCCCGATCCCGACCAGAGCGCCGACTAGGACGGCCAGGATCCTGCCGACGCTTCTGATGCGCTGCATCTCGGCGGACGGGCGCATGACGAGCAAGGTGGCTGCGCATGCCCAGCCGACATGCTCCAAATCGAGCAGGAAGCCGATTGCCGCGGCGGTTGCCCCGGCGGCGCCGAGACGGCCACCGTAGGCGAGTGACGGGCCGGTCGGCCCAGGCGCCGACGCGGGCGAAGAGGGGGCAGCACGCTCGGGCCAGAGCATCGAGACCAGACAGGCAAACACCGAACCGAGCACCATCAGGCCGGCCAGACTGGCGGCCTTGCCGAGATCGGTGTAGCTGAGCCCGACCCCGACCATCGGCAACGACAGGGTCATGATGATCAGCCCGAAGGCGAACCGTCGGGCCAGCAGCACAGATCCGAAGCCGAGCGCACCGATGGCCGCCACCGCGAGGACCGGCACGTTGGCCAGAAGCCCGCCGAGCAACATCGGCAGTCCGGTGCACACCCCGAGCACCACGACCCGGAGCCGGCCTCGGCGTGTGGGCGCCAACCCCACGATCGCGGCCGGCAGAACGCCCACCGCGAGCGCCAGGCCTCGGGAGCGATCGCTCAGGACCACGACCGCCGCCGGTAGCGCGTATACCGCGCCGACCAGCGCCGCCGACCAGTCCCACGCCAGCGCTGCCGGGTGACCCCGATCTGAGTGGCCGGCGTGGCCTGCCGGTGCTTGCGTCGAGCTCATCGCGCCCGGTCAGGCGTGCGGATCCTGGGTCGCGGTCGTGCGGAAGGCGCTGACCGCGGCCAGCGCGGTCGGGAACAGGCGACTGGCCTGGACCAGCTCTGGCCACCGCGGGGCTTTCTGAGCCAGCCGCAGCGTGTTCGGTGGCAGCGCGGCGATCCACAGGTCGACGTCGCGGTCCTGTAGTTCGTGTTCGAGCTCGGCGAACTCGTGCATCACGGTGAGCGAGACCCGGCCGAGGGCCGTGGCGTCGAGGGCGAGGACCCTGACGCCGGAATGCTGCTCGACGGCGGCGATGATCTTGCGGTTGACAGAGCGGACGTTGGCGGTGTAGAGCGGCCCATCGAAGCGCAGGATCAGCAGTCCGGGGACGGGTTCCGTATGCGCTCCGGCGGCCTCCACGTCCCGGTCGCCCGGAGTGGGCTGCAGCTCGGTAACGCCGACACGGTCAAGCTCAACCAGGACGAGCAGCAGCGTGAGCAGCACGCCGACCAGGACGGCGGGCAGGAGCCCGAACACCAGCCCGCTGGCGGCGGTCACGGCCGCAACCCAGAATTCCAGTCGGCTCAATCGCCAGAACTGACCGAACTCCGACGGGTCAATCAGTCCCAGGACGGCGATGACGACCATGCACCCCAGCGTGGCCTGGGGAAGGTCGCTCAGGACAGCACCGAGAAACAACGCACACGCGATCGCGAGGACGACGGTGACGAGCTCACTGGCCTGGGTGCGCGCCCCGGAGCGCTGGTTGATCGCGGTCTGCGAGAAGCCTCCTGCTGCCGGCATGGCGCGGAAGAACGCCCCGGCGACGCAGGCCACGCCGGCGGCGACCAACTCCTGGTTGTTGTCGATCGCGGGCTCGGAGGGGCGGCGAACGCCCCGAGCGACGGCGAGCGTCTCGAGGAACACCATGATGGCGATCGCGAAGGCACCGGGCAGCAAGGCCCCGAAATGGTCAAATGACGGAGCGATCGGCGACGGCAGCCCGGAGGGCACGCGCGCGATCACGGCGAGGCCGTGCTGCTCGATCGGGGTGACGGCGACCAGCACGATGCCGCCGCCAACCGCGACGAGCGGCGCGGGGATCCGGGGCGCGATCCGCCGCAGCCCGATCAGGACGGCCAGCGTGGCCGCCGAGAAGGCGATCGTCGTCCCGCTGACACGATCAAGCTGATCGAAGATCGCCCGCATCTCAGCGAAGAAGTTGTCAGCGCTCGGGTTGCCCGGAATGCCAAGCAGTTTCGGCACCTGCCCTGCCGCAACCGTCAGCCCCACGCCAACCTTGATTCCGGTGAGCGTGGCCTCGGAGATATTGTCGATCAGCACCCCGAGCCGGAGCAGCCGAGCAACCAGGAGGATTGCCCCGACCAGCAAGGTCAGCATGGCCAGCGCGCGAGCTGGATCGTGAGAGCCGGCCGCCACGTCGGCTGCCACCAGCGTCGAGGCGGTGAGGATCGCGACCGTCGAGGTCGTGCTGACCGACAGCGTGCGCGATCCACCAATCAGCGCATACACCGCCATCGGGACCATGCACGTGTACAACCCGACCTGCACGGGGAGGTCAGCGACGGTCGCGTACGCCATCGCCTGCGGGATGACCACCGCTCCGGCCGCCAGTCCAGCCACGATGTCGCGCGACAACCAGGCGCGCTCGTACCCGCGCCGCCACGGCACAATCAGGGCAGTCAACTCAGCGATCGTCCACCTCTTCGCGCAGCTCTGGCTCCGTCCTCCCGACCCCCGAGAAGAATCTCACGAAGGTCATGACCGCGCTCGACATCCCGCCCGCCCGCCCGCTCGCTCGCTCGCCGTTACGGTCACATCGCTCTCGCCGAGCACCGACGATGCGGGTCATCGATTCGACCCGCGCTCGTCGAAGGCGGTGTTCTTCCGAGACGCTGGCGGCAGCATCGAGACGTTGTGAGCGAGCCCTCTGAGGCCGATGAGCGACGTGTTCAGGCCCGCGCCTGAGGAGCGGGGGGACCAGACATGCTGCGGCGGCGCCGCGGGTTGGTGTGGGGCGCGGTGGCGTTCAGCGCGTGTGCATCGCGTCGATCGCTATTGCTGCGGCGACGAGCATCGCCTCGTCCTCGCCAGCGCGGACCTGCACGCCATACTGGTCGTGTTCGTGCACCCAGTCTCTCGAGATGGTCGCGACGATGTCACCGTCGCGGCGGATCTCGTAGTCGTAGCGTCCGACATGACCGTGAACCTCGAGGGCTGCCCCATCGGCGGGTTCGATGACGTAGTGATGGCGTAGTCCGGCCCGAGCTCGGCGCACCGTCGCGAGCTTTGCACCCTCGCGGAGAAGCTCGGTCGCCTCGGCCCCTTCGAGGTCGGTGTGCTGGAGCTTTGCCACCTCGTTGCCATGGAGGTCGCGCAGGATGAATGCCTGCAACTTCGCCAGCGCCATCTCGTCGACCTGAAAGACGCGCTCGCCCTGCTCGTCTTCGATCCACCGGTCGGCAGCGATCCCGGCAACGCCCTCCTGCACCCGAAAGCGACCGCCCCGGGATACGGCGGCTTCGTCGTCCTCAGACACCGAGATGACTGTTGCGTGCCACGGTCAGAACGGTACCGGTCAGGCCACGCTCGCGGGAGCGCTGCCGCTGGGATGGGGGGCGGTCGATTGGTCGCCGACCGCGCGTCCACCCGTTCGGGGTGATGTGCGGTCCAACCGCGCAGTCGAGTCTCCCCTGAGGCAGTTCACGCCCTGTGATCTCGCCACCGGATATTGCGAGATGTCCCGTAATCGATGTCGAGGCTCAGCAGGATCCAGCAGGCTGGGTCGCGATGCTGATCCCGTGCGTCTCGGCCCACGAGCGCAGCTGCTGGAAATAAGTGCGCGGGAAAGCCGACATCTTGAGCTGTCCACCCGCGCCCCGGCCAAGGCTCTAGTCTCGTCGTGGCCCGTGCCCGGCGTTTGGCTCCGGCGCGATAGTTGGGAGGATGGCGTGACGGCTACTGGCGGATCATGGCTTGAGCGGTGTGGGCCTCGTGGCGGGGCGGGTGGGTGTCGTGGTCGGGGTGGAGGTCGGGTTTTTGGTCGAAGTCAATGCGGACGATGGTTCCGGTGAACTTGGCGTTGGTGTCGTATTCGTCGGTGACGCGCGCGCCTTTGTCCCAGCCGATGTCGAAGGTCTCGTCCATCGAGTACCCGACGGTGCAGGTGTGGGGTATTTCGCCTTCGGCGATCTTCGTGTCACCGATGAACAGGCGTCCGGTGCCGCCGGCTCCCATGGGCTCCTTGCCGGTCTTCTCAAACTCGTAGCGGAGAAGATGGCGTCCCGCGGGAAGCGGGTCGGTCGCGCGGATGTAGGTGTACTCGGGCCCGGGGTAGCAGTACACGAACGTCGGTACCGAGTTGTTGAGGTAGATCGCCCACCCCGAGGAGTTTGAGCCCATGACGGCGATGGGACCATGGGCGCCGGCATCGGGGATCTCGATCTCGGCGCTGGCCGCCCACGAGCGGTTGAGCGTCTGCGGGCCGGAGAACGGCTGGATGCGCACCGCGCCCTCGTAGAAGGTCATCAGTTCGTGCTCGGCGTAGAGCCCCTCGCGCCCCAGTCCCCGCTCGTAGAAGCGGTCATCGAGGGGGAGGACCTGGTATTTGCCGGCCTCGGCCCACCACAGCTGAATCATGTCCAGCGCCTTTTGGACGATCGGATCATCGAGGTTGGCCCGATCGCGGTCCTTCATCAGGTCGTTTGACTCCGAGGGGTCGTCCTGGAGGTTGTAGAGCTCCCAGTGGTCGGCGTCAAAACCCCAGGCGGCCTTGTTCTCCCATGGCTTGCGGCCGTGGTAGGTCGCGATCTTCCAGCCGTCGTGGATGAGCCCGCGGTTGCCCATCATCTCGTAGTACTGGGTCGTGTGGACGGTCTTGGCCGCGGGGTCGTCGAACGAGTAGTTCATCGCGTATCCCTCGATCGGCTCCTGTTGCACCGAGTTGACGAACCGCGGCGCCTCGACGCCAATCGCTTGCAGGATCGTGGGGACGACATCGGTCACGTGGTGATACTGGTGGCGCAGCTCGCCGCGGGCCTTGATGCCCTGCGGCCAGTGCACCACCAGTGGGTTGCGCACCCCACCGAAGTGGGTGTACTGCTTGCACAACTGAAACGGCGTGTTGCCCGCCATCGCCCAGCCGACCGGATAGTGGTTGTAGGAGCCGGGCTGGCCGAGCTGATCGATCCGGCCGAGGTTCTGCTCGACCGTCTCGCCGCCGATGGTCACGCTCTGCTCGTTGAACAGGCCCTCGAGCCCGCCTTCGCCCGAGGATCCGTTGTCGCCGACGAACACGAAGATCAGGGTGTTGTCGAGCTGACCGGTCTGCTGCAGCGAGTCGATCAGGCGCCCGATCTGGGCGTCGGTGTGTTCCATGTAGCCGGCGTACAGCTCCGCCATCCGCGCGAACAATCGTCTGTGATCCTCGGGAAGCTCGTCCCATTTCTGGACGCCCTCGAGCATCGGCGTCAGCTGCGTGTGCTCGGGCAGGATCCCCATCTCCTTCTGGCGCGCCAACGTCTGTTCGCGGTAGGCATCCCAGCCGGAGTCGAACATGCCCTTGTAGCGGTCGGCCCATTCGGGCCAGATGTGGTGCGGGGCGTGCATCGCCCCGAACGCCAGCCACGTGAACCACGGACGCTCCGGCGCCAAGGAGCGATGCTCGGAGGTCCACCGGATCGCGCGATCGACCAGATCCTGAGACAGGTGGTAGCCATCTTCGGGCTGCGCGGGGGGATCGACCGGCTCTCGGTCGAGGAACAGCTTGGGCTGCCACTGGTCGCTGTCGCCGCCCAGGAACCCGTAGAAGCGATCAAAGCCGAACACGTCTCCGACAGGCCACCGGTCATACGGCCCCGCCAGCGACGTCTCCTCCGATGGAGTGTTGTGCCACTTGCCCAGGCAGAAGCTCGTGTACCCATGCTGATGGAGCATCGCCGGAATCCCGGCCTTACTCTGCGGCTGGCGCGCGTTGTAACCGGGGAACCCTGTCGCCATCTCGGTGATCGCCGCCATCCCCACCGAATGATGGTTGCGGCCCGTGATCAAGGCCGCGCGCGTCGGCGAGCACAGCGCAGTCGTGGTGAAATTCGTATAGCGAAGCCCGTTGTCGGCCAGCCGCTGGATGTTCGGCGTGCGGATCGAACCCCCGAACGTGTCGATCCACCCAAACCCGATGTCGTCAATGACGATGCACAGCACGTTCGGGGCGCCCTCGGGTGCCGATGGAGGCATCGGAAACGCCGGCTCGGAGTCCTCCCAGGTCCGGCCGATCTGACCCGGAAATCGCTCGCCCTCGCGGTAGGTCTTCATCACTGCTCCTTCCTGCCTCGCTCACACCACCACCCGGGACCCTCAGGGACACCCGGGTGACAACGCATCACCCAGCCCGGGTGAACGACCGACCGCCACCACCGCTCTATCTCAGACGTCGATCGCTGATGCTCAAGTGGTCCAAACCACTTCACCGGCCGGGCTTGTCGTCTGCCGTTGGCGATAGGTCCCCTGCCCGGGGTCACTGGTCGCCGCCGGTCGCTGCGGTGGCCGAGCGCGAGGGTGCCGTTGGGCGATTCGGATTATGCGCGTGGACCCATACGGTTTGGCGATGGGCCCAGACCCGCCTCGCCCCGACCCGCCTGCCCAGCCTCCTGTGGTTCCCGGGCCGGAGCACCGAGATGAGGGCGGGGGCCTGCTGGTGCGGCTTAGGCGCGGCGTGAAGGGCGCGCGGTCATGGGTCTATGAACGCCCCGGTGGGTCGCAGGCCTGGCGCGTCGGCGTCGCTCTTGTCGGGCTGGTCGTGATCATTCTTGGGATCGTCTTCCTGGTCGTGCCGGGCCCTGGGTGGCTGGTCATCTTCGCCGGCTTGGGGATCTGGGCTACAGAGTTCGCCTGGGCCGGCTCACTACTGGGTTTCGTCCGACGCACTGTCGACGCGTGGACCGCGTGGTTGAAACGCCAACCACGTTGGCTCGCCCTGCTCGTGGGTGCCGTGGGTCTGGTAGTCGTGGCGGTGCTTGCGCTATGGGTGCTGGCCGAGTAGGCAGTGACGCGCGTGCGGCGCTCATCGACCCGGCCACAGCCATGTAGACGACAGGACCGACGGGTAACTGCCGGGCCAGCGAACCATGGCACCGGTCAATAGTTCCCCTCCGACCGTGGGCGTTTCGAATGTCCCGCGGAACCGCCCGTTGGATTCCGCCCGGGCCCCCGGCCCCCGCCCGCCCAGCTCCACGCATGCGGCCGGACGCCAAGCGCACCGCCTCGCAGAGAGGATCGGCTAGCGAACTCTGGACGCATTGAGGGTGAGCAAGACTCTGTCGTGGGTTGCCTGTCGCGTAAGGGGTGTGCGCTGAAAATTCTCAGTTGGGTCCGCTAAACGAACGCGCCTAGATCGCTCGGCGTCTCCACCGCCGTCGACGAGGCCGCTCGTCGTGGCCAAGCAGCTGGGTGATCAGCCGTTGCTGCGCGGCCGTCCTCTCCGGCGTCTCTGCGGGTTCCTGGGAGCTTGACGACTGTGGGACAACGTGCGCCGCTGAGGGCCGCGGGAGATCAGGAGGGGCAAGGGGCGCCGTATCGACCCGCAGTGGCGCCTGCGTGACGGCCGCAGGCCCCCTGCCGAGGTTCTCAAGAATCGGTGGTTCTACGGCGATCTCGTCGGCCACGACGTGGTCGCCCGCGCTGAACTGGGACGCGGTCAGGCCGAGCTCTGTGGCCACGCGGCTCAGGTGCGTGGCGGCGGCGAGTCCGGCCACGTAGCGGACGTGTGCGTATTGGCCGGCGAGGATGGAGGCCCGCCACCCTTCGAGGGCGGCTCGTTCGCGTCGCGGGTTGGAGTGCTCGTCGATCACCACGGCGACGTGCAGGGTGTCAGCGCTCGCGGGCAGGTAGGCGAGGTCCGGTAGCCGGCGGCTGAGCCCGCCGCGCTCGTTAGCGACCTGAATGCCCCACTGGCTGGGTGCGAGTCTCATCTCACGGTGTGTCAGCCACCGGTGCGCGGCGCGCTGGATGTCTGCGGCGGCCCACGCGACCCGGATGCTGTGCGATGTCCGGGGCGAGAACCGCTGAGGGGCACGGACCGCCGGCAGCTCGCCGAGCCCGACGCCGTCAAGCCCGGGCGGGGTCAGCCACACCAGCATCCCGTCACCGCGGATCGTTGCCATCCGCTCACACCACCCGACCTTTTCCAGCTTGGCCACATGCCTGCGCACCACCCGATCCACCACGCCCAGCCCCTGCTCGATCACCGGCATTGGCACTACGCCCAGCCGTCCGATGAATCGCCCCACCCGGATCGATCCTGGCCCCATCACTGTCGTCTGCTCAATCACCTCTCACCTGCCCTGGCTCGCTCACTGTTGACTGACCGTCCGCGCCGCCATTTACCCACCACACACACCAGGTCTTGACTGGAGCCCGACTACCCGACACCCACACCATCTGTACCCGACGTGGGGGGCGGGTAG
>DATJTQ010000121.1:0-2031 GCA_035503355.1 Solirubrobacteraceae bacterium
CAGACCAAGAGCGAGGAGCTGGGCTTCGGCGATGAGGAGTTCCGGCCGTGGCAGCTGGGCGCGGTGATGTGACCCCGCGCCTGAACCTCAGCACCCTGGAGCAGCTCCCGCGCGACGTGGCGCCCACGGTGGACCCTGGCACGCTGGCGGTGGGGATCGTGCACCTCGGCATCGGCGCCTTTCATCGCGCCCACCAGGCGGTCTACACCGAGGCCGCCACCGCCGCCGCGGGCGGCGACTGGGGCATCTGCGGCGTCACCCAGCGCACCCCCACGGTGGTGGAGCAGCTCTCGCCCCAGGACAACCTCTACACGGTGACCGAGCGCGACGGCGCGGGCGAGCGCCTGCGCGTCATCGGCGCGGTGCGCGAGACGCTGTGGGTGCGAGCCGACCCCGACGGTGTCAGCGAGCGGATGGCGGCGCCCACCACGCGCGTGATCTCGCTGACCGTCACCGAGAAGGGCTATCACCACGACCCCGCCACCAATCGGCTCAACCTCACCGATCCCGCGATCGAGGCCGATCTCGCCGACGGCGGAACGCGCACGGTCCTCGGGCAGCTGACCGGCGGCCTGGCCCGGCGCCGCGTCCGCGACGGCGGCCCGGTCACAGTGCTCTGCTGCGACAACCTGCCCGACAACGGCCGGGTGCTGAGCGGGCTGGTGGCCGAGTTCGCCGGACGCTCCCCGCACGCCGACGGTCTGGCCGATTGGATCATCGACAACGTCACCTTCCCCTCCACGATGGTGGACCGGATCACTCCGGCCACCACCGGGGCCGACCTGGACCACGTCGCCGCCGCGCTCGGCGCCCGCGACGAGGGGGCGGTGGTGACCGAACCGTTCACGCAGTGGGTGATCGAGGACGACTTCGCCGCCGGGCGGCCCGCGTGGGAGCGGGCCGGAGCGATCATGACCACCGACGTCGGGCCCTACGAGCAGATCAAGCTGCGCCTGCTCAACGGCTCGCACTCGACGCTTGCCTACCTCGGTCAGCTCGCCGACCGCGAGTTCATGTCCGACACCGTCGGCCCCGGCGCGCCCTTCGCGGCCGTGGTCCGGCGGCTCATGGCCACCGACATGGCGCCGACCCTTGCCGTCCCCGACGGCTTTGACCTCTCCGCCTATCAACAGCAGCTGCTGGACCGCTTCGCCAACCCGGCGCTTCGCCACCGCACCAGCCAGGTGGCCATGGACGGCAGCCAGAAGCTCCCGGCGCGCCTGCTCGCCCCCATCCGCGAACGCCGCCGCGCCGGAGAGGAGCCCCTCGCGGCGACGCTCGGAGTGGCGGCATGGATGCGGTGTGTCAGCGCGCGACGATCCGACGGCGGCCGGCCGCTGACGGTCGACGACCCGCTCGGCGACGAGATCGCCGACCGCCTGGCCGGCAGCGAGGATCCACCGATGGTGGTGGACACGCTGCTCGGGATGAGCCAGATCTTCGACGAGGAGCTGGCCACCGACGGGCAGTGGCGCGCGCTGCTGTGCGAGCAGGTGACCTCGCTGACCCGCGACGGCGCCGAGCGCACCGCGCAGCGCGTCGCCGGGTGAGGTCACAATGCCCTCCGTGCCCGACCGCCCGCCCATCACGCCCCAGCTCGCCGAGTCCGGCGTGGTGGCCATCCTGCGCGGGTCAAGCGACCGCCATCTCGAAGCCGTCGCGCGGACCCTCGGCGAGGCCGGGGTCACATGCCTGGAGCTCACGCTCACCACGCCCGGCGCCATCGACGCGCTGGCCCGGGTCCGCGGCGAGCTCCCCGCGGAGGTCGCGCTCGGTATGGGCAGCGTCATCGACGCCGGGCAGGCGGCCGCCTGCCTGGACGCCGGCGCCGATTTTCTCGTCAGCCCCGGCGTATGCGCCGAGGTGGCGGTGTACGCGCTCGAGCGCGGGGTGGCGTGCTACCCCGGCGGCTGGACGCCGACCGAGCTGCTGGAGTGCTGGCGGCTCGGCGCGCCGGCGGTCAAGCTCTTCCCGGCCGCCTCCGGCGGGCCCCGGCACCTCAAGGACGTGCGCGCCCCGCTGCCCCACATC
>DATJTQ010000122.1:0-20477 GCA_035503355.1 Solirubrobacteraceae bacterium
AGTCGTCGCCGACGCCGGCGAGCTCGACCTGCTCGGGCACGCCGGCGCCGAGGTCGGGAGTCAGCGCCTGCCACTGCACGGTGAGCATGCGGTGGCGCTGGAGGTCGCGGAAGGCGCCGTAGTCGGCGACGATCTCAAACCGGTAGCGCAGCGCCTCAAAGCCCCGCCCGGGCCGGTGGCGGCGGTTGGCGCGCTCCCCGACGAGGTCAGACAGCAACTGGGCGCGCTCGGGCTCAGACAGCGCCTCGATCGAGCGCCGGATGGCGTCCTCGGAGGCGGCGCCGGCTTCGAACATGAGCGCCACCAGCAGGTCGTCCTCGTCGCCGTCGACGTGGGTGAGGCGGACCGAGGGGCCGGCCGCGCTGTCGGTCTCCTCGTCGAGGCCCAGGCGCCGGGCCCAATGCGCGCCGGCCTGCGCGCGCGACTGCAGGTAGCCGATCCACTGCCCGCCGCGGTCGGGGCGATCCACCCGCGCCACGAAGCTCGGCATCACCGTCTGCAGCTCCCCGAGGATCATCGCGCCGTAGTCCCGGGCCTCAGGCAGCGGGTGGGCGAGGAGGTGCAGGATGAGCTGCTCATAGGTCTGGCCGGTGGCGAAGATCCCCATGTGCGACAGCGAGCTGGCCGGCAGCAGCCCGCGCAGCAGGTCCAGGGCCTTGGCCTTCAGCGCGCGGGCGTGCGCGGCGGGCGCATCGCCCTCGGAGCGCGGGAACTCGTCCTGCGCCCACGCCATGACCTGGGGCAGCGCGTGTGAGTAGGTGGTGAAGAGCTCGTCCATGGCCCGGGCGTAGGCCGGCCCGAGCTCGGCGTCGCGGTAGTAGCGATAGCGCGGGCCGCGGGCGTCCGGGTCGTCCCCCGGCCCGCCCCCTGCCCGCCCCTCGGGCATCGGCGTGTCGTAGGCGATGTAGCGGGTGGACTGCTCCAGATAGGCCCCCAGCCGCGGGCGCTGGAGGATCTTGGTGAGCACGTTGGAGACCCATTCGCAGGCGACGTGGGCGCCGCCCAGCTGGGCCACCGAGTCGTCGCCGTAGCCCAGGAAGATGCGCTCGTAGAGCTGCGCCGCGCGCGATTGATCACCGCTGGTCTCGCCGGCAGCCTCCTCGCCCCCCGGGAGGTCAGCGGCGAACTCGTCGAGGAGCAGCCGGCGCAGCGTGCCCGGGTACCGCGAATAGCGTGCGAACAGTGCGCCCTTGAGCGTCTCGGGCAGGTTGACCAGCGCGAACACGGGCCGGTCCAGATTGGTGACGTGGGCGCCCAGCAGCGCGCGCTCGTCGTCGGTGAAGCTCTCGACCGGGTAATCCACGGGCGGTCGATCGTAGCGGCGGGTGCGGAGGTCTCGGAGCTCCGGGTCCGCTCACCACCGCCCGCGGTGAACAACCTCCTCGAACGGGCGCCGGTCGGGGCGGCGGATGGGCTGCAGCGGCCGCCCTGACGGGTAGCCGAAGTCGATCATGATGTAGGCGACGCGGTCCTCGGGGAAACCCAGGAGCTCGCGTGCGCGGTCCTGGTCGCCCACCGCCGAGTGCCCCGAGCCGATCCCAAGGTCGGCCGCCGCCACCATCATCTGCAGCGACGCCTGGCCCGCGTCAAAGGCCGCACGCTCGAGGCGCGCCGCGTCGTCCTCGAAGCGGGGCAGGACGATGACCACCGTCGCCGCCGAGTGCGCGATGTGCGCTCCCCCACGCCACACCTGCGAGAGCTCGCCGAGCTGCGCGCGGTCGGTGACGACGACGAACTCCCACGGCTGCCAGTTGCGCGACGACGGCGCCCGCCGGCCCGCCTCCAGGATCCGGTCGAGGTCCTCGTCGCCGATCGGGCGGTCGGCGAACTCGCGGACGTTGCGGCGACTGACGATGGCGTTCCAGGTTTCCATGCGCGGCGCTCCTGACGAGTAAAAGTTCCGTCACACATTCTCCCGCCGGCGGCGCAACGTGCCACCGTCACCCGATGGGCGCTCCGCCCGGGCCACGGGCACACTAAGCTGACCGATACGCATGCGTACCACGGACGCCGCGCCACCGGGCACCGACACGAGCGCCACCACCATGGCACCCGAGCACGTCGATGTGCTCATCGTGGGCGCGGGCCTGTCCGGGATCGGCGCCGCCTGCTATCTGCAACGCGAATGCCCTGACCGCTCTTACGCGATCCTCGAGGCGCGCGAGCGCATCGGCGGCACCTGGGATCTGTTCCGCTACCCCGGCGTGCGCTCGGACTCCGACATGCACACCCTGGGCTACTCCTTCAGCCCCTGGGAGGACGCCAAGGCCATCGCCGACGGCCCCTCGATCCTCCGCTACGTCACCGAGACCGCCGAACGCCACGGCGTGATCAACAAGGTCCGCACCGGGCATGCGGTGACGCGCGCGGACTACGACAGCGCCCAGGCGCGCTGGACCGTCCACGTGCGCCGCACCGAAGCCGGCACCGAGTCGCCACGGACGCTCACCTGCGACTTCCTGCACTGCTGCGGCGGCTACTACCGCTACGACGCCGGCTACACGCCGCCGTTCAGCGGAGTCGAGCGCTTCCCCGGCCCGGTGGTCCACCCCCAGCAGTGGCCCGAGGACCTCGATACCGCGGGCAAGCGCGTGCTCGTCATCGGTTCCGGCGCGACGGCCGTGACGCTGGTCCCCGCGCTGGCCGGCAGCGCCGAGCACGTGACCATGCTCCAGCGCTCGCCGACCTACATCGTGTCGCTGCCCTCGCGCGACGGCATCGCCGACTGGCTGCGCCGCCGCCTGCCCGCCAAGGCCGCCTATCACCTCGTGCGCGTCAAGAACGTGGCCCTGATGACGCTGTCCTACCAGCTCAGCCGCCGGCGGCCCAACCTGATGAAGTCGGTCATCCGCCGCGGCGCGCAGCGCCAGCTGCCCGACGGCTACGACGTCGACACGCACTTCAAGCCGGACTACAACCCTTGGGACCAGCGCATGTGCGTCGTCCCCGACGGGGACCTCTTCGCTGCCGTGAGCTCGGGCCGCGCTTCGATCGTCACCGACACGATCGAGACCTTCACCGAGCGCGGCGTCCAACTGGCCAGCGGCGGTGAGCTGGAGGCTGACGTGATCGTCACCGCCACCGGCCTCCAGATGCTCGCCCTGGGCGGCATCGAGCTGGTCATCGACGGCGAGCCGGTCCACCTGCCCGACCAGGTGGTCTACAAGGGCATGATGCTCAGCGGGGTGCCCAACTTCGCCTTCACCGTCGGCTACACCAACGCCTCGTGGACTCTCAAGGCTGATCTCACCGCCGCCTACGTGTGCCGCCTGCTCACCCACATGCGCCGACACGGCTACGCCCAGTGCATGCCGGCCGACGAGACCCCCGGGCTCGTCCGCGAGCCGCTGCTCAACCTGAACTCCGGGTACGTGCTGCGCTCGGTGCAGGACTTCCCCAGCCAGGGCTCAGAGCGGCCCTGGCGCGTGCATCAGAACTACGCCCTCGACGTCCTTGACTTCAGGCTGGGCGGCGTGGATGACGGGGTGATGCGCTTCAGCCGGCCCGCGCACGGCGACTCTGCCGCCAACGGCGCCCCCGCAGCGGCTCAGCCGGCGCTGTCGGGGTGACCGGTCGACTGGGAGCCCTCGCCGGACTCCCCGCCCGACCCCTCGCCACCACGGTCACCGCCGCCGCCACGGTCACCGCCGCCACCGCCATCCCCGTGACCGGGCTCGGCCTCCTCGGCGTTCTGGTCTGAGACCGAGCCGGGAAGCGGCTGGTCTTTGCGGTCCGGTTTCTCGTCCATATCTCTGCCGCTACCCGCGGCCACGGCCCGCACACAGACCTGCCACCCTCACCTCACCGTGACCGACCGCTTCGTGCCCCGGTCCCTGGTATGGGCCACCAGCATCGACGTCCTGCCGCCCCAGCGCGTCGTGCGCCGCGGCGACGGCTATCTGGCGGTGCTCTCGCCCACCAACCCGACGCACTGGTGGGGCAACCTGCTCGTCTTCGACGCAGAGCCGGGCCCCGGAGACGGCGAGCGCTGGGAGCGGCTCTTCGCCGCCGAGTTCGCCGATGACCCTCGGGTTGCGCACCGGACATTCGCGTGGGACACCACCCAGGACGAACGCGGCGCCGTCGACGAGGAGTTCGGAGCCCGCGGCTACGCCGTCGAGCTCAGCGTCGGCATGATCGCCACTCCAGACCAGATCGCCCCGCACCCTCGGGCCAACGCCGAGGTGCAGACCACGGCGCTGGACCCCGTGCCTGGCGGCCCCGACGAGGATCGCTGGGAGCAGGTGGTGGAGCTGCAGGTGGCCGCGCGCAACGCCGAGCGCCTGGAGGAGGAGCCGTTTCGGGTGTTCAGCCGCGCGCGCCAGGTCGAGCTACGCCGGATGCTCAGAGCCGGGGCGGGCTCGTGGTACGTCGCGCTGGATGGTGACGAGGTGGTGGCCTCGATGGGGATCGTGGTCACCGGCGGCCGCGCCCGCTACCAGGCCGTCGACACTGCGATCACCCACCGCCGCCGGGGCATCTGCTCGCGGCTGCTGGTGGACGCCGCCCGTCACGCGGTGGCCAACCACGGTGCGCAGCGGCTCGTCATCGTCGCCGACCCCGACTATCACGCCGCCCGCATCTACGAGTCCGTCGGCTTCCGCCCGATCGAGCGGGTGTGCGCGGTGTGCCGCCAGCCGCCAGGGCAGGACGCCCTGAACCCCGCTTAGGTCAGGCCCAGCGCCCGCCCGGCATGGGCGGCGAAGTCAAACAGCACCGAGGGGAAGATCCCGAACCCGATGGTGGCCGCCGCGAAGAGCACCGCCACCGCGGTGACCTCCGGCGCGCGCCCCAGCGGGCCCTCACCCTCTGAGGCCGGCAGGACGTCGAAGTCCGCGTCGGCCTCCGCCGACCCGCCGGCGATCGGGGCCAGGCCGCCCCGTCCGCCCAGGACGCCGCCACGTGGGCCCGGTCGGACCGGAGCGGGAACCTCGTCGCGCATCCACAGCGTGGCGATCACGCGCAGGTAGTAGCCCAGCGAGATCATCGAGCCGATGACCAGCACGATCCCCAGCCAGGTGTAGCCGCCGTCGACGAGCGCGTGGATGAGCTGGAACTTGCCGATGAAGCCGACGGTGCCGGGGATGCCGGCCAGGGCCAGCATGGCGATCGACATCGGCCAGGCCAGCCACGGCTCGCGCCGCCCCAGGCCCGCCAGGCCCGAGAGCTCGTCGCCGTCGGAGCGACGGAGCTGCACCGCGACGATCACCGCAAACGCGGTGAGGTTCATGAACATGTACAGCCCGAGGTAGAGCACGGTCGCGTCGACGCCCAGCTGCGTGGCCACGATGACGCCGGCCAGCATGTAGCCGGCTTGGCCCACGCTCGAGTAGCCGAGCATCCGCTTGAGCGAGGACTGGCTGAGTGCGCCGACGTTGCCGACGATGATGGTGATGGCGGCGATGGTGGCCAGCGCCGGCGCCCACGTGCTGTGGACGTGAATGGCGGCGACGTCGAAGAAGCGCAGGAGCACGCCGAGCGCGGCGGCCTTGGTGGCGGTGGCCATGAAGGCGGTGACCGGCGTCGGCGCGCCCTCGTAGACGTCGGGGGTCCACTGATGAAACGGAGCCACCGAGGCCTTGAAGGCGAACCCCACGATGACCAGGCCCAACCCGGTGAGCAGCAGAGGATCGCCCAGCAGCCCGTTGCCGCCCTGTCCGGTGAGGATGGCGTTGGAGATCCCCGCGAACTGGGTGGACCCCGTGGCGCCGTAGACCAGCGCCAGCCCGTAGACCAGCGTGGCCGAGCCCACCGACCCGATCACCAGGTACTTCAGCCCCGACTCCAGCGAGCCCTCGCGGCGGAACTCCGAGGCGCACAGGACGTAGAGCGGGATCGACAGCAGCTCGAAGCCCACGAACACCGTGACCACGTTCTGGGCTGACACCAGCACGGCCATGCCCAGGACGCTGAAGAGGATGAGCGAGTTGTACTCGCCGTGCCCGGCGCTGACCGGTGCGCGGTCGCGTAGCGAGAGCACGACGGCGGTGATGGCCGAGACGGCAAAGATCATGTCCAGCACCAGCGCCAGCCCGTCGATCTGCAGCGCGCCGGCGATGATCGAGGCTGGGTGGTGCAGCCGGGTGGCCGCGACGACGATCGTGGCGATCAGCACCCCGATGGTGACCACCGGCACGAGCACGGTGCGCGCCACCGCGCCGAAGAGGCCGATGAGCAGCACCACCAGCGCGCCCACGCCGAGGATGAGCAGCGGCATGAAGGACGCCCAGTCGATGTGGGGCCCCTTGAGGTGGGCGGTGGCGAGGATGAGCGTGCTCATGGGACCTGCGCCACCTTGTGCCCGGATGGGTGGGCCTGGGCGAGCTGCACCGCCTGCGCCGGCGCCACGGAGGCGCGGACCGTCTGCTCCGAGCGCCGCAGCCCGAACTGGGGATAGAAGGCGAGCACCAGGATGACGGCCAGCAGCCCGATGATCGGCAGGGCGTCGCCGATCGAGATGTCAAACGAGGTCACGCGCGGGCCGACGCGATTGTGCATGCTCGAGATGAAGGCGCGTAGGGCGTAGGCCGCCGCACCGACCACTCCCAGCGAGGCCACCACCGCGATCGGCAGCTTGGCGTTGAACACGCCGAGCAGGATCATGAACTCCCCGACGAAGTTGGCCGACCCGGGCATGGCCAGCCACACCAGCGTGGCGACGAGGAAGAGGCTGGCCAGGACGGGGGCGCGGAAGGCGATGCCACCCATGTCGGCGAGCTTCTCGGAGCCGCCCGCGCGGACCGCCAGCGCGGCCACGATGAAGAACAGCGGCGCCGTGACCAGGGCGTGGTTGACCATCTGCAGCAGCGCGCCCTGAGCGCCCTCGGGCCGCAGCGAGAAGATGCCGAGCAGGATGAAGCCCAGCTGGGCCACGCTGGAGTAGGCGATGACGAGCCGCGCGTCCGAGGTGGTCATGGCCACCAGCGTCGCCCAGATGATCGAGACCAGCGCGATGAGGAGCATCAGCGTCTGGAAGTGGACCGCGGCGTAGGGGAACAACGGCAGCACGATGCGCAGGAAGCCGTAGGCGGCGACCTTGGACAGGATGGCGGAGAACACCGCCACCGCCGGGATCGGCATCGCCTTGTAGCCGTCGGGCAGCCAGCCGTGGAAGGGGACGAGGGGCATCTTGACCAGGAAGGCGACGGCGAAGGCCAGGAACACCCAGGTCTGGGTGGTGTGCGAGAGCGGCAGGCCGTGCAGCGAGGACAGCACGAAGGTGATCGGCGTCCCATGCTGGCTGGAGGCCAGCGCGCCGGTGGCGATCGCCGCCACCAGCATGAAGAAGGAGCCGACCAGCGTGTAGATGACCAGCCGGGTCGTCGCGCGCACCCGATCTGGGCCGCCCCAGATGCCCGACAGGAAGTAGAACGGGATCAGCATCAGATCGAAGAAGGCCACGAACAGCGCGAGGTCCTGGGCGCAGAAGGCGCCGAGCACGGCGCTCTCGGCCAGCCCGAAGTGGAAGAAGAAAGCGCGGGGCCGCTCCCACTCGTGCATCGAGGCCCACAGCAGCGCGGCGCAGAAGATGATCGTCGTGGTCATGACCAGCGCCACGTTGAGCCCGTCGAGCCCGAGCTTGTAGTGGATCCCCAGCGCGGAGATCCACACCTTGTCGGTCACGAATTGCAGGCCGGCGTGGCCGGTCTTGAAGCGCGCCAGGAAGCTGATGGCCAGGCCGACGGTGATCGCGCTCCACACCACCGCGGCGCGTCCCGCCAGCCGTCCCGGCAGCAGCGCGGACACCAGGGACAGCGCGAGGGGGACCCAGATGAGGATCGAGAGCGTCATGTGGCAGAGATGAGGAAGTACAGGGCCATGCCGGAGATACCGACCAGGATGGCCGCGGCGTAGTAGCGCAGGTAGCCGGTCTGGGCTCGGCGCACCGCCGCTGAGGCGGCGCGGACGATCCCGGTGGTGCCGCCGGTGACGCCCCCCGCGATCACCCCGCGCTCGAGCACCGAGTCATTGAAGCGGCCCAGCCACTGCGTGGGCCGGACGATGAGAAAGTCGATGAGCTCATCGAAGTACCACTTGTTGTAGAGGAAGGTGTGCAGGCGGGGGAGCCGGGCCTCGAGCGCCGACGACGCGCCGGGGCGCAGCACCCATGTGCGGTAGGCGATGGAGATGCCCGCGATGGCGATGAGGGCGCCGATGATCAGGCCCACCCACTCGGTGCCGGTGCCGGCCTCCAGGTTGTAGAGGTGCGAGGTGGCGAAGGTGGGCTGCAGGAACTTGGTGAGCGCGTCGTCGACGCCGGGGATCTGCAGGGCGCCGCCGATCACGGCCAGCACCATCAGCCCGCTCATGGCGAACCGCATCGGCCAGTCGCGCTCGGCGATGTGGTGGTCGACGCCGGGGAAGCCGACGTCGGTGTCCTCGGCCTCGCCGGTCTGCGGGTTGGTGGGGACGTCGTGGTGGACGAGGTGGCCGTGCTCGAGCTCGCGCGCCTCCTCGCAGGGCTCGCCCCAGAAGGCGCGGAAGATCATCCGGAAGGTGTAGACCCCGGTCATCAGCGCGCCGACGTAGCCGAGGATGCCGAGGATCTCAAAGCCGCCCCCGCGGTTATCGAGGTAGCCGATGATGTCGTCCTTGGACAGCCAGCCGGAGAAGGGCGGCAGCCCCGAGAGGGCCAGGCCGCCGATGATGAAGCAGATGAACGTGAAGGGCAGCGCCTTGCGAAAGCCGCTCATCCGGTCCAGCGACTGCTCGCCGCCCATGGCGCTGATGATCGAGCCGGCGGCCATGAACAGCAGCGCCTTGAAGAAGGCGTGGGTCATGAGATGGAACAGGCCCGCGGAGTACGCGCCCACCGAGACGCCCATGATCATGTAGCCGATCTGGCTCATCGTCGAGTAGGCGATGACGCGTTTGAGGTCGGTCTGGACGATGGCGATGGTGGCCGCGATGAGCAGCGTGAGGCACCCGACGATCGCGCCCACGTCGGCCGCTGTGGTGGCGATCTCGAAGAACGGGTGCATGCGCGCGATGAGGTAGACGCCCGCGGTCACCATGGTGGCGGCGTGGATCAGCGCGGAGACCGGGGTGGGCCCCTCCATGGCGTCCGGGAGCCAGGTGTGCAGCGGGACCTGGGCGGACTTGGCAAAGGCCCCGACGAGCAGCAGCAGGCAGCCGGCCACCAGGTCGGTGCTGTTGTGGCTGAACACGTGAGGGGCGGCGGCGAAGGCCTTCTGGAAGTCGAGGGTGTGGGTGTGGCGCAGGATGAAGAAGGTCCCGAGAACGAGGCCGACGTCGCCGAGCACGTTGATGACGAAGGCCTTGATGCCTGCCTTGGTGGCGGTGCTGCGCCGGTACCAGAAGGAGATGAGCAGGTAGGAGGCGGCGCCGACGAAGGCCCAGCCGACGATGAGCAGCAGGAAGTTGCCCGCCAGCACCAGGACCAGCATCGAGAAGACGAAGAAGTTCAGGTAGGCGAAGTACCGGCTGTATCCGCGGTCTGACTTCAGGTACGCGATCGAGTACATGTGGATCAGCGTCGAGACGCCCGAGACCACCAGCGCCATGAAGATCGACAGCGGGTCCACCAGGATCGAGAGCTGGGCGTCGACGCCGATGCTCACGTCGTAGTTCCACAGCTTCGAGGTCAGCTCCCGGTGGGTGGTGGGGTCGCCGAGCAAGGAGAACAGCGCGCCGAGCGAGGCCGCGAAGGCCAGGGCGATGGCGAGCGTGGCCAGCCACCCCGCGCTGGTGCCGGGCAACCGCTTGTAGTTGAGCGCGATCAGGATCGTCCCCACCAGGGGGAAGAGCAGGATCAGCCAGCCGAACGTCGTTGCGCTCACGCCCGCCTCACCCGTTGAGCTCGTTGAGGTCGTCGACGTTGACCGGCAGCTGGCGCCGGTAGATGGCCACGATGAGGCCGAGCCCCACCGTCACCTCGCAGGCGGCCACCACCATCACGATGAGCGCGAAGATCTGACCGTCCTCGTGGCCCCACATCCGCGAGAAGGCCACGAGCGCCAGGTTGCCCGCGTTGAGCATCAGCTCCAGGCACAGGAGGATGACCAACGGGTTGGGGCGGGTGATGACGCCGACCGCGCCGATGCAGAAGATGAGCGCCGAGACGGTGAGGTACCAGCCGATGGCCACCTACCAACCCCCCTCGCTCGGCTCGCGCTCGCCCGCGGCGTGCGCGCCCACGGGCTCGGTCTGCGCCTGCGTCTCCGGAGCCGTGCCCGCACCGCCGCGGAAGCCGGCGGCCTCGGCCATGGTCCCGGTGAACACCCCGCGGGGGATGTGCAGGCGCGCCTCGAAGGCGTCGTCGGGCTCCAGGCCGCGGCGCCGGCGGGCCAGCACCACCGCGCCGATGGCGGCCACCAGCAGCAGCAGTGAGGCGACCTCGAACGGGAACAGGTAGGTGGTGAGAAAGAGCTTGCCGATGTGCTCGGGGGTGCCGAAGCCGGGGACGTAGGGGGCGCCCTTGGAGGAGATGCCCTTCAGGGCGGTGCCCAGCATGGCGATACACAGCTCGATGGCCACCGCCAGCCCGAAGAGGGGCGCCAGGAACTTGAGGCTGCTGCCCGGACGGTGCAGGGGGTTGTCGGCGCCGCCGATGTAGGCCACCACGAACACGTAGAGCACCATCACCGCGCCCGCGTAGACCACCACCTGCGCGGCGGCCACGAACTCCGCGCGCAGGAGCAGGAACAGCGCGGCCAGCGCGATCAGGTGCGACACCAGCGACAGCACGCTGTAGAAGGGGTTGCGGATGACGACGACTCCGATGGCCCCGGCCAGCGCGCCGATGGCGGCGATGAAGAAGAGGACCGCGCTCACTCGCCCTCCCTTCGCAGGGGGGTGCGCTCGATGGCCTCAGAGAGCAGCATCTCCTTGGTGAAGATGAGGTCTGAGCGCGTGTAGTCCGACATCTCGTAGTCGTGGCCCATGGTGATCGCGTCAAACGGGCACGCCACCTCGCAGTAGCCGCAGAAGATGCAGCGGCTGAGGTTGATCTCGTAGACGGCGGCGTAGCGCTCGCCGGCCGACACGCGGTTCTCCGGCGTGTTCTCGGCGGCGACGACGCGGATGCAGTCGGCGGGGCAGGCGGCGGCGCACAGCGAGCAGCCGACGCACTTCTCCAGGCCGGTGTCCTCAAAGCGGTGCAGCTTGTGGCGCCCGCGGAAGCGTGGGTAGACCGGCGTCTTCTCCTCGGGGTACTGGATGGTGACCGGGCCCTCGACGATGCGCGCGAAGGTCGTCTTCAGGCCGCGCAGGGTCTCGCCGAAGATGCGGTAGGCGCCGCGCATCGGGCCGGTGCCCGGGCCGCGAACCACCTCGACGACGTCAGCACCAGGGTTGTACGGAGTCATGTGAGCCTCCCGTGGGTCATGACACCACGATGATGGCCGTGACCAGCAGGTTGAGGGTCGCCAGCGGCAGCAGGATCTTCCAGCCGAAGGACATCAGCTGGTCGTAGCGCAGGCGCGGCAGCGTGGCGCGAATCCAGATGAAGAAGGTGATGACCAGCAGCATCTTCACGATGACCACGATCGGGTCGACCCAGCCGGGCGGATGGATCCCGAAGGGCAACAGCCAGCCGCCGAAGAACAGCGTCGTGGCCAGCCCCGAGACCACGATGACGTTGGCGTACTCGGCGAACTGGTAGGCCACGAAGGCCAGGCCGCCGTACTCGGTGAAGTAGCTGCCCACCAGCTCGGCGTCGGCGATGACGACGTCGAACGGCGCGCGATTGGTCTCGGCGAACGACGCCGTCATGAAGATGAGGAAGCCTGCGAACTGCGGGATGAAGTACCACATGCCCGCCTGCGCGTGGACGATCCCGGTCAGCGACAGGGTCCCCGCGGTGATGAGCACGCCCACCAGCGCCAGCCCCTGCGAGACCTCGTAGGAGATCAGCTGCGCGGCCCCGCGCATGGCGCCGAGGAACGAGTACTTGGAGCCCGAGGCCCAGCCGCCGAGCATGATCCCGTAGAAGGAGATCCCGCTGAAGGCGAAGACGTAGAGCGGCCCGATGGAGACGTCGATGCCGTACAGGCCGATGGGGCGCCCGAAGATGTTCTGCACCCCGCCGAAGGGCAGGATCGCCATCGACGCCACGGCAGTGATGATCGCCACCATGGGCGCGATGCGGTACAGCGAGCTCACCGCGGTAGCGGGCCGGAACGGCTCCTTGACCGCCAGCTTCACCGCCTCGGCCAGCGGCTGGATGATGCCGAAGGGACCGACCCGGTTGGGCCCGTAGCGGCCCTGGAAGCGGCCGAGCAGCTTGCGCTCGTAGATGATGATCATCGGCAGCACGGCGAAGATGACGCCGAAGATGACCAGAGCCTTGATGATCTGGATCCACCAGGGCTCGATCAGGTTGACGTCGGCCATGACCAGGCTCACGGCTTGATCACCTCGATCAGCGACTCGGTCAGGACGTTGGCCGATTGCACCGACAGCCCGTCGGCCAGGAACGCGCTCCCGGCCGGGACGGCCGAGCGCACGAAGGCCTTGGCGGCGAGCCGCGTCCCGTTCTGCGCCACCAGCACCTCCTCGCCGTGCAGTACGCCGAGGCGCCGGGCGTCCTCGGGCGAGAGCTCAACCTGCTGCTCGGGGATGAGGAACTTCAGCGCCGGCGAGATCTCGCACTCGGGGGAGGCCCAGATCGGCCGGTAGGTGCCCAGGCGCAGGTGACCGTTGGTCAGCGCCGCCGGCTCGGATTCGGAGGCGCCGTCCAGCGCGACCTCCTCGGGCAGGCCACCCTCGGCGCCCGGCGCCAGCGATTGGGCCTGCGGGCGCTCGGGCCAGCGCACGCCGTGCGCGCCGATCTCCTCGAGCGTCAGTCCCTCGTAGAAGGGGACCGCGGCCACCAGTTGCGCGAAGGCGTCGCTGGGGCGCTGCACGCCGGTGTCCAGTCCGCAGGCCGCCGCGATCTCGGTGAGGACCCACCAGCCAGCGCGCACCTCACCGGGGAAGGCGATGGCGATCCGCTGACGCTGCAGCCGGCCGTCGGGATGCACGAGCGTGCCCTCCTTCTCGGCGTGCGACTCGGCGGGGAAGATGACGGTGGCGTGCTCGGCCAGGCCCTCGGTCAGCACCGAGGCGTGGGCCACCACCAGCGCGGCGGAGTGCAGGGCTCGCTCCCAGAGGGCCCGATCGGGCTCGTCGCGCACGGGGTCGGTGCCGAACAGGTGCAGGGCGGTGATGTCGCCGGCGGCGGCCGCCGCGCCGATGTCGGCGGCGCTGCGCCCGGGGCTGTCCAGCGCGCTGTGGCCGGGGCCGGCGTCGGGGACCGCTCCCGCCTCGCGCAGGCCGCGGCCGTTGGCACCGGCGGGCAGGGCCAGCAGCCCGGCGCCCTGGCGACCGGCGAGCCCGAGGCGGCGGGCGATGCGCTGAAGCGTGGCCGCGGCAGCGGCGCCGATCCGCTCGCCGAAGAGGATCACCACATCCTCCCCGCCGTCGCGCAACAGGGTCGCGAGCGCGGCGATGTCCTCGGCGACGTCGGTGGCCCCGTCCAGCGCGCGCTCCAGTGCGGCCGCGAACTGCGCGTCGCCGCCGGGGGCGTAGCGGAGCGAAGCGGTGGCGTTGGCCTCGAGAGCCGTGGGTCGCGCGGTGGCGATGGCGAGCTTGACGCCGTTGCGGCGCACGCCCTTGCGCACGCGCAGGTCCAGGATCGGCGAGTCGTCGCGCGGGTCGCACCCGAAGACCAGCACCGTGTGGGCGAACTCGATGTCGGGCACCGAGGCCTGCAGCTCGGGGGCGGCGAGGACGCGGGCGACATCCGCCGGCAGCGGATTGGGTCCGCGAGAGTCGATGTCTGAGCTGTCGAGGGCCTCGCGGGTGAGGCGCTGGAGGAGGAAGCCCTCCTCGTTGGAGGCCTGCCCACCGACCAGCGTGCCGACGCGGCCCTTGTGGCGCCCCAGTCCCGCCGCGGCCTCGAGCGCCCGCTCCCAGGAGACCTCGCGCAGCTCGCCGCCGTCGCGCACCAGCGGTCGCGTGATCCGCTCATCGACGTGGATCGCCTGATAGGCGAAGCGGCCCTTGTCACACAGCCAGCCGTCGTCGACGTTCGGGTTGCCGTCGAACTGCCGCGAGAGCACCCGCACCACGCGGTCGTCGCGGACGGTGAAGGTGACGTTGCACTGCGACGAGCACAGGGTGCACACCCCGCCGGCGCTCTCGTTGTCCCACGGGCGCGCCCGGAAGCGGTAGGGCTGGGAGGTGAGCGCGCCCACCGGGCACAGCTCGATGATGTTGCCGCTGAACGGCGCGACGTAGGGGTGGCCGTCGTGGGTGCCGACGAAGGTGTGAGCGCCACGCTCGGTGAAGATCAGCTGGTAGTCCTCGGCGATCTCCTGGGAGAAGCGCACGCACCGGTAGCAGAGGATGCAGCGCTCGCGGTCGATGGCGATCAGCGGCGAGAGGGCGAGCGGCTTCTCGAAGTGGCGCTTGGGCTCGATGAAGCGGCTGCGGCCCAGGCCCCAGCCGAAGGTGATGTCCTGCAGCGGGCACTCGCCGCCCTTGTCGCACACCGGGCAGTCGAGCGGGTGGTTGACGAGCAGGAACTCCACCACCGCGTTCTGGGCCTTGCGGACGCGCTCGGTCTGGGTGTGGACGACCATGCCGTCCTTGACCGGGGTCGAGCAGCTGGTCTGCAGCTTCGGGATGCCCTCGACCTCCACCAGGCACATCCGGCAGGCGCCCACGGGCTGGCCGAGCTTGGGCTCATAACAGAAGTAGGGGATCTCGACGTCGCCCTGCTTGGCGGCGTCGACGAGCATCGCGCCCTCGATGGCCTGCACCTCGCGGCCGTCGATGGTCAGCTGAATGGTCTTGCGCTCTGGACGTGGCATGGGGGCGTGGGGGTCAGTGGACGGGGATCGGGCCGGCGTGCTCGTCGGCCACCCCGAGCGCGACGACGTCTTCGGACGCCGCGCCTTCGGCGCGCTCGCGCGCCGCTTCGATCTCGGCCTCGAGCTCGGGGCGGAACTTTGCCACCATCGAGCCGATCGGCATCGCCATGGCGTCACCCAGGACGCACAGGCAGTTGCCGATGATCTGCTCCTGGACCGAGGCCATGATGTCGAGATCCATCGGCGTCGCCTCGCCGGTGTAGATGCGCTGGACCATCTTGTGGGTCCAGTTGGTCCCCTCGCGGCACGGGACGCACTTGCCGCACGACTCGTGGGCGTAGAACTTGGCGACCTTGAGCATGGTGTCCAGGATCCGGCGGCGCTCGTCGGCGATGATGATGGCGCCCGAGCCGAGCATCGTGCCCGCCTTGGCCATGCTGTCGAAGTCGTAGGGGATGTCGAGGTCGTCGCCGGTGAGCAGGGGCGAGCTCGAGCCGCCCGGGAACCAGAACTTGACCCGATGGCCGTCGTGGGGGCCGCCGGCCAGCCCGTAGATGATCTCCCGCGACGGGATCCCGAGCTCGATCTCGTAGTTGCCGGGGCGCTTGACGTCACCGGAGATCGAGACGAGCTTGGTGCCCGTCGAGGTCTCGGTGCCGATCTTGGCGTAGGCGTCGCCGCCCATCCGCATGATGTAGGGGACGGTGGAGAGCGTCTCGACGTTGTTGATCAGCGTCGGCCCGGCGTACAGGCCCTCGATGGCCGGGAAGGGGGGCTTGAGCCGCGGGTTGCCGCGCTTGCCCTCCAGCGAGTCCAGCAGCCCGGTCTCCTCGCCGCAGATGTAGGCGCCGGCGCCGCGGTGCAGCACCAGCGACATCGTGAAGTCGGAGTCCAGGATCCGCTCGCCGATCAGCCCGGCGTTGGCTGCCTCGGCGATGGCCGCCTCGAGGATGTCCGCCTGCAGCTGGTACTCGCCTCGGATGTAGATGAACGACTTGTTGATGCCGCCGGCGTAGGCCGCGATGGCGATCCCCTCGATGAGCGCGTGCGGGATCTTCTGCATCAGCTCGCGATCCTTGAACGTGCCCGGCTCGGACTCGTCGGCGTTGCAGACCAGGTACTTGACCATGTCGCCGTGGGGCAGGAAGGAGATCTTGCGCCCCATGGCAAAGCCGGCGCCGCCGCGGCCGCGGATGTTGGAGCTCATGATCTGAGCCAGGACGTCCTCGGGGGTCATGGTCAGCGCCTGGCGCAGCATCTCGTAGCCGCCGCGGCGCTGGTACACGTCCAGCGTGTTGAGCCCCGGCTCGTCGATGTGGTCGAAGAGGATCGGCTTCATGTCTCGCTCTGGTCTTGGGGGGGAATCGCGGGGGGCGTCTCCAGGGGCGCGCTCGGCCCCGGGCGATCGGCGACCTCGTCGGCCTCGGTCAGCCCCGCGGTGTCGGCGCGGTGGGGATGATCGGGCTCGGAGAACTCGGATGCGGTGTCGGTCGGGCCCGCGGTGTCGCCATTGGCGTTGGGGTCCACGGAGCGGCGGTAGCGCAGCTGCTTGTCGCGCAGCACCGGCCGGTCGGCGACGAGGTCCTCGACGATCCGTTCGGCGTCGGCCAGCTCCAGCGGCCCCACGTACTCGCCGTTGACCGAGGCCATCGGCGCGATGTCGCACGCGCCCAGGCACTCGAAGGAGCGCACGTCGATGTCCTGGCCTTCGGCGGCGGCCGCCATGGCGTCGTAGAACTCGTCGGCGCCGAGGATCGAGCACGAGATGTTGGTGCACACGAACACGTCGTTGGAGTGCTTGGGCTCGAGCTCGAACATGTCGTAGAAGCTCGCCACCGAGGTCAGGTAGGCGGGGGTCAGGCGCATCACCGCGGCCACCTGCTCGATCGCCTCGGGGCTGCACCAGCCGTGGACCGCCTGGGCGGCATGCAGCGACGGGATCGCCGCCGAGCGACGGTCGGGGTACTTGGCCATCGCCGTCTCGATCTCGAGGCGCAGATCCTCGGGGACCGGCGTGATGGCGGGGTCGGGGATGACCGCGGGGTCCTTGGTGAGATCGACGGCGTCGTCCCAGCCGGGGACCCGCGAGCCGTGGCCGAAGCGCGGCACCCGGCGCGACAGCGAACCGAGCGGGTCGAGGTGCTGACCGTGACGCTCGGAGAGCTCGTCGTTGAGATCGGCCGGGTGGTGGTCCTTGTAGCTCATCGATCGATCCCGCCCAGGATGGGATCGAGCATGGCCAGCGTGGCGATGAGGTCAGCCAGGTAGCTGTCGCGCACCATCGGCGTCAGCGCTTGCAGGTTGACGAAGCTCGAGTCGCGCATGTGGACGCGCGCGGGCTTGGCCGAGCCGTCGGCGCGCACAAAGCACCCCAGCTCGCCACGGGGCCCCTCGATCGGGTAATAGGCCTCGCCCGGCGGCACCCGGAAGCCCTCGGTGACGAGCTTGAAGTGGTGGATGAGCGCCTCCATCGAGGTGGCCAGCTCGTGGCGCGGAGGGAGCGCGATCTTGCGGTCGGTGGTGATGTGCGGGCCCTCGGGCAGGCCGTCCAGCGCCTGGGTGATGATCTTCACCGACTCGTAGATCTCGGCGTGGCGCACCCGGTAGCGGTCGTAGTTGTCGCCCACCGTGCCCACCGGGATCTTGAAGTCGAAGTGGTCATAGCTGCAGTAGGGCGCGGCCTTGCGCAGGTCCCACGGATTGCCGGCGGCGCGCAGCAGCGGGCCGGTCACGCCCAGCGAGAGCAGCGTCTCGGCGTCCAGCGGGCACACGCCGTGCAGGCGCTCGAAGACGATCTGGTTCTTCTCCAGCAGGTCGGCGTACTGGTCGGCCCGGTTGGGCATGTCGGCCAGGAAGGTCCGCAGCTTGGCCTCAAAGCCGCGCGGGATGTCCTCCATGACCCCGCCGACCTGGAAGTAGCGCGTGTGCATGCGCTGGCCCGAGGTCATCTCGAACAGGTCGAGGATCTTCTCGCGCTCGCGGAAGCAGTACCAGAACATGCTGATCGCGCCGAGGTCCAGCGCGCTGGTCCCCAGCCACACCAGGTGGGACATGATGCGGTTGAGCTCGAGGTGGATGACCCGCAGGTACTGCGCGCGCGGCGGCACCTCTGCTTCGAGCAGGGTCTCGACCGCCCCGCAGTAGGCCAGGGAATTGAAGTAGTAGGCCAGGTAGTCCATCCGCTCGACCACGGGGATGACCTTCCAGTAGGCCTTGTCCTCCGCAGTCTTCTCGATCCCGGTGTGGACGTAGCCGATGATCGGCTTGATGTCGCGCACCACCTCGCCCTCCAGCGTGGCCAGCAGGCGCAGGACGCCGTGGGTGGCGGGGTGGTGGGGCCCGATGTTGAGCGTGAGCAGCTCGTGGGTCTCGCCCTGCCCGGCCGGCTCAGCGGAGTAGGTGATCGACTCCTCGCGCCTGCGGTAATCGGCGGTGTCGAGAGCCATCAGACGCCTAGCTCCACTTCCCGTAGGTGGTCTCTTCGTTGTAGGTGAAGAGCACCGGCTCGCCGCCCACCGGGAAGTCGCGCCGCTGGGGGAAGCCCTCGAAGTCCTCGGGCATGAGGATCCGCCGCATGTCCTGATGGCCTTCGAAGACCACGCCGAACATGTCGTAGACCTCGCGCTCGGGGAAGTCGGCGCCGGGGAACAGGCCGGTGGCGGTGGCGATCCGCGGATCGTCGGTGTGGACGCGCGCCTTGACCGTGATCCGGTCCACGTTCTGCATGTCCAGCAGCTCGTAGAGCACCCCGAGCCGGGGCTCGTCGGGGTAGTAGTCCACCCCGTGCAGGCTGGCCAGGAAGGTGTAGCCCTTGGCGTGCAGGGCCGTCAGCACGTCGATGACGTGCGCCGGGTTGACCAGCAGCACGGCGCGGTCCCCGCGCCCGAAGTCGGTGCCGAGGATGGACTCGGCGTTGCGGTCTCGGAGCTCGTGGGCCGTCAGCTCGAGCTCGGTGGCGTCAGGCACCGGCGGTGTCTCCACCGGGGAACACGTTGATCGCGGCGTCGCTGGCGCTGGTGCCTTCGGCAAGCACCTCCTCGGTGCCCACCGCGTGGTAGCGCTCCCGCCACCCGTCGCGCTCGGTGCCGTGGATCTTCTCGCGCAGGCGGAGGATGCCGTGGAGCAGCGCCTCCGGCCGCGGCGGGCAGCCGGGCACGTGCACGTCGATGGGGAGGAACTTGTCGGCCGGCACGAGGGCGTAGTTGTTGAACACGCCCATCGAGGAGCAGCAGGCGCCCATCGAGATGGCCCAGCGCGGCTCGAGCATCTGGTCATAGATGCGGCGGATGACGGGGGCCATCTTCACCGACACGCGGCCCGAGAGGATGAGCAGATCCGCCTGGCGGGGTGAGGCCCAGAAGGCCTCCCACCCGAAGCGGGCCACGTCGACGCGGGCGCCGACGATCGACATCATCTCGATGGCGCAGCAGGCCAGGCCGAAGGTCAGCGGCCAGATCGAGTTGCCCTGCGACCACGCCACCGCCTTCTCGACGGTGGTGGTGAGCACGCTCTCCTTGACGTAGCGCTCCAGCGCCTCGCCCTCCAGGTCGCCGCGCAACATGTCGCGGGCCTGCAGCTGGCGCGCGCGGAAGTCCGACGGCGCGGTGATGGCCGACGGCGTGGTGAGGCCGTTGAGCGGCTCGCGCTTTATTTCCATTCCAAGGCTCCTCGCCGCCAGACGTACACGAACGCCACCATCAGGAGCACCACGAAGGTGACCGTCTCCCACAGGGCGAAGGTGCCGAACGCACGCAACTGGACCGCGATCGGGTACAGGAAGATGACCTCGATATCGAACAGGATGAACAGCATCGCGATCAGGTAGAAGCTGATCCCGAAGCGGAACCCCCGCTGGATCTCCGACGGCAGGCCGCACTCGTACGGAGTGGTCTTGGACTGCTGGCGGTGCGTCCCGCGCACGCCGGTGAAGAGGTTGAGGACTCCGAAGAGGCCGCCGACGGCGGCGCCGAGGAGAAGAAAGACAATCGCCGGCAGATAGCTTCGAAGCACAGAACCTCTTATATCACCGACGTAGGGAAGCTTGTAACACAGTGTTACTTAGTGCCAAATGCGGCTATCTACTCCGTGCGTTTCTGGCCATCCCTGGTAATCCCGCCAAGGTACGCCATATCGCGGATACCCACGTGAGCGTCCGGTGAAGCTCGTTCACGTGGTGGTGGGAGTGCTGTGCATCGCGCTCATGGGCGGCGCGGGGGTGTGGGGCGCGTGGTGCTGGTACCGCGTCCGGCGCAGCAGGATCTTCTGGTGGCTGCTGCGCGCGGGCCAGGTCGCCGTGGTCATCGAGGCGGCCCTCGGCGGCGTGCTGGTCCTGATGGGCCGCAAGGAGTCGAGCCTGCATCTCATCTACGGGCTGCTCCCGCTTGGGATCTCCTTCGTGGCGGAGCAGTTGCGGATCGCCTCGGCGCAGATGGTCCTCGACAGTCGCGGGTTTGCCTCAAACGCAGAGGTCGGCCGCCTGCCCGAGGACGAGCAGCGCCTGGTGGTGCTGTCCATCCTCCAGCGCGAGATGGGCGTGATGGTGCTCGCCGCGCTGGTGATCCTGGTGCTGCTCATCCGCGCTGCGGGCACCGGCGGCTAGAGGGATCCCCCGGCGTCGGCACCTCTGGTTGCCGCCGTAGGAGGACGATCGCGCTGTTGTTG
>DATJTQ010000123.1:0-2713 GCA_035503355.1 Solirubrobacteraceae bacterium
TAGACCAGCGCGGCCCGCTCGCGGCGCGGGCCGTGACCACGCGTGCGCGCGATCATCAGCAGGCGGCGATCGAGGTCATTAAGCATCGGCATGCGCCCTGACTCTACGAAGCAGAGGGTCCGTGCTGGCGGTCGACCTCAACAGTCCGTAAATTCGCGTCATGCAGAGAATCCGCGGGCTCTCGGCCAGGATCGCGCTCGCGGTGGGAGCCGGGGCCGTGTTGGTGGGGCTCGGGGTCTCTCTGCTCCTGATCAACACCGTCAAGCTGCATCACTCCGCGAGTGCCACGACGCGGTCAGATGCCTATCTGGTCGCGGTGATCAGCCTTGAGCGCTATGTGGTGGATGCCGAGACCGGGCTGCGAGGGTACGTCATCACCGGTCGCCCCGTGTTCCTCCAGCCCACCCGCGCCGCGCAGAAGGGCTACGCGGGGGCCAGGGCGGCGCTGGCGCGGGCCGTGGTCGCAGACGGCGGGTTTGCCGCCGCGGCGAGTCGCCTGGAGAGAGCGGCAGACGCCTACATGCACGGGTACCTGCCGCGGACGCTCAACCTCGTCGCCAGCGACCGGTCCGCGTCTCGCACGCTTCAGACCACCATCGACGGCAAGCGGATGGTCGACGCGGTTCGCGCCACCACGGCCACGCTCGAGTCACTGGTGAGTGCCCGAGAGCGCGCGCGACAGCACGCGGCCGGGACCGAGGCCAGTCATTCGACGGTGGAGGCGATCGTCGTGCTGGTGCTCCTGACACTGGCCACCGCCCTGCTCGGCGTGTTCCTGGGCCACCTGGTGATCTCGCGCGAGCGAGCCCGGCGTCGCAGTGAGCGCACGGTCGAGGTGCTGCGCCAGAGCCTTCTGCCCACGGCGCTGCCCACGATCCCGGGCTGCGAGATGGCCGTTCGCTTCCTGCCGGCCCAGGCGGGCGAGCTCGTCGGCGGCGATTTCTACGACGCCTTCGCCGTCTCCGACGGACGCTGGGCGATCATCGTCGGCGACGTGTGCGGTAAGGGCGCGGAGGCCGCCGCGGTGACCGCCATGGCGCGCTGGACGCTGCGCAGCCTCGCCTCATGGTCGGTGAGGCCCGACGAGGCACTGCGGTTCCTGAACCGGGCGATGCTCGGCGAGGATCTTGACGGGCGCTTCATCACGGTGGCCTACATGCTGCTCACCGTCGAGGACGGGGTGGCGCGCGTCTCCCTGGCCTGCGGCGGCCACCCACCCCCGATCCTGGTGCCCGCGTCCGGGGAGCCGCGCGCCGTGCCGGCCCGGGGCGCGGTGCTGGGGATCTGGCCCGACATCCGCCTGCAGACCACCGAGGTGGCCCTCGCCCACGGCGACGCGATCGTGCTCTACACCGACGGCGTCTCGGACCCGGGCCCCGGGCCTGAGCGCGAGCCTGCCGAGGCGCTCCGCGACCACCCCGGCGGCGCTGACGCCGAGCAGCTGGCCGACGCGCTGGAGCGCTACGCCGGCCAGCCGGCGCAGGCGCAGCGCGACGACATCGCCATCGTCGCGGTGCAGTTCACCGGCAGCGGCCCCCAGCCACAGACCGAGCGCGCGTCGGTCAGCCACGCCGAGGGATTGCCGTCGGGCTCGGCGTAGGACCCTCGCGTCGTACACACGAGGTGCGTCAACGATTTGAGCTTTGTGTCACCATCATAAGCCCAGTACGTTGTCTCACCGCACGTCTCTGACCCGCCATGGACGCCACGGATCGAAGAATCGTTGCGCTACTTCGCGAGAACGCCCGCCGGTCGTTCTCCGACATCGGCAAGCACGTCCATCTGTCGGCCCCGGCGGTCAAGCGCCGGCTGGATCGGCTGGAGCGTGACGGCGTCGTCCTGGGCTACACGGCGGTCGTGGACTCCGAGGCGTTTGGCTGGCACGCCGAGGCCTTCGTGGACCTCTACTGCGAGGGCGGCATGCCCGGCTCGGCCATCAAGAAGGCGGTGGAGAGCGAGGGCGGGGTCGTCTCGGCCCACACGGTCGCCGGGGAGGCCAGCGCCCTGCTGCACGTGATGGCCGAGGACACCAAGAGCCTGGAGCTCGCGCTCGAGCGCATCCGTGCGACCCGGGGCGTGACCCGCACGGTGACCGAGGTCGTCCTCTCCACGCTGTTCACGCGATGAGGCGGTCCTATCCCGACGGGCGGCCGCCATCGATCCGCGACTTCATGGCCTTCGAGGAGCACGTCCGCAACGCCCGGGCGCTCAGCGGCCGCGATGTTCCGCCGGTCTGGTACGAGATCCCCGTCTTCTACTTCACCAACCCGGGCGCGGTGTACGGCGATGGGGACGACATCCCCATGCCGGCCGACACCCAGATGCTCGACTACGAGCTGGAGTTGGCCTGCGTGATCGGCGCCGACGGCCGCCCCGAGGGCTTCACCATCATGAACGACTTCTCGGCCCGCGACCTGCAGCTGAAGGAGATGCAGGTGGGGCTGGGGCCGGCCAAGGGCAAGGACTTCGCCACCGCGTTCGGTCCGGTGCTCGTCTCACCCGATGAGCTGCCGGCCGACCTCGACCTGCGCGCCGTGGCTCGCGTCAACGGCGAGGTGCGCACCGACACCCGCACCGGCGCCATCCATCACTCGTGGGACTCACTGATCGCCGCGGCGGCCCGCAACACGCCGGGGCTGACGGCCGGCGAGGTCATCGGCTCGGGCACGGTGGGGCGCGGCTGCATCCTGGAGCACGGCGACGAGCGCTGGCT
>DATJTQ010000124.1:0-10289 GCA_035503355.1 Solirubrobacteraceae bacterium
TGCTCGGTGACGGCGGCGCGTCCGACGGGCCCGCCGGCCGCACCGAACGGGAGCCGCAGCCACGGCGCGATCTCGTCGGGCGCGAACCCCAGCGAGGCCGTGCAGACCAGCGACCGTCCGCTGGCCACGTGGAGGGAGACGCGCTCGGTGGCGAGGGCGGCCCCCAGCGCGGACAGGATCAGGGAGAGACTGGAGGACGGATCGGCCGAGACGAGACGGTCGGCCAGGCCGTGCAGCCGCGTCAGCTGGCGCCGGGCCGACGAATCCACCTGCTGGCCGGACATGATGGCCGTGAGGTCGTCGGGGTGAGTGGTGCGCGGGTCTAGCTCGGCCGCTACGGATCCGTGGCGCAGGACCACGATCCGGTCGGCCAGGCGGAACATCTGCTCGATGTCGCGGCTGACGAGAAGGATCGTCGTGCCCTGATCGCGGAGGCGGACGACCAGGTCCTCCACCCGTCCGGTCTCGACCACGCCCAGCGATGCGGTCGGCTCATCGAGGACCAGCAGCTGGGGCGCGGTGGACACCGCCCTGGCGAGCGCGACCATCTGGCGCTGACCTCCCGAGAGCGAGCCGACCAGCTGCGTCGTGTCCCGGATCGGGATGTTGACCTCCTCCAGGAGCGCGGCGGCCGCGGCGTGGAAGCGCGACTCGGAGACCATCAGCCGGTTGGTCTCCTGACCCAGCAGGATGTTGCCGGCCACGTCGAGGTTGTCGCACAGCGCCAGGTCCTGCCAGACCACCGAGATCCCCCGGCGGCTGGCCCCTCCGGGATCGGCCGGCACCGCCCTGTCGCCAAGGAGGATCTCCCCGCCGGCGGGCGCGATATCGCCCGCGATGCAGCGCACCAGCGTCGACTTTCCGGCGCCCGGCTCGCCCGCCACCGCGACCAGCTCGCCCGGCGCGATCCGCAGGTCGACATCGCCCAGCGCGCGGAACGGGCCGAAGTTGACGTTCAGCCCGGCGACGGCCAGCAGCGGCGGGGCCTGGGGTTCGGCGTGCAGCAGTGCGGCGTTCATGGCAGGCCGACCGATTCTAAGTGCGGCGATGCCTCGCCGTCTCTGCTTGTCCGGTCAGAGACAATGTCGGCCATGCCGACTCCCGAGCCCCAGTCGATCGTCGAACAGCCGACCTCCTCGGCCATCTTTCTCGTCCTGGTGGCCGAGCCCGGCCATGAGGAGGACATCCGTGACTTCCTGGCCGACGTCAACGGCCTGAAGCGCTCGGTCGGGTTCCGCGTGCCCGAGGCGGAGCTCACCTGCGTCACCGGTATCGGAGCGCAGCTGTGGGACCGGCTGTTTGCCCCGCCGCGGCCCGCGCACCTGCACGTACTGCCCGAGATCGCCGGCGAGCGCCACGTCGCGGTCAGCACCCCCGGCGACCTGCTCTTTCACATCCGCGCCGCGCGGCTTGACCTGTGCTTCGAGCTGGCCCAGCGACTGACCGAGGCGCTCGACGGCCAGGCCCGCGTCGTCGACGAGGTCCACGGCTTCCGCTCCTTTGACGAGCGCGACCTCCTGGGCTTCGTGGACGGGACCGAGAATCCCGAGGGCGGCGCCGCGCAGTCTGCGGCCATCATCGCCGATGACGATCCGGCGTTCGCCGGAGGCAGCTACGTGGTGATCCAGAAGTACCTGCATGACCTCAAGCGCTGGGACGCGCTGACCGTCGAGGATCAGGAGCGCGCGGTGGGCCGCAGCAAGCTCTCCGACATCGAGATGCCCGATGACGTCAAGCCGCCCAACTCCCATCTCGCGCTCAACGTGATCGAGGACGAGGACGGCGAGGAGCTGCAGATCCTCCGCTACAACATGCCCTTCGGCCGGGTCGGCGCCGGCGAGTTCGGGACCTACTTCATCGGCTACGCCCACGATCCCGCGGTGATCGAGCGGATGCTCACCAACATGTTCGTGGGCGACCCGCCGGGCACCACCGACCGGCTGCTCGACTTCTCCACCGCGATCACCGGCAACCTGTTCTTCGTGCCGAGCTCCGACTTCCTGGACGATCCGCCACCCGCTGCGGCGGACGCCGCGGGAGCGGCCGAGTCCACAGCTGCGGGTGGCGATGGGGCCGGTGCGGCGGATGTGTCCGCCCCGCCGGGCGACGGCTCACTACGCCTGGGCAGCCTGCGGCCGCCGCGCTGACGCGCGCGCGGCGTCGTCCGCGAGCGGCAGGGAGCGGATCTCCTCGTGCAGCGGATCCTCGGGCGGCGCCCACCACGGCTCGGCCGGGCGCACATGAAGCCCAGCGACGCGGGTCAGCGACGCCGCGTCGGCGCGCAGGTCGGCGACCGCAGGGCGGTCGTCGTCGGCGCGCGTGACCAGTGACCAGCTCCAGACGGGCGTCGGGTCGCGAACCGGCACGGCGCGCAGCCCGGCGGGCAGGCGCGCGTGGTGGCGCTTGGGCGACTCGAGCACCGGCTTGCCCAGCCGCAGGCAGCGATCGTGGAATCCCGGGCCGGCGATGCCGCCGTCCTCGACGTGGACGACGGTGGCGCCGGTGTCGTGTGCGAAGGCCTCGGCGAACCGGTTCCACGCGTCCCACGAGGTGAGATCGGCGTCGACCAACACCCGCACGTCGGCCGCCCGCACCGCGCTCGCCCTCCCGCGCACCACCGTCACCGCATGCAACGGCTCGGGCCACATCAGCCGCACGTCGAGGCGTTCGTCGGGCTGGGGCAGCCATGCGATCGCCGCGTCCAGCGTGCCCTCCAGCACCCGCTCGACCTGGATGTGGCTGGGCATCACCCACTCGTCGACGCGCAGGTCGGTGCGCACCGTGGCCGCCAGCTCGTCGGGCAGCCAGCTCACGTAGCCCAGACGCACCGGTCCCGACGCGCTGGCCAGCCGCCGTTGGGCCGCCCCGGCGAGGGCGAGGATCTCCCGGGCGTCGGGCAGCAGCGTCCGTCCGGCCGAGGTGAGGCGGACGTGACGCCGGTCGCGCATGAAGAGGTCGACGCCGACGCTGCGCTCGAGCGCCCTGATCTGCTGCGACAGCGAGGGGCCGGTGATGTGCAGCCGCTCGGCGGCGCGGCCGAAGTGAAGCTCCTCGGCGACCGCGACGAAGTAGCGCAGCTGACGCAGTTCCACGGGGCAAGGATACGTTCTGTATTAGGAAATTCCTATCAGTGAGACGCCATCGGTCGTGGACAGCCGGGGCCCCGCCGTAGCACGATCCGAGGTCATGACGTTTGATCTGAACCGGCTGGCGGTCCCCATCGTCCAGGCGCCCATGGCGGGAGGACCGTCCACTCCGGCGCTCGCCGCCGCCGTGGCCGAGGCCGGCGGCCTGGGCTTCTTGGCCGCCGGGTACAAGACGCCCGAGGCGGTGGCCGATGACATCGCGCGGCTGCGCGCCGCCACCGACGCGCCGTTCGGGGTCAACATCTTCTCCGCGCCCCAGGTGCAGGACCCCGACGTCGTTCTCAGCGCGTATGCCCGCGGCCTGACTGTCGAGGCAGAGCGGCACGGGGTGGCGCTGGGCGAGCCGCGCTACGACGACGACGCCTACGCGGCCAAGGTCGAGCTCGTGCTCGGCGAGCGGGTGCCCGTGGTGTCGTTCACCTTCGGCTGCCCGACACCGGAGACCGTGGCCGCCCTGCATGAGCACGACGTGGCCGTCTGGGTCACCGTGACCGACCCGGCGGAGGCGATGCTGGCGCAGCAGGCGGGCGCGGATGCGCTGGTGGCCCAGGGCACCGAAGCTGGCGGCCACCGGGGGTACTTCTGCGACGACGACGGCCACGAGGAGTACGGGCTGCTCACCCTACTGCGCCTCCTGGGCGCCCAGGGCGCGCCGCCGCTGGTGGCCAGCGGTGGTCTCATGGATGGGCCGGGGATCGCCGCCGCCCTGGTGGCCGGCGCGAGCGCCGTGCAGTTGGGAACGGCGTTCCTGCTCGCCGACGAGGCCGGGACCTCAGAGCCGCACCGCGCCCGGGTGGCAGCGCCGGGGGTCACGCGCCTCACCCGTGCCTTCAGCGGGCGCACGGCGCGCGGAATCGTCAACCGGTTCATGGACGAACACGACGCCGACGCGCCCGCCGCCTACCCCCAGGTCCACCACATGACCAGCCCGCTGCGCGCCGCCGCCCGTGCCGCCGGCGACTCCGAGGCCATCAACCTGTGGGCGGGCCAGGGTCACGCGCTGGCCCAGGCGCGCCCCGCGGCCGACATCGTGCGCTCGCTGGCGACCGACGCCGCGGCCGCGCTACGTGCCCGTGGCCCGGATCACCTCTAGAACCTGCTTGTGGAGCGCCCCGTTGGTGACCACGGCGTTGCGCGAGTCGATGGCGAGCCGACCGGTGAGGTCGGAGAACCGGCCGCCTGCCTCCTCCACGATCACCTTCGGTGCGGCGTAGTCCCACGGGTGTCCGCCGCCGCTGAGCGCCACATCGGCCTCCCCTGCGGCGACGGCAAGAAAGCCATGGCCGTTGCGAGGGCGAACGGCGCGGGCGTGCTCGGCCACCGCGGCGAGCGGTCCGCCTGTGCCTCCCTTCTCCAGGGTCCCGCGCCAATCGTCGTTGACCGTCGCGTCGCCCAGCCGCGCGATGGTCGAGACGGCGAGGCGGTCGCCGTCGCGGAAGGCGCCTTCACCCTGCACCGCCCACCACCGCTCCGCACGCGCCGGCACAACGACGACGCCCACGGCGATGTCGGGCCCCTGCCCGAGGGCCACGAACGTCATCCAGTTCGGGTCGCCGTCGACGAAGCGGCTGGTCCCGTCGATCGGGTCCAGATACCAGCACCACTCCCCGTCGCCGCCGGCGCCGAACTCCTCGCCGAGCACGGCGTGGTCCGGGCGGCGCTGCGCGAGCCGTTCGCGCAGCGCCTGCTCCACGGCCTGGTCGACGTCGGTCACCGGGGTCCCGTCGGGCTTGATCGTGACCGTGAAGTCACGGTCACGAAAGCGCGGCAGGGCGATCTCGGTGGCCAGGTCGGTCAGCTCAAAGGCGAGCTCCAGGTCCGGGTGCATCCCTAGGAGTGTGAGGCATCGCCCCTGCTCACCTCCACCACGGCCCCCCGGCCTGCAGGGCGTTGCCGACGACGAGGTCCACCAGGTCCGACACGTAGCGCCCGCCCTTGAGGTCACCGTCGACCACCAGGCGTGGCTCGGCCAGCGCGGTCCCGTCCTCGTTGAGCGAGATCTGGAGCGGCCGCCCGCCCACCCACTGCTCGGCCGGCGTGACCACGGCGACGTAGCCGTCGTCGCCGACGCCCGCGACCCAGGTGTTCAGGCCGCTGATCAGGCGCGCGGCGCGCAGCACCGTGTCCAGGCTCGGCCCGACCTCCGTGTGGGTCTGGGGCGCCGTGCCGGCCTCGAAGCTCACCTGGAGCGTCTCCGCGGGCAGGGCGGCGAGCTGGGCATCGGTGAGCTCACGCGTGCGATTGCCGTCGATGATGGTCAGCTCGGTGGCCGTCGGCGAGGTGGTGGTCGGTGCCGGGCTCTGCACCGCGACGGTGATCCGGCTGACGTCGGTGACCGTGCGCAGGCCGAAGCGATCGCCCGGGACCACCAGCTCGGGGGCGGGGAGCGAATGCCCGTCCTCGGTCAGAGCCAGGTAGGCCGGGTGGTTGCCGAAGCTCGGATCCAGCTCGCCCAGCGCGAGCGTCACCGACCGCCCGAAGCGGCCCGCCACCGTGACCGTCACGCGCAGCGCTGCGTTCTTGGCCGACGGCAGCACCGGCGCAGCGTCGTTGACCAGGTCCTCGAGCGGCACGCCCTGATCGGTGAGCGTCTGCGTCCGCCACCAGACGTGCCGGGTGACGGTGAACGTCGTCTGGGGAAGCGTGCCGAGCTGCGGCGTCGAGTAGGTGGTGGGCGTCGTCACCGCACCGCCGACGCTCACGGTCGGCCCCTGCCACCCGCCGAATGCCACGGCTGTCGCCGCGTTCAGTCCCGCACAGCCGGCCGCGATAACGGCAGCCATGAACCATCTGCGCATGTAAACCCCTTTTCCTCGCCGATTAAGCCTAGGCAGCTCCTAGGCAGATCCTATGCGAGACGCGGGTGATGGTCCGCGGCGATCAGGCGAGGACACGGGGGGCGCGCCGCGTTCACCGCGGGGGCTGACCGGCCACCTCGCCCGGGATCAGGTCTCGCGCGCGAGCGACTCGCCGATCATCCAGATCGTCGGCGGCCACAGGCCGACGAACAGCGCGCGCCGTTCCGCGTTGCCGCGCTCTTCCTGGTCGACGGTCTTGGCCCGAATCCACAGGCCGATGCACAGACCGACCGCGGACATCGAGGCAATCTGCATCTGCCACGGGCGCAGACCGCAGCGGTAGAGGAGCGTTGAGAGCATGTCGAGAGCGCTACCCGGCCGTGACGGGCGAACACACCCGTGGGTGCGCTGGCGCTGGGTGGGTAGGTCCACAACGATGCCGCGCCGACCCAAACCCACCGCCCGCTGGCTGCTGGCACTCACGTGGCCGACAGGGATCGCGTTGACCTCGTGGGACTACATGTGGCGGACAACGGTGATGCACCGGCGCGAGACGGTTCGGGACGCGACCGCGGGCCACCTCCCACCCGCCTACCCCGACGGGGTCGACGATACGGAGGTCC
Organism: Solirubrobacteraceae bacterium; assembly: GCA_035503355.1. GTDB lineage: Bacteria > Actinomycetota > Thermoleophilia > Solirubrobacterales > Solirubrobacteraceae > Palsa-465. The sequence continues at coordinate 6,568 of DATJTQ010000124.1, forward strand.
AGCATCCCAACGAGGGGGCCGGACCCCTGTTTCACCGCCGCTACCGGACGCGCATCCGCGACGCTCACCTGTCGGCCTCCGACCTGGTGGCCCAGCTCAAGACCGACCTCAACCAGGCGGCCCCGACCAAGTTCGCGCGATTTCAGCGCGTGCTCGGCGATGACGAGCGGCTGCGGCTGGGAGACGAGTACGTGGTGCGGATGCCGGGGCCGTGGGACGGCCCGGTGCGGGTGATCGCCGACGACGAGCGATCGTTTCGCCTGGCCACGCTGGCCGGCCACCTCGAGGCGGGCCAGATCGAGTTCCGGGCCCGTCCCGACGACGACACCATCGCATTTGAGATCGAATCGTGGGCGCGCAGCGGGGATCGCCTCTCCAACCTCCTCTACCACAAGGTCCGCATGGCCAAGGAGGTCCAGCTGCACATGTGGACCTCGTTCCTGGAAGGCGTCACCGCGCTCGCCGGCGGCCGGATATCGGGCGGCATCGACATCGACACCCATCGGGTCGAGAACCCGTTCGGGGCGCCGGAGTGACCCGTCACGAGATCCAGCGACGGCTGGCTGAGCTGGCCGACACGCCGCTCAACTACGACCCGGGGGCGCTGGATCCGGACCATCCGCCGGCCGGCTGGCATGTGGATGAGCGGTGCCAGCCCCTCCCTGGCGAGCCGCCGGGTGAGCCGGTCATCGGGGGCAGCTGGGAGGTGGCCCGGCGCCTCATCGAGGGCTACGAATTCGCCGATCCCTCGCTCGTGCGCGCCCACTACGACCGCGGCGCACCCCTCGAGGGACGCACCATGTTGCTGGAGCTGCGCGCGCTCAACCTCGTGAGCGTTCACGTGGGCGTGCGCGTCGTCGACGTCTACGACGACGTCCGCACACGCGACGGACGCGACGGGCGCGTGTTCGGCTGGGCCTACCGCACGCTGGAGGGCCACGTTGAGATGGGCCAGATGGACTGGCAGGTGTGGAAGTGGCTCGACACCGGCGAGGTGCAGTTCCGGGTCCATGCCGTATCACGGCCGGCAGCGATCGCCAACCCGGTCATCCGTCTCGGCTTCTGGCTCCTGCGCGGCCACGAGCGGGGCGTGTTCCTGGCCAGCACCGAGACGCGCATGCGCTCCCTGACCGAGCTCGCGCTGTCACGTGAGCACGTCGGTGACGCCGTCCGCGAGGCCAGCCCGCAGCTGACCGCCCGACGCCTCTCCTCCGACGATCCCGCGCACGAAACCCTGGCGCGGCGCGCCGAGGCACCTCGCTGACTCCGAGCTGGCTTGCCGTCATCGGCTACGGTCGTCCGATGCCGGTGGACTTTGAGCAGCCGAGCTGGGAGGCGGCCAAAAACCCTGGCCGCCACGTCGCTCCCGTGGGCGCTCGGGCCGGGGCGCAGGAGCTCGCCGCCAACGTCTATGAGCTTGACCCGGGCGTCGTCGGCTCCCCGCTGCACGTGCACCACGCCAACGAGGAGCTCCCGCTCGTCCTCGCCGGGACCCTGTCGCTGCGTGGTCCGGACGGGACGCAGCTTCTGACGGCTGGCGTCATCACCACCCAGACACCGACGAGCGTGCCCGCTCTGCGCGCCCACGGGCTCCTGGTCTCGGGCTACGTCGCGTCCGGTATCGAGCGCGGAGCGATGCTCGTCCCAGGACGTCCCGACTGAACAACAGGGGCTGGGCCTCAGCGCGTTGGATTCTGGCCGGTGGGCGCTACGGCCCGGCAGCAATCAGTTGACCGGCACCGGCACCGGCGCCGAACCGGCGCCGTCTGACGTCGTCGGCGAGTTGCGCGCCCGCGACTGGGTCACGGCCGCCGGCGCGCTGACGTTCGTGGGGCGTCATGCGCTGGGTCGATGGTGCCGCACCGTCGAGGATCCGGCGCCGGCGGCGCCCGACGCCGAGGCGCCTGCCTCGTAGCGCCGAGCGGGGGAGCGCCGTGCCGCGGGAGCGTCCCAGCTCCCGCGGTCACGAGCCAGAACTACGCCCCGGACATGTGTGTGCCGGCTGGTGGCGCCTTAGGGGACCTCGATGTTGAGCCCGCCGCCGCTCAGCCCCTGGGCTGCGGTGATGTTGGCGATCTCATACCCGGAGCCGCCGCACTGGCCGTTGGACACCTGGTTCCATTGGGCGGTCTCGTTGCCGTTGTCGGAAATCTGCAGGGGGATGTTGGTGCTTACGCCCGCCGGATACGGGATGCAGTAGATCCCCGCCGATGGAGACGATGCCGACGAAAAGCCCTTCGTCAGGGTCGCGTCGAACTGCGGGTTACCGTTGCCGTTGACCCCGAGGTCGCCGTAGGCGATGGCGGTCCCCGCTGCTCCCGGAGCCCCGGCGGCACCGGCCGGACCCTGCGGGCCGGCCGCCCCCCGGCGCCCGGCCGGAATCTGCCCCTTCTTGAAGTTGCTGGCCAGCAGCGAGTGCGATTTGACGTTGGCCGCGGTGATCGTCCCTTTGGCAATCTGCTTGCCGGTGATCAGATGCGACGCGGCGAATGCGGTGCCGCCGCTGACGGCGATCATCAGCGCCACTGTCGAGGTGACGTTGGCGTAGGTCAGCCGTCGACGGCCGGGTCCCTTGTCCCCGTGCACGGTGTCTCCTTTGGTTAGGTGAGCCGGTCCCTCGCCGCGAGCCCCCTGCGGCACCTGTCGGCTGGCGGGGCACTATATGGCCCGGCGCACAGCGTGAGCTGACGTCTGTACGTCAAATCTACGTAGCACCAGTTCCGGTGCGCCCAGCGGGGTGCGTGGCCCGTCAACCACTACCGTTGCGCCATCCCCGAGCATTTGGAGACACGCGCGCTGGCGCTCATCGGCGAGGTGATCGGGCTCCTCGACCTCGACGAGCTCAGCCACGGCCTGCTCCGCGCTCTGCGTCAGGCGATCCCGGCTGATTGGTGCGCGCTGAACGAGGTTCCCGCTCACCCGCCGCCGGCGATCTCGCTCACTGACCCGCCGGTGCCCGCAGCCATGCATGACGCCTTTGCGCGCTACGCGGCACAGAATCCGATCGCTGATTACTTCCTGCGCACCCGCGACGGCCGAGCGACCCGGTTCTCAGACCTCATCACTCGTCGAGAGCTGCATCGACTCGACCTCTACCGCGAGGTCTACCGGCCTCTGAACGTCGAATACCAGATCGCGTTCACCCTTCCCTCCGGCGCCGAACGCATTCTCGGCGTTGCTCTCAGCCGCGCCCACCGTGACTTCACCGCCGCTGAGCGCGACCTGCTCAACCTCGTCCGTCCGTACCTGATCCAGAGCTACCGCAACGCGCTCGCCCACACCAGCGCCGCCCCGCAGGCCGGCCGCACCATGAGCCTCCCTGGCCTCCGCGCGCTGGGCCTGACCCACCGGCAGGCCGAGGTCCTCCGGCTCGTGGCGATGGGGCACTCCAACCGGGACGCTGCCGACGTCCTCGGAATCGCCGAGCGCACCGCCCAGAAGCATCTCGAGCACTGCTACCAGATCCTCAACGTTTCCACCCGCTCCCAAGCCTCACAGATCGCGTGGGCGACGTCGAGCTAACCGGCGCAATCACCCGACTACTACACCGCAACCGCCTCCGCGGTTCGAGCTGCCTTTCGCCGCTAGACCGTCGAAGGGCTCGATGCCGGTTGATGTGCCGACGGTGATCTGAGCGGGGCCAGTAGGTTTGGACTGTGGCGAGTGAGCGAGGCGTTGGAGTCCGGAAGGGCCCGAGCCGGAGGCAGCAGGTTTTGAGCGCG
>DATJTQ010000125.1:0-32079 GCA_035503355.1 Solirubrobacteraceae bacterium
ATGATGCAGTAGGCGCAGTCGCCGTCGCAGCCGTCCTGCACCTTGACGAAGCCGCGGGTGCGAGCCGCCGGCCCGTGCGGGCCCTGCATCCGCTCACGAGCCAGCACGTCGTGGTGAAGGTCGACGCAGCCGAGGTCATCGACGGCCCCCATGGCGGCGGCGACGTCGTCGGCGGTGCCGACGAACGGAGTCACCCGCTCATCGATCTCCCCGAACCGCTCGGCGTTGAGGTTGACCGCGCAGCCGCCGACGAACACCTGCTGCGCGGTGCGCAGCGAGCGGCGGACGGATTGGCGTGACTTGGCCTCGGCCTCGCCGGTGATGCAGCACGTGTTGATGACGTGCAGCTCGGCCTCTGACTCGGGCACCTCGATGTGCCCGGCGGCCAGCAGCGCGCGGCGGGCCAGCATGGCGTCCGCCTGGGAGACCTTGCAACCGAGGAACTTGACCGCGAACGAGGCCACGCGCCGGAGAAGGTAGCGCGTGGCCTCGGACGGGCGGGGACTCGGTCCCCGGCTCAGCTGCGATAGCCGCTCGCGACCGGGGGACCTTCGTACTCCTCGACGGCGACGTCATGCCGTGGTGTCCTCGGGATAGCGCGCGTCGAGAGGAGAGAGGGCTCTTGCGGAAAGCCGGCCCGAGGCTTGGGCCGTGGCGCAACGATGTCGAGGAGCAGGCCACCGAGGGTCACTCCCATCGCGAGTGGGTTGGGCAACTGTTCACCTCCTTCAGTGTGTTTCGAGATCACAGATGACGCTGAGAAGGATGCGGGTGCGCCGCCGGAGCGGCATGGGCCGCGTGTACAGGATTCGCGGCGGCCCGGTTGTCCACGCGCGGTCAGGCGCGGACGAGCCTCAGCGCCGCCCACTCGCCCGAGACGCGACGCTCGCGCTCAGCGTGCCCCCGTTGCGCATAGGCCGCGGACACCCGATCGGCCTCGGTGGCCAGCAGGCCACTGAGAATCAACGTGGCCGGCAGCTCGCGCTGAAACGTGGCCCACCCCACCAGCGGGCCACCGAGCACGTTGGCGGTCCCGACGTCCGCCGCCGGAGCCTGCTGGGCGCGCATGTCGAAGTCACGCACGTCGAGCTCCACACCGTTGCGCGCGGCGTTCTCCCGCGTCGCGGCGGTGGCGGCGCGGTCATAGTCCACGGCGACCACCGGCGTGTAGCCGAGCTTGGCGGCGACGATGGCCAGCACCCCGGATCCGCAGCCGACATCCACCAGCGACGCGCCGGCGGCGACGTCGCCGAGGTCAAGCATCAGCTCGAGGCACAGCCGAGTGGTGGCGTGCGAGCCGGTCCCGAACGCCTGCCCCGGATCGATCACCACGTCCAGCGCGGTGTCACCCGGCGGCTCCCACGGCGGGCGGACGGTGAGCCGGTCACCGATGACCAGCGGGCGGTGAAAGCTGCGCCACCGCTCGGCCCAGTCGTCGGCGATCTCCTGGGTGGACACATCCACGTACGCGCCCGCGGCGGCCGCGCGCAGATCGGGTAGCGCGGGGAGCTCGCCGGGCGCTCCGTAGACCGCGTACTCGATCACGTCAGGCGAGATGTCCACCTCCTCCACCCCGCTGGGCGCGAGCTCGAGGAGCTCGGCCAGGACCAGCTCGGCCTGGTCGCGGTGGACGCGAACGGCGAGCCGCAGCACGGCCGGTGGGCGTCCTCAGCCGCCGAAGGCGCGCTTGAGCTTGCCCAGCACGCCCTCGTCGGTGCGCAGGTTGTGCTCGGTGAGGCTGTCGGCCAGCTCCTGGAGCAGCTCCTTCTGCACCTTGGAGAGGTGGCGCGGGGTGACGACGTTGACGATGACCCGCAGGTTGCCGCGGTGGCGCCCGCGCAGCGCCGGCATGCCCTGGCCGCGGATGTTGATCGATTCGTGCGGCTGGATGCCGGCGGGGATCTCGAGCTCGGTGGTCCCCTCGAGCGTCGGGACCTCCACCGTCGTCCCCAATGCCGCCAGCGGCGCGGCCACATCGACCACGGTGACCAGCTCGTCGTCATGACGGACGAAGCGCGGATCCTCCTTGACGCGAATCTGAACGTAGAGGTCGCCGGCCGGACCGCCGCGCTCGCCGGCGTGACCGCGGCCGGTGATCCGGATTCGCTGCCCGTCGTCGATGCCGGCCGGGACGTCCACCGACACCTTGACGCGCTCCACCTTGCGCCCGCGGCCGCTGCACTCCTTGCAGGGAGTCTGCGGGATCTTGCCCTCGCCGTGGCACACGTCGCAGACCGCGGCGCGGACCATCTGACCGAAGGGGGTGCGTGAGATCACGCGCAGCTGCCCGGTGCCCTCGCAGTTGGTGCACGTCTCGATCGGGGTCCCGGGCTCGGCGCCGTTGCCGCGGCAGTGCTCGCAGGTCGAGACGGCGTCGTAGGACACCTCGACCGGTGTCCCCTGGGCGGCCTGGACCAGGGTGATCTCGGCGCCGACGGCGACATCGCCGCCCTGGATCGCGCCGCCGGCCCCGCCGCCGAACATCCCGCTGCCGAAGGCACCGCCGCCGAACCCGCCACCGCCGAAGAACGCCTCGAAGATGTCGGCCACCGACCCGAAGCCCTCGAAGTTGGGGGCGTAGCCGCCCTGGCGCAGGCCCTCGTGGCCGTAGCGGTCATAGGTGGCGCGACGGTCGGAGTCCGAGAGCACCTCGTAGGCCTCGGCGGCCTCCTTGAAGCGCTCCTCGGCGTCAGCCTCCTTGTTGACGTCGGGGTGCAGCTCGCGCGCCAGGCGGCGAAACGCCTTCTTGATCTCGCCCTCGTCCGCGCTGCGCTCAACGCCGAGGACCTCGTAGTAGTCGCGTGGCAACCTGTCTCCACCCACCCCGCTCATCGTTCGTCGTACACGTCGGCGACGTAGCGCGAAAGCTGCGCCGCGGCTTCACGGACAGTGTGGATGGCATGGCCGTAGTCCATGCGCAGCGGCCCGATCACCGACACCGCGCCCAGTGTCCGCTGGGGCAGGCCGTAGCTGGCCGCCACGAGCGCCAGCGACCGCAGCGCCGGCACCCCGTTCTCGGCGCCGATCCGCACGGCGAGGGGATGGCCGGCCGACAGCGCCGAGCGCAGCAGGCCGAGCACCGTGACCCGCCGCTCCAGCATCTCCATCAACAGGTTGAGCTCGGAGAAGTCGCCCAGGCGGCCGGGGCTGAGCAGCTTGCCGGTGCCCTCCACGTAGAGGGTGGCCAGTGCGCTCTCCTCCAGCTCCGTGAACACGGGCGCGAGCGCGTCCAGGAAGGCCGCCTCGGTGGGCGACAGGCCGGGGTCGTGCAGCCGCTGGTGCAGGATGCGGGCCCCGAGTCCCAGGCCGACCAGCCGTTCGTTGAGATAGCTGGCGGCCCAGTCGGCCAGGCCGGTGTCGACGGGGCGCTGGAAGGTGAACATCCGCTTGGTCACGCCACCGGTGGAGGTGATCACCACCACCATGAGCACCTGGGGCTGAAGCGCCAGCACCTCCACGTGGCGGACGGTGGAGGTCTCGATCGGAGGCGCGGTGACCACGGCCAGCAGGTTGGTCACCTGAGACAGTGCCTCGCTGGTCATGCGCATGGCCTCGTCGAGCTCGCGTCGCACCAGGCTCAGCGAGAGACCGGGTCCGGGCGAGGTGTCAGGCAGCAGGCGATCCACGAAGTAGCGGTAGCCGGCCTCGGTGGGGACGCGACCGGCGCTGGTGTGCGGGTGCGCCAGCAGTCCCAGCTCCTCGAGATTGGCCAGCTCGTGGCGAATGGTCGACGGTCCCCACTCGAACGCGGCGCTCAGCGCCTTGGAGCCCACGGGGGCTCCGGCGTCGAGGTAGTCCTCCACCAGGCGGCGCAGGACGAGCTCTTGGCGTTCGGTCAGCATCCTGCAAGATTGTAGGTAGGGCCCCGCAGGTTTCCTGAGGGCCCGGATCGCCGGCCGCTAGAGGCGGATCGTCGCCTCGCCGTTGCGGATGATCCGCTTGCCGTTCTGGGTGGCCTCGGAGGACACGGTGGCGCGCTCGCCGTCCACCTCGCGCACGGTGCCGGTGACCACCACCTCCTCCTCCATCACGCCCATGCCCCGGAATTGGACCGAGAGCCGCTCGAGCTTGTCGGGGCCGCCGAGCGCCTCGGTGTGCGCGCGGGCCACCTGGGCCATCGTCCACAGGCCGTGCAGGATCCGCCCGGGCAGGCCGACCTGCGTGGCGAACTCCTCGTCGATGTGGATGGGGTTGAAGTCGCCCGAGGCCCCCGCGTAGCGGACGGTGAGGTAGCGGTCAGGGGTGACCTTGAGCTCAAAGGTGTCGCCGGCGTCCATGCTGATCATCCCATGCGCACGATGTTGGTCCAGGTGCCGATGCAGACGGTCTCGCCGTCCTGGTTGCGGCTGTCGGTCTCAAACACGTAGAACCCCATCCCGCCGCGCTCGGAGACGTCGCTCAGCGTGGCCGTGGTGGTGATCTCGTCGCCGGCGACGACCAGCGGGCCCCAGCGAAACTCCTGGGAGCCGTGGACCATGTGGGCGAAGTCGATGCCCACCTCGGGGTCGAACAGCCCCGGCAGGATCGCCGCGTTGGAATAGACCACCGCGAACATCGGGGGCGCCACCACGTCGGCGAAGCCCGCCGTGCGCGCCACCTCGGGATCGAGGTGGATGGGGTTGTGCTCGCCCACCGCCGAGGCGTACTCCTTGATCTTCTCCCGGCCGACCGCGTACCGCGTGGCGGGGTAGGTCTTGCCGATCGCGTCGGTGTTGACGGGCATCGCGGCGGAGTCTAGGCCGATCAGATGATCACGGGGACGGCGCCGCCGTCCACTGACCACGCGGCGCCGGCGACGTCGGAGGCCTGCTCCGAGCACAGGAACACGATCACCGAGGCGATCTCCTCGGGGCCGGCCAGCCGGCGCAGGGGCACGCCGGCCGCGGCCGCGTCGAGCACCTCCTTGCGCGTCCCGCCGCGCGCGGCGACGGTCTGATCCACCAGGCCGCCTGGCTCGAGCCACAGCTCGCTGGCCACCGGGCCGGGGGTCACCGCGTTGATGAGCACACCCAGCTGGGCGTAGGCGTCGGCGTAGGCGCGTGACAGCGACAGCTCGGCCGCCTTGGTCACCGAGTAGGCGACGTTGCGCTGCCCGGGACGCTTGCCCGACGACGAGGAGACGTTGACGATCCGGCCCCAGCCGCGCCCTGCCATCTCGGGGATGGCGGCGCGCATCAGACGCATGGGACCCATGACGTGGATCTCCCACATGGCCTGCCACTCCTCGTCGGTGAGCGCCTCGATCGCGCGTACCTGGCTCATCCCGGCGCCGTTGACCACGACGTCGACGGTCTCAAAGCGCTCGCGGCAGGCCGCCACCGCGCGCTCGCCCGCGTCGGGCTCAGTGATGTCGAGCGCCAGCCACGACACCGTGCGCGCGTCGCCCTCGCACTGCTCGGCCGCCTGGCTGAGGGCCTCCTCGCCGCGGCCGACCAACAGCACCCTGGCGCCCTCGGCGACGAGCTGGCGGGCCACCTGCAGGCCGATCCCGCGCGAGCCGCCGGTCACGATGCAGGCGCGGTCTGTGAGGCCGAGATCCATCCGGCGCCTGATTGAACCAGTCGGCGCCGTGATGAGTCGCACAGTGAAAATGTCTTAGTCAGACGGGGCGGTGACCGGTACCGTCGTCGATTGCGATGAACACCCTCGCGGCGGCACTGGCTCCGGTTCATCAGCAGTATCTGCTCCAGGCCCGGCAGATGCAGGCGCTGAGCTTCGCGGTGCACATCCCGCTGGTGTGCTTCGGGATCGCCTTCCCGGTGATGGTCCTGTTCGCGGAGTGGATGGGGATGCGCACCGGCGACCCCGTCTATCGCACCGTGGCGCGGCGCTGGAGCCGGATCGTGCTGGCCCTGTTCGCGGTGGGGGTCATCACCGGGACCATCCTCAGCTTCGAGATGGGCGGCCTCTGGCCCAACTTCACCGCCACCTTCGGCAGCGTGTTCGGGCTGGGCTTCGCCATCGAGGGGTTCTCGTTCTTCATGGAGGCGATCTTCGTCGGGATCTACGCCTACGGCTGGGATCGCCTCTCCCCCCGCCTGCACTTCCTCAGCGGTATCCCGATCGTCATCACCGGATTCACCGGGTCGCTGATGGTCATCGCGGTCAACGCCTGGATGAACCATCCCGGGGGCTTCCGGCTCGTCGGGGGCAAGGTGGTCGACGTCAACCCGTGGTCGGCCCTGTTCGGCAACTCGATGCTGTGGTCCGAGCTGGTCCACATGTACATCGCGGGCTACATGGTCACCGGCTTCACCATGGCCGGCGTCTATGCGGTGAGCCGCCTGCGGGGCCGCTGGACGCGCTACGAGCAGGTGGCGATGACGATCCCGCTCACCATCGGCTGCCTGGCCGCGCCGGTTCAGGTGCTGGTCGGTGACTGGATCGCCCGCGTGATCGCCGTCCAGCAGCCGATCAAGCTGGCTGCCATCGAGGGGCTGGCCAGGACCACCCGGGGGGCCTCCGAGCACGTCCTGGGCTGGTACACCGACGGGCAGATCAAGTTCGGCATCGGTATCCCCCATCTCCTGTCGCTGCTGGCCTTTCACAGCTGGAACGCGCGGGTCCTGGGGCTCAACACCGTGCCGCCGGCCGATCAGCCACCGATCAACGTCACCCGTCTGTCCTTTCAGACCATGGTGGGGATCGGGACCCTGCTGGCGCTGCTGGGCGTGATCTACCTGATCGTGCGCATCCGCGATCGCTCGCTGCCAACGTGGCGGTGGTTCTACTGGGCGCTGGTCGTCGCCGGCCCCGCGGCCACCGTCGCCCTCATCGCCGGCTGGGTGACGGCCGAGGTCGGCCGCCAGCCGTGGGTGGTCTACCACGTGATGACCACCGCGCAGTCGGTGACCGGCGCCAGCGGCATCCCCGTGGGCTACGCCGCCCTCGTCGTCACCTACATCGCCGTGGCCGGCGCCGTGGTGTGGATCCTGCGGCGGCTGGCCCGCTCCCCCCTGGACCTGCCCGGAGCCGATGCTCCGCCCGACCCGATCGCGGAGCCGGCCTGATGTTCCTCAAGACCCTGCCGCTGGTGTTCGTCCTGGCTGGGCTGGTGCTCTACACGGCGCTGGCCGGGGCCGACTTCGGGGCCGGGATGTGGCGCCTGCTGGCCGGCGGCGGCGAACGCGGCGAGCGCGTGCGCGACTTCGCCCACCACTCGATGGGGCCGGTGTGGGAGGCCAACCATGTGTGGCTCATCTTCGTCATCACCGTGGCGTGGACGGCCTACCCCACCTTCGTGGGCTCGGTCGCCTCGACCCTGGCGGCGCCGTTCTTCATCGCCGCGCTGGGCATCATCCTGCGGGGGGCCAGCTACGCCCTGCGCTCGGCCGCGAGCACCAGCCGGGAATCGCGGATGGTCGACGGCGCCTTCGCGGTGGCTTCGCTGGTCACCCCCTTCGCCCTGGGCACCATGGCCGGAGCGGTCGCCGCCGAGCGCGTGCCCGTCGGCAACGCCGCCGGCGGCCTGTTCTCCAGCTGGACCGGCGCGGTCCCCATCCTCATCGGCCTGCTGGCGGTCGCCTTCTCGGCCTACCTGGCGGCGGTCTACCTCGCCGCCGACGCCGCACGCCACGGCGACCCCGAGATCGAGGAGGCCTACCGGGTCCGCGCGCTGAGCGCCGGAGCCGCCGCGGGCGTGCTGGCCATCGTCGGGCTCGTGGTGGTCCACGCCGACGCGCGCTCGCTCTACACGGGCCTGGTCCACGGAGCGGCCCTGGCGTCCTTGATCGTCTCGTTGCTGGCGGGCACGGCCGCCCTGGGGCTCGTCTTCACCCGGCGCTTTGAGCCGGCTCGCTACGTGGCCGCGCTCGCCGTGGCCACGGTCGTCGCCGGGTGGGCCTTCGCCCGCTACCCGGTGCTGCTGCCCGGCCTCACCGTCAGCCAGGCCGCGGCGCCCCACGACACGCTCGTCGCCGTGGTCATCGCGGTACTCGCCGGCGGGGCCATCCTGTTCCCGTCGCTGGGGCTGCTGTTCCGGCTGCTGCTCCAGGGCCGCCTCGGCGAGCCGGGCACGGCGGCGGCGGCCGCGGGCCCCGGCGGGGATGCTGGGCGGCCTCCGCGCTCCACCGCGCTGCAGGCCCGGGTGGCGGTGGCGCTGCTCATCGCCGGCGTCGGGTTCCTCAACGCAGCCGACGCGGGCTGGGCGCACCTCATCGGCGTCTTCGCCCTGTTTGGCTTCATGATCGTCGGCTTCGCTGCGATCGTGCCGCGGGCGCTGGCCGGCGGGCCGGAGGCGAGCGACGAGCTCGGCCAGGCGGGCCCGACGTAGGGCCAGGTACATCCGTCGAGGCCATTGCGGCCGACAATCTCGACCTGTACCCTTCATTTCGTGGAAAAGCGGGCAAATCTGAGGGCATCGGACGCTGACCGTGAAACGGTCGTCTCACGGCTGCACAAGGCCGCCACCGAAGGCCGGATCGCGGCCGAGGAGCTGGAGCAGCGCGTGGCGCAGGCGCTGAAGGCCCGCACCTACGGCGACCTCGAGCAGACGGTGGCTGACCTGCCCGGTCCCCGTCCCCGTCAACGTCGGGCGCCGGCGCGGCGCACGCCCGTCGGCTGGGCGGTGGCGGCGGTGCGCGCCAACCCGCTGCTGATCTTCTTCGCCATCCCGGTGGTGGCGGTCACGCTGGCCATGATGATCGCGGCGGCGATGATCTGGATGGTGCTGATGGTCGTGGTGATGGTGGTCGGCGGACGGCACCGCGGCCCCATGGGGCCGCGCGGCCCCTGGATGTACACCCGCCGGGGTCGCGCCTTCGGTCCGCCGCGCCGGGGCGGCCCGCGCAGCTACTGGGCCTGAGCGCGCCCCGCGGCCGGCTCAGCCGTCGCGGCGCAGGCGCCAGACGACGCCGACCATCTCAAACGGGGCCCCGTTGACCGTGTAGCGGTGCACGTAGCGCCGGCGTGTCAGCTCCTGCGCCTCGGTGCCCGCGCCCAGCCCGCCGGTCCACACGTCCGCCGTCATGGCGTCCGCCACGCCGCGGTTGGGGTCGTGCATGTAGACCACCAGCGCGTCGCGGGCCAGCAGTCGCGCGGCGGACACCAGCACCTCGGGCGGCAGCTCGGACCCATCGGCGCCCACGGGCGCGACGCAGCTCAGGGCGCTGGCGTCGAGCGCCGCGATGGCCGCCTGCTGCTCGGCGGTGAGCGCCAGCAGGTCAAGGGTGAGGTACTCGTCGTAGAGCCCGGGGCGGTCACGCAGTGCCGCCTCGCGCGCCGAGGCCACGATGTCGGTGCCGAGCACCGGATGCAGCCCCGCCGCCACCAGCGCCTCGCCCGAGACGCCGTTGCCGGCGGCGATGTCGAGCACGCGCATCGCCCGCCGGTCCCAGCCCAGCCCGTCGGCGGCATCGGCCAGCATCCCGGCCAGCTCCGTCGGCGAGCGGCACCCGAGACGGTCCTGCACGATCTGCTCGTAGACCCCCGGCAGCGCGTAGAGCCGCTGGTAGTCATGCAGGCGCAGCTCCTCGGTGCGGCCGTCGTCGTGGCGCACGCGAATGATCTCGTCGCCGATCTCCGGGTCGGCCTGGGGCGCCAACTCGGCGGTGAAGCCACGCTCGCTCAGCTCTTGTCTCCGAGCTCGAGCACCGCCAGGAAGGCCTCCTGGGGCACCTCGATCCGCCCTACCTGCTTCATCCGCTGCTTGCCCTTCTTCTGGGCCTCGAGCAGCTTGCGCTTGCGCGAGATGTCCCCGCCGTAGCACTTGGCGATCACGTCCTTGCGGTAGGCCTTGATCGTCTCGCGGGCGACGATCCGGCTGCCGATCGCCGCCTGGATGGGGACGTCGTACTGCTGGCGCGGGATCTTCTCGCGCAGCTTCTCGGTCAGCGTCCGCCCCGCGCTCTGGGCCTTGGACCGGTGCACCAGCATCGACAGGGCGTCGATGGGGTCTCCGGCGAGCAGGATGTCGAGTTTGACCAGGTCAGACTCGCGCAGTCCGATGAGCTCGTAGTCCAGCGAGGCGTAGCCGCGGGTGCGCGACTTCAGCTGATCGAAGAAGTCGAGGACGATCTCCGCCAGGGGCAGGTCATAGGTGAGCTGGATGCGCTCGGCCGACAGGTAGTGCATGCCGGCATGCTCCCCCCGGCGCTCCTGACAGAGCTCCATGATCTGGCCCACGAACTCCTTGGGACTCAGGATCGACGCGCGGATGAACGGCTCGCGCACCTCGGCGACGCGCGCCGGGTCAGGGAAGTCGTTGGGGCTGTGGATGGGCAGCACGGTGCCGTCGGTCAAGGTGACCTCGTACTCCACGCTCGGCATGGTGGTGAGCAGCTCGAGGTCGTACTCGCGCTCGAGCCGCTCGCGCACGATGTCCATGTGCAGCAGGCCCAAGAAGCCACAGCGAAAGCCGAAGCCCAGCGCCTCGGAGGTCTCGGGCTCCCAGCTGAGCGCCGCGTCGTTGAGGGTCAGCTTCTCCAGGGCGTCGCGCAGGTCGGGGTAGGCGTCGGAGTCGATGGGGAACAGTCCGCAGAACACCATCGGCTTGACCTCGCGGTAGCCGGGCAACGCCTCGGTGGCGCCACCGTGCTTGGTGGTGAGCGTGTCGCCGACGCGCAGGGCGCTGACGTCCTTGATGCCGGTGATGAGGAAGCCGACCTCGCCGGCGTGGAGCGCCTTGGCCGGGGTCATCTGCGGCGTGAAGAAGCCGATGTCGTCGATCTCGGCCTCGGTCCCGGCCTGCATGGCTCGGATCGCCTCGCCCTTGGTGAACGTCCCATCCACGACGCGGATGTAGGCGATGACGCCGCGGTACTGATCGAACTCCGAGTCGAAGATGAGGGCGCGCGGCGGTGCGGCGGGGTCGCCGGCCGGCGGCGGAACGCGGGCGATGAGCTCGTCGAGGACGTCGGTGACGCCCTCGCCGGTCTTGGCGCTGATGCGGCGCACCTGGTCGGCGGGCTCGCCCAGGAGGTCGGCCACCTCACCGGCGACGCGCTCGGGCTCGGCGCCCGGGAGGTCCACCTTGTTCAGGCACGGGATGAGCTCCAGCCCGGACTCGACGGCGAGATAGGTGTTGGCCACCGTCTGGGCCTCGACGCCCTGGGAGGCGTCGACGACGAGCAGCGCGCCCTCGCACGCCGCCAGCGAGCGCGAGACCTCGTAGGTGAAGTCCACGTGCCCCGGCGTGTCGATCAGGTGCAGTTGGTAGGTCTGACCGTCGCGAGGCGACTCGTAGAACACGCGGACAGCCTGGGCCTTGATGGTGATGCCCCGCTCGCGCTCGAGGTCCATCGAGTCCAGCAGCTGGGCGCGCATCGACCGCGGGTCGACGGTGTGGGTGAGCTCCAGGATGCGATCGGCCAGCGTCGACTTGCCATGGTCGATGTGGGCGATGATCGAGAAGTTGCGGATGTGGGCCTGGTCTGCCATGAGCGGTGCCGTACTGAAGGGTACGAAGGGCGCGGCAGGCGCGAACGGCTACGCGGGGCGGGCGAGCCCGCGGCGACCCGGAAGGCGGCTGGTCACCAGCTGCTCGATCTGCCGGGCCTCGGGAACGCGCATCTTCAGCACCAGCCATCCATAGAGCACCATGGCGATCGTCAGGGCCAGTCCCACCGAGATGATCTGGGCGATGAGGGAGAGCCCGAGCGCACTGTCGAGCCCTTTCCATACGAGGTACCCGACCGGTGTGGCGATCGCCGAGGCAATGAGGATGCGAAAGGTGATCATCGTCGTCTGAGCCCCCTCGAGGTTGCCGTTGAAGCCGATCTGCAGCCGCCGCCATTGCAAACCGGTCATGACGATGTTGGCCACCACGGTGCCGATCACCGGGCCCGCGATGCCCAGCGGCTTGTACAGAGCCACCGACACGATGATGTCGACCACGACGTTGATGGCCGCCAGCTTGGTGGGGATCCACGGCCGCTGGAGCGCGAAGAACGTCCGGCTGAACAGGAGGTTGATCCCCGCGAAGGGCAGGCTGAAGGCGAACCAGAACAACGCCCTGGAGACCAGGTCGGTCGAGAAGGTGTGAAAGTTCCCGTGCTCGTAGACGAGCCGGGTGATCGGCACCGCCAGCACCGCCAGCAGCGCGGCCGAGGGGATGAGCAGCAGGTTGATCTGGCGGATGCCGTTGCCCAGGGTGCGCCGCATCCCCACCGCGTTGCGGGCGCTTGCCATCCGGCTCAGCGTCGGGAACAGCACGGTGGCGACGGCCACGCTGAAGATGCCCTGGGGGAGCATGTAGATCCGAAAGGCGTCGTTGATGGCGATCGGCACGTGCTCTGAGACGAGCGCACCCAACCCGGCGTTGATGAAGATGTCGAGGTTGATGATCCCGATGCTGAGCGTCACCGGGAAGAACAGGAGCAGCACCTGGCGGATCCGGGGATCGCGCCAGTCAAAGGCGAAGCTGAGGCGGTACTCGGTGCTGCGCATCGCCCAGACGATGAGCACGAACTGCACCACGGTCGCGGCGAGCCAGGCGATGGCATAGGAGTAGACGGCGTCGGGTCCGTGGAAGCGGGAATGCAGGACGACCATCAGGACGACGATCACCACGTTCCACACCGCCGGGGCGAGCGCGGGGATCGTGAACTGGTCGTAGGACTGCAGGATCCCGACGAGCAGGCCGGTGAGACTGAGGAGGAGCACCACCGGGAACATCACGCGTGACAGGCCCGCGGTCAGCGCCGTCAGGGACGGGCTCAGCGTGCCGGTGAACAGCGGCGTGATCACCCCGGCGATCGCCATGTAGATGATCGTGAGCCCGCCCAGCGCGACCAGGATCAGCCAGAACAGCGACGAGGCGAGCCGGAAGGCCTCGCGCTTGCGGCCGGCCTGCAGCAGCTCGGTGAAGATGGGCACGAAGGCCGCTCCGAGAGCCGCCTGGGAGAACAGGTTGGAGAAGAGGTTCGGAACCTGGGAGGCGATCGTGAACGCCGAGCCCGAGCCGGTGGTGGCAAAGAAGCTGGCCTGGACGACCTCTCGCCCGAGCCCGGCGATGCGCGAAAGGGCGGTGGCCAGCGCGAAGATGGCGCTGCTCACCGCCAGCCGGCGGCGCGGCGGCCCTCCCGGGGTGTCGCTGGGCGGGCCGGGCGGCGGCTGGGTGGACGGCGGGGAGGATCCGATTTCCGAGCTCTGCACGGTCACGAGCGCGCTATAGTACGCGCCGTCGCTGCGGTTACCCGTGCGGTTTTTTCATGGCCAACATTCACTCACAAAAGAAGCGGATCCTGCGCGCCGAGCGTGAGCGACTGGAGAACCGCCGCTACACCTCCACGATCAAGACCTACTTCCGTCGCCTCGAGTCGGCCGTTGCCGAGGGGCAGGACGAGGTCGCCGAGACCGAGCATCGCACGCTGGTCAAGACGATCGACAAGGCTGTCAAGCGAGGGGCGATCCACCGTAACAACGGCGCCCGCAAGAAGTCTCGCGCAGCTCGGCTGCGCCGCGGCGCGTAGCCGGCGGGCGGCACCGAGACCCCCGCGCCCCTGTCTGCCCAACCCGATCGAATCAGCTTCGCACTGGAGCGCATCGACGCCTCGAACGAGGGGCGTATCGAGGTGGCGGGTCGCTGGTTTGGCGTGCGCGGGCGCCGGTTCGTCCGCCCGACCCTGACGCTGCTGCACAAGGGCGCTGCGGTCCGCGCTCTGGCTGATCTCGAGCACAAGCCGTGGGCGGCCGAGGACGGCGAGGTCTGGACGGCAGCCTTCAACGTGGACGAGAGCCTTGACGGCGCCCGCGAGATCGAGCTCTCGGTCGCGCCCGACATCATCGTCGCGCTGCGCCCCAAGGGCAAGAAGCTGGCGCGCCCCGGCGACACCCTGGGGGTCGGCACGGCCGCGCGCGCCCCGCGCTTCAAGGACGACGGCATCGCGCCCGCGGCGGATTCCGGTGACGCGGCGCCGGCCGCCGAGACGCCACCCGCGTCGCCGACGCGGCGCCGCTCCTCCCCCGACGCCGAGCTGGAGCGCCTCGGCGCACGCCTGGCCTCCGCCACCCAGGCGCTCGAGCAGGAGCGCGAGCGCCGCGCGGCTCTGGCCAAGAGCCTCGAGGACGAGCGCTCGACCAACCGGCAGCTCCGCACCGAGCTGGGGCAGGCTCACTCCGAGCTTGAGGTGGCCGGAGCCGCCCGCGCCGAGGCGATGGCGGTCGAAGCCGAGCTCGAAGAGGCTCGCCGACAGCTCCGCGAGGTCCAGCGCGGCCATGAGGCCGACACCGAGGCCCTCACCCGCCGTCATGAGGACGCGACTCAGGTGTTCTCGCGCGAGCACGAGCAGCTGACCGTGGCCCACGGTGCCCTGGAGGACGAGCTGCGCCAGCAGACCGAGGCCCTCGAATCCACGCGGGAGGCGCTGGCCGCCGAGCGAGCCGAGTCGGGCCGCCTGCGCAATCGGTTCGCACAGCTGCAGGAGGCCGGGCGGCGCAGCGCCACCCCGGCCGGTGGCCAGGACGCGCCAGGGGAGCCCCGCGTGTCGCGCCGTGCCTCGTCACGGTCTGCCGGGCAGGCGCCCGCCGCCGCCTCCCCCGAGACTCCCGAGCGCGACGCTCCGGCGCGGGACAGGCCGCGCCGCCGGACCCGGCAGCGAGAGGCCGACCCCACCGAGACCCAGCCCTTTGACGTGATGGCGCTGCAGAGCGAGCTCGAGCGCGCCGCTCCGGCACCGCCGCCCCCGCGACGCGGCGCCCGTCACACCCCGGACCCGCCAGGATGGACCCCGCCTGTCGCGGACCGCATGCGCCCGGTGAACCCGTCGCTGCGCCACCGGAACTGGTGGTTTGGGCGGCTGCTGGCCCTCATCGTCCTGTGCGGCGTGATCGCCGCGGTGTACCTGGTGCTGCACTCCACGGTGCTGCACTAGCTCGCCCCCGGCGTTTCGCGCCGGAGCCGCGTCCCGGCGGGTGAGCTCAGTCCTCGTCGGCGCCGGCGAGGCGGCCGATGGCGATCAGCGCCGAGGTGTCCTCTCCCCGGACTCGGCCTCTCCCCACTCCGCCCCCGCGCGAGGCCAGCTCGAGATCGGCGATCTCACACACCGCCTGCTCCAGGCGCTCGGCGCCGCTGCGCCGCGCGTCGGCGATGAGCCGGTCCGCCGCGCGCGAGGGCATCCGCAGCCGCCGCTTGACCTGGGCGGGCGGCTCGCCGGCGTCCAGCGCGGCAGCCACCTCGTGCGCGGTGCGGACCCGCTGCGAGATCCAATAGAGCAGGCCGGGCAGGCGCTCGCCCTGCTGGCGAAGCCCCAGATAGGCGGTGACCGCGGTCCGGGCGTCACCGGCCACCACGGCGTCGGCCACGGTCCACGCCCGGCGCTCCGCCGATGAAGCGGTCAGCCGGTCGATCGCCTCGGCGTCCAGCGGCTCGGGGACGCCTGCACCGTCGGGCTCCTCGGCGCCCAGAGCGAGCTTCTCGAGTTCGCGCAACAGGCGCTGCTGGCGGTCGCCGACGTGGCGGACCAGGGCCCGCGCGCCATCGGGGTCGAGGTCCAGCCCCAGCTCGCGGGCGCGCGCCGTCGCCCACTTGGGCAGCTCCCACGGCTTGACGTTGTCCTCGGCGGCGATGTCGCCGCCGGCGTCTCGCACCGCGGCGTGCAGGCGCTCGGGCGCCTTGTTGCGGCTCTCCTCCCGAGCGAAGAACGCGATCGTGGTCTCCGGGGGCATGGCCCCCAGCGAAGCCGCCAGCGCGTCGAGGTCCTTGTCCTTCCAGCGCTCGACGCCGTCGACGATGATGAAGCGCCGGCTCAGCGTCAGCGTCATCGCGTCCAGCGCGGCGGCGGCGCGCTCAGGGGTCGCCTCGTCGCCCTCGAGCAGCTCGACGCCCTCGGCGCCGCTGGTGGACTCGGCCAGCTCGCGCAGGCGCGCGCGCCGCTCGGCGATGCGGCCATGGTCGTCGCCGTGGATCAGGTAGGCAGGCTTGAAGCTCGGGGCCACTGGGCCATCGAGTCTACGCGCGACCGAGGCGGCTCAGGCCCGTTCAGGCCTGCTCAGGCGGCCTCGGCGTCGGCGGCCAGCTCGAGTGCGCGAGCCACCGCGGCGGCCGGCGTGTCGGCCGGCTCGATGCCCTCGATCGGCCACGTGTCATACCCGACGACGCCGATCCGTCCGTTGAGCGCCAGCGCTATCTCAGAGAGCGTCCCGTAGGCCCCGCCGACCGCGATGACCGCATCGGCGGTGCCCACCACCAGCGCGTTGCGCACATCGCCGAGGCCGGTGGGCAGCGCGATCTGGACCCACTCGTTGGCCTCGCGGCGATCGGTGCCCGGGAGGATGCCGATCACGGTCGCGCCCGCCTCGTGCGCGCCCCGGCTCGCCGCCGCCATCACGCCGCCCCGCCCGCCGGTGATGACCACGCAGCCGGCCGCGCCCAGGCCACGGCCGACGTCCTCGGCGGCCTGCTCCTGCTCGGGCGTGGGCTGGGAGGCGCCGATGACCGCGATGTACGGGCCGGCTGCCAAGGCGGCGCTACCCGCGGACCACGATGTTGACGAGCTTGTCGGGCACCACGATCACCTTGACCACCTGGTGGCCGTTGAGGTGCCCCTGGACCCCGCGGGCGGCGAGCGCCAGCTTCTCGAGCTCCTCGCGGGGCGCGCCGGTGGGGGCCTCGACGCGGTCGCGGACCTTGCCGTTGACCTGGCAGACGAGCATGAAGGTCGGCTTGACCAGCATCTCAGGGTCCGCCGTGGGCCACGGCTCCTCCCACACCCGGCGCCCGGTGAGCATCTCGTAGACCTCGGAGCCGAGGTGGGGCGCGAACGGGAAGACCAGCGAGGCGGCGGTGGCCACGGCGAAGCGGCGCGCCGCCGCGTCAGCGTCAGGGTGGCGGTAGAGCTCGTTGACCATCTCCATGACGGCGGCGATGGCGGTGTTGAACGAGTAGCGCCCGCCGATGTCGCCGGTGACCTTGTCGATGGCCCAGTTGGCCTTGCGCACCAGCTCGAGCGCGGCGCCCTCGGGGGCCGCCGGCTGCTTGACCGGTCCGGGGGCGTGGTCGTGAGCCAGCTCGTCGCCGACCCGCCACAGCCGGGCGAGGAAGCGGTAGACGCCCTCCACCCCGGTGTCTGACCAGGCGGCGTCCTGATCGAGCGGGCCCATGAAGAGCACGTAGCAGCGCGCGGCGTCGGCGCCGAAGCGCTCCACGATCTGGCTGGGCGCGACCACGTTGCCCTTCGACGACGACATCTTGTTGCCGTCGGCGCCGAGGATCATCCCCTGCGTGAACAGCGCCTGGAAGGGCTCCTGGATGTCGACCAGCTCCATGTCGGCCAGCGCCTTGACGAAGAAGCGGCTGTAGAGCAGGTGCAGGATGGCGTGCTCCACCCCGCCGATGTAGCGGTCCACCGGCATCCAGGACGCCAGCACGTCCCGGTCCCACGGCGCGCTGTCGTTGCGGGCGTCGCAGTAGCGCATGTAGTACCAGCTGGAGTCGACGAAGGTGTCCATCGTGTCGGTCTCGCGGCGCGCCGGACCGTCGCAGCGCGGGCAGGTGGTGTTGACCCACTCCTCGGCCGCCGCCAGCGGGGACTTGCCCCGGGGCTGGTAGTCCTCGATCTCGGGCAGCCTCACCGGCAGGTCGGACTCGGGCACCGGCACCATCCCGCAGTCGTCGCAGTAGACGATCGGGATGGGGCAGCCCCAGTAGCGCTGACGGGAGATGAGCCAGTCGCGCAGGCGGTAGTTGACCGAGCTGTGGCCGCGGCCCTCCTCGGCGAGGCGGGCGACGATGGCGTCGCGGCCGGCCACCGCGTCCATGCCGCTGAACTCCCCCGAGTTGATCAGCCGTTCGTCCTCGGTGTGCGCGGTGAAGGCCTGCTCGGAGATGTCGGGGTCGTCGACGTCGGCCGGGGCCACCACGGGCACGATCGGCAGGTCAAACGCGGTGGCGAACTCGTAGTCGCGCTGGTCGTGGGCGGGGACACCCATCACCGCGCCCGTCCCGTACTCCATGAGCACGTAGTCGGCGACGAACATCGGCAGCTGCTCCCCGTTGACGGGGTTGGTCACCGTCTGGCCCAGGGGCACGCCGGTCTTGGGCTTGTCGGCGTCGCCGCGGGTCTCGGAGGACTCGGTGAGCGCGCGGTTGACGTACTGGAGGACGTCGGCCTCGTTGCCGCTGCCCGCGGCCAGCTTGAGCACATCGGGATGCTCGGGCGCCATCACGAAGAACGTGGCCCCGAACAGTGTGTCCGGACGCGTCGTGAACACCGTGTAGTCGGTGTCGACCGCATCACAGCGGAACGTCACCTCGGCGCCCTCAGAACGCCCGATCCAGTTGCGCTGCATCGCCTTGACGTGATCGGGCCAGTCGATGGTGTCCAGGTCGCGCAGCAGCCGCTCCGCGTAGTCGGTGATGCGGAAGAACCACTGCTCGAGCTGGCGCAGCTCCACCTCGTGACCGCAGCGCTCGCAGCGCCCGTCGATCACCTGCTCGTTGGCCAGCACGGTCTGGTCAAAGGGGCACCAGTTGACCGCCGACTCCTTGCGGTAGGCCAGGCCGCGCTCGTAGAGCTTGAGAAAGATCCACTGCGTCCACCGGTAATAGGTGGGCTCGTGGGTCCCCAGCTCCCGCGACCAGTCGATGGAGATGCCCCACCGGTGAAACCAGTGCCGGTAGGCGGCGATCGACTTGTCGGTGGCCACGCGCGGGTGCACGCCGGTCTTGATCGCGTTGTTCTCGGCCGGCAGGCCGAACGCGTCATAGCCCATGGGGTGCAGGACGCGGTGACCCGTGCGCCGGCTGTAGTGGGCGATGGCGTCGCCCAGCGCGTAGTTCTTGAGGTGGCCGACGTGCGGCTCGCCGCTCGGGTACGGAAGCATCTCCAGCACGTAGGCGGTCCCGCCGGGGTGGTCAGGGTCGTTGGCGACCTCCCACGTGTGCTCGCGCTCCCACAGCTGTTGCCACCTGGGTTCGATCTCAGCGGGGGTGTAGCGACGCTCGGCCATCGGTGACGCGGAGGTTACTTCGCGTACCGGGGTCGACGTTCAGTCGCGAGCGAGCATGCGGGCCAGGATGACGGCCGCCGCCACGTCGATCACGACCCACGCTCCCGAGGCCCCGTGGGCGGCCGACGCGCCGCCCAGCGGCAGCACGACCAGCGCGGCCGCCAGGGCCGGCCACAGCAGCAGCCAGCCGAGCAGGACGGCGCCGCCGCCGGAGGGATCAGACGACATCGCCGTCAACAGCATCTCCTGCGGGATGCGGCCGCCCCGTCGCGCCGACAGCGCCGCGCAGCCCACGATGGCGGGGGCGGCGACCACGATGTCGATCACCCCGGCACCCCCGTGCTCGGCCAGCGCCCCGGACAGGGCGAGCACGACCGCGGTGACGGCGAGGACGATGGATACGAAGACGGCGGGCAGGGCGGCGTGCGCCAGATACGCCCGCCCCGGGCGGGTCCCGAGGAACACCCGGCTGCGCCCCGGGGCGTCGTTCTCGATGCGCAGCGGATCAAGCAGGCGCGCCGCCGCCACATAGAGCAGCACCCCCGCGGCCACGACGCCGAGCAGGCGACCGGCATCCAGCAGGGCCAGGGCGGTTCCCGCCGCCCCCGCCAGCAGCGCCTGAAACAGGACCTCGGGTCGCTGGGCGGCGAAGACGAGGTCGC
The DNA here is from genome assembly GCA_035503355.1 of Solirubrobacteraceae bacterium. Classification (GTDB taxonomy): domain Bacteria; phylum Actinomycetota; class Thermoleophilia; order Solirubrobacterales; family Solirubrobacteraceae; genus Palsa-465. Next base: position 19,548 of record DATJTQ010000125.1, read on the forward strand.
GCCACAGCACCGCGGCGATCGCCCCGCTCGCGGAGGCCATCTGAGCGCCACCGTCAGTGGCTCGCGCCCGCGGACGCCCGCGGCTCAACCACCGCCGCCACCGTGGCAGCTGCGCGGCCCGACGCCGCCGAGGACCGCCCGCGACCTCGCCCAGCCCCTGCAACGCCGTCCGGACGTTGAGATCCATCGCAGAGGCCTGCAGCCGGGCGTGGCCCTCCGAGCGGCGCAGATACCGCTCCGACTCGCCGCCCCCGCGGCGGCGCCAGACGAGCGCCCCGGTCACCGCGACCACGAGAGCGAGCCCGGCGGTCGCGGCGATCCACCACCCGGTGGGCGACCCCGCGGCCTGCAGCGCCCATCCCCACGGCCCTGACCACAGGCCCACGTCGCGTCCGGTCCGCCCCGCCAGGGCGCCGATCAGGATCAGCGCGCCGGCACCGATGATCACGGGGACGGTGACCAGTCGCAGGAGACGCTCGCCGCGGCGGTCGATCGACACCACGAAGGAGATCAGGGCGGCGAGGATGCCGAGGATCGCGAGGCCGGCCACCAGGTCGATCGCCCGGCCGGCGGCGAGCGTGTGCCCGCGCCCGGTGAGCCCGATGACGGCCACCCCGCCGGCGGCGGCAGTGGTCACGGCGCCGGCGGCCACGCCGCGCAGCAGCGGCCCGGCGACGAGCGCCCGCCGCGGCAGCGGTGACCCCAGGATCAGATGGCCGAGGTCGGCCACCGAGAACACCACCGGCCCCTGCACGGTGCCCCAGTAGCCCGCCCCCAGAAGGGCCAGCAGCGTCAGTGCCGGCCCCCACCGCGCCACCTCGAGCGGGTCGATCACCTCGACGAGCGCCGTGTGCGCCGCGTGGTAGACGAGGACGAGGGCGATCAGCATCACCACGCCCGCGATGTAGACCGCCTCCAGCCGCTCGCCCCTGCCGGGGCGGCGCCGCGCCACCGCCTGATAGCGCCGCACGCCGGCCACCGTCGCCGCCGGGTATCCGCCCGCGCTCAATATGCCCGCCATCCCCGCTCGCCCGCGCGGCGGGCCAGCTCCTCCCAGGGACCCTCGTCGAGCACCTCGCCTTCCTCCAGCACCACGCCGCGATCGGCGATCCCGTCGGCGAAGGCGAGTTGATGAGTGGTGAACAGGACGGCCACCCCCTCCCCTTTGGCCGCCACCAGCAGCTCGGCCAGGAGCGCCTGCGACGGCGGATCGAGCCCCACCACCGGCTCGTCGAGCACCAGCAGCGACATCGGCCGGATCAGCGCGCAGGCGAGCTGTGTCTTCTGGCGCATCCCTCGCGACAGCTCGTGTGGCAGATAGTCGGCGCGCGCGGCGAGCCCCAGCTCGCCCAGCATCTGGTCGATGCGGCCGTCCAGCTCGTCGTCGGCGCAGTCGTGGGCGAGTGCCACCAGCTCGAGGTGCTGGCGCACCGACAGGTCCTCGTAGAGCAGCGGCGTGTCGGGCACGACCGCCACCGAGGCCCGTGCCCGCTGGGCCTCGGGCTCGCGATGCGGATCGGCGCCGCAGATGCGCACAGTGCCGGCCGTCGGCGTCAGGCTGCCGGTGATCATGCCCACGGCCGTCGACTTGCCGCTGCCGTTGGCCCCGATCAGCGCGACGCACTCTCCAGGGCCCAGGGTGAGGCTCAGCCCGGCCAGGGCGGTGAGGCGCCCGTACCGGCGGCTGAGGCCCTGAGCGTCCAGAGGCGGCTCCATCGGCGAGATGAAAGCAGCCGTCCGCGCCGGTGACGGCCCATGTACTACCCTTGCCTCAGGACCCAACGGGGCTATAGCTCAGCTGGGAGAGCGCCTGCATGGCATGCAGGAGGTCGCCGGTTCGAGCCCGGCTAGCTCCACTCCAGGACGCCGCCCTCCGTGGCGGCGTTCGTCGTTCTAGACGTTCTAGGCCGCGGCGACGTCGCGCTCAGCGCCCGGCCGTGCCTGCAGCCACGCGGTGAGCTCCTCGGGCGAGACGGGCTTGGAGAGGAAGTAGCCCTGGGCGGTGTTGCAGCCCAGCGCGCGCAGCTGGTTCCAGTGCTCCACCGTCTCCACGCCCTCGGCGACGACCTCGAGCCCGAGGTTGCGGCCCAGATCCACGGTGGAGCGGACGATGACCGCGTCGCCGGTCTGCTCGCTCATCCCCATCACGAACGAGCGATCGATCTTGATCTCGTCGACGGGCAGCTGGCGCAGGTAGCTCAGCGACGAGTACCCGGTGCCGAAGTCGTCGATGGAGAGGCGCAGGCCCAGCGCCGAGAGCTCTGAGAGCACGGCCTTGGCCCGCGTCGGGTTGGCCAGCATGGAGGACTCGGTGACCTCCAGCTCCAGCCACTCGGGGCCCATCCCCCATCGCTTGAGCAGCGCCGCCACCTGGTTGGGGAAGTCGCGGTCGAGCAGGTTGCGCGTCGAGAGGTTGACGCTGATCGACAGGTCCAGGCCGGCGTCACGCCACTGGCGGCCCTGGCGCAGCGCCTCCTCGACCACGTACAGGGTCAGCGGGCCGATGAGCCCGGTCTCCTGGGCGATGGGGATGAAGGAGTCAGGGAAGACCATCCCGCGCTCGGGGTGCTCCCAGCGCAGCAGCGCCTCCACGGAGCGGACCGCGCCGCTCTCAAGCGCCGCCTTGGGCTGATAGTGGAGGATGAGCTCGTGGGCGGCGATGGCCCGGCGCAGCTCGGCGACGAGGGTCAGGCGGGTGACGTCGTACTCGTGCGAGCCCTCGTCGTAGAAGGTGTGGGAGGCGTTGTCGCGCTTGGAGTCATACATGGCGACGTCGGCCTTCTGGATGAGCGCCTGGGCGTCGGTGCCGTGATCGGGATAGACCGCGATCCCGATCGAGGCCTCCACCGCCAGGGGCAGCGAGTGCACGTAGACGGGCCGCTCGAGGGCGGCGCGGATGCGCGTGATCACGGGGATCGCGCCGTCGCCGTCATGCAGGTCGGGCAGCAGCAGCCCGAACTCGTCGCCCCCCAGGCGGGCCACCGTGTCCGAGCCGCGGATGGCGTCGCGCATGCGCTCGCCGACCTTGATGAGCAGGTGGTCCCCGGCGGAGTGCCCGAGCGAGTCGTTGACCTCCTTGAAGCGGTCCAGGTCCATGAGCACGACGGCGAGCCGTGAGTGGTTGCGCTCGGCGTGGCGGATGGCGTGGTCGATCCGCTCGCCGAAGAGCAGCCGGTTGGGCAGACCGGTGAGGGGGTCGTGCAGCGCCTGGTGCTCGTTGAGCTGGGACTGGCGGATGAGCTCCTGCTCGGCGCGCTTGCGCTCGGAGATGTTCTCGATCATCGCCACCACGCGCAGCGGCGCGGCGGTGTCGCGCTGCTCGGCGACGGCCCGCACGTGGGCCCACAGCGAATCGCCCGACTTGGTGGTGCAGCGCGCCTCCAGGGCAAAGGAGTCACGGGCGCCGGCCACCGTCTCGGCCAACAGGGCGTCGACGGTCTCGCGGTGCTCGGCGATCAGGTGGGCGCTGAAGCGCGAGCCGATCAGCTCGTCGGCACCGGCGCCCAGCATCTCCTCCAGCGCGGGGTTGACCTCGACGGCCACACCGTCGGCGTCCAGGCGCAGGATCCCCAGCGAGGCGCCGTCAAACAGCGTCCGGAAGCGCGCGATGGCCTGGGCCTGGGCACGGCGGGCGTCGAACTCGGCCACGCGGCTGACCCCGGCCGAAAGGACCACGGAGAGCATCTCGAGGGTCTGGCGGTCCTCCTCGTTGAGCCGCTCGGTCTCGGAGTTGCTCATCACGTTGAGCGTGCCGATGACGTCGGAGCCCGAGAACAGCGGGACGCAGATCAGCGACGTGTCCCCGACCTTGCCGCGCATCTCCTGGTTGATGCGGTGGTCGGTGCGGGTGTCCTCCACCAGCAGGGGTTGTCCGCTCTCGATGGCGTACCGCGCGATCGAATTGCCGATGGGGCGCCGGGCGTTGTGCACGGCGCTGCCCGTCCCGCTGGCGGCTCGCGTATGGAGCATGTCGCCGTCGATGAGGTTCACCATGGCGCCGTCGGCGCCGAGGATCGCCGTCGACCGGTCGGCGACGATCTGCATCAGGCTCTCCAGATCGTCGCCCGCCGCCGCGATCGCTTGCTGGGTCTCGAGGATCAGCGACAGGCGCTGCTCTGAGTCAAAATGGGTGCCGGGCATCCTGCGTCGGTGAGGTCAGCGCGCCGCGCAGCCCGAGCCGGCGGCGACATTGGTGGGCATGCCGCCACTATCGGCCGGATTCCGGTCATCTTTAGCTCAGTCGGCGAAATGCCTATGCGTTCTTGGCCGCCTCCAGCGCCGCCGGCGGGTCCAGTGCGGCGTCCCCCCGGGTCAGCTGCAGCGCGCGGTCGGCCAGCTCAGCCGCCTCGGCGCCGGAGACGTCCTCGTCGCGCAGGGCGAGGGCCAGCAGCACCTGGCGCAGGAGCTCGGGGTCCTGGAGATCCGGCGGCGCCCCCGCCGGCGGCAGCGATCGCGCGCCGGCCAGCAGCTTGGCGGCGCCCCCACCCCCGCCGAACAGCCCTCCGGGATGCTTGTCGGGGATGGTGGTGACGATGGCCCCGGTGGCCGGGTTGAGCACGCCGACCTTGCTGCGCAGCCCGTGGCGTTCCAGCGTGAGCCGGTAGCCCGAGAGGCGCAGGTACCCGAGCTGGGCGGCGAGCTGGGTGAAGGCGGCGACGTCGGCCTCATCCTTCAGGCGCGCCTGGTGCAGCGTGATCTGGGTGCCCGCATCCGGCACGGTGGGATCCGGGTCGGGTGCCACGAGCAGGAATATGTGGGACCCGATGCGCCCGGCCCCCACCCCGGCGACGTCGGCGAGCAGCTGATAACCGCCGATCCCCAGGGCGCCGACGATCCCGGGGGGCAGCGGGTGGGTCTGAAGATGACCGGGCTCGTGGGGCATGTGGCGCGCTCCGCGATCTGAGGGCTGTGTCTAGTTGTCGAGCAGGCCGCCGACGATGCCGCCGAGCAGGCCCCCGGCGCCCTCGCGCTGGGCGTTGCCGCCCGCGCCCTCGCTGACGGGCGGGTGAAAGTACGCGCTCTGGAGGCCGACGCGGCCCGGGCCGGTGAAGCGATTGAAGATGAGGTTGCCGGCGCCGCCGCCCAAGAAGCCGGTCTTGAAGCCGTAGACCTCCTGGGTCATGGAGACCGAGTGATCGCGGTACACCCAGCCGCCCGGCTCGATATCGATCGTCTCCCCCGCGTCGAGCTGCTTCTCGAAGACGTTGCCGTACCCGTGCACCCAGACCACGCCTTCCTGGTCGCCGGCGAAGAACTCGTCGATGAAGAAGCCCCCGCCGTAGAGCATGTTGGCGAAGCCCTTGATGCGGTTGTAGTCGTACTGGACGTGGCCGGTGGCGGCGAGGAACTGGTGCTCGCGCACGACGATGCCCTGACCCGGCGGGAGGTGCAGCGCGGCGATATGCCCGGGAGCGTCACGGCTGAAGGCCAGCTCCCCGGCGGACTGGGCCTCGAGCAGCAGCAGGGGCATGCCGCCGAAGACGCGGCGCTTGAGCCCCTTCTTGAGCGGATGCAGACCGATCTGGAGGCTGGGGTACTTCCACAGCAGCACGTGATGCTCGAAGTAGACGGGCACCTCCCCATTGAGCGCCATGTGCAGCACCGGGACGAGCTCGCCCTCCAGGCGATAGTTGAGACCCGGAGCGCTGCCCTGGGTGATCTGCGTGGGAAGGATGGTGGGTGCGGTCGGCATCGACACTCCTGATGTCAGTGGCAGCAGGGATGGGTGGGGTCCGTGTCGACGGGACGGTATCGCGCCCGCGATAATCGGCGGGTGCGGCCCATCTACGTCACCGGTCACCGCAACCCCGACACCGATTCGATCGCCTCCGCGATCGGCTACGCGGAGCTCAAGGGGAGGCTGGACCCCAACAACGACTACGTCGCGGCGCGGCTGGGCGACCTCAACTCGCAGACGCGATGGCTGCTGGCGCGCAGCGGGGCCAGCGAGCCCCGCTACCTCGCCCATGTGATGCTGCGCGCCGCCGACGTGATGCAGGAGAACTTCCCCGTCAGCCGCCACGACGAGCCGGTGCGCGAAGCCGGACGGGCGATGGCCAAGGCCGACCTGGAGCTCGTGCCGATCGTCGATGACGCGGGTGCGCTGGCCGGCGTGCTCACCGAACGCGCCCTGGCCCGGCGCTACGTCCGCGACTCGCTGCGCACCTCCACCCTGGAGGAGGCGCCCACCTTCCTCAGCGCGGTCGTCGCCGCCCTGGAGGGCGAGCTCGTCTGTGGCGAGGAGCGACGGCTGTCAGGCCGGGTATGGGTCTACGCGATGGACCCGGCCTCGCGCAGCGGGATCTCCGATGGCGACGTCGTCGTCGTCGGCAACCGCCCGGACGCCCAGACGCGAGTGATCGAGCTCGGCGCCGCGTTGGTGGTGCTCTCCAACTCCGCCCAGCCGGCCCCCGAGGCGCTGGCCGCCGCCCGCGAGCGGGGCACCGCCATCGTCATCTCGCCGCTCGACAGCTACGTGGCCGGGCGGATGATCACCCTCGCCGCCCCCTGCAGCGCGCTCATGGAGCCAGACCCGCTGACCGTCAACACCGACTTCTTGGTCAACGACATCTCCGAGCAGATCAAGGAGAGCCACTACGGCGCGGCGGTGGCCGTCGACGCCGACGACCGGCCGGTGGGCCTGGTCACCCGCTCAGACCTGGTCGCGCCGTCGCGGCGGCGAGTGGTGCTGGTGGACCACGCCGAGCAGGCTCAGAGCGCCGTGGGGATCGACGAGGCCGAGATCCTGGAGATCCTCGACCACCATCACATCGGGTCGATCGAGACCCGCATCCCGGTGACCGCCACCTTTGACCCGGTGGGGTCGACGGCCACGCTTGTGGTCGAGCGCTTCCGCAATTCCGGCATGGAGCCCAGCCGCCCAACGGCGCTGATGCTGCTGGGGGCGGTCCTGTCGGACACCGTCATCCTCAACTCCGCCACCACCACGCGGCGTGACCACGCGGTGGTCGAGTACCTGGAGCGCGTGCTGGCCGTCGACGCCCACGCCCTGGGCCGCGAGATGTTCGAGGCCACCTCCGATGTCTCTGACCTCAGCGCGGAGGAGATCGTCACCCGTGACGCCAAGCGCTACCAGGTGCGCGGCGGCCAGGAGATCTGCATCGCGCAGGTCGAGGTCGTCGGCGACGCGCTGATGGAGCGCACCGGGGAGCTGCTGGAGGCGCTGCAGCGCGAGCGCGAGGACCGCGAGTTGGCCCTCTACGCGCTGATGGTCACCGACGTGATGGACAAGGGCACGGAGATGCTCGTCGCCGGTGACGTCGGCGCGGTGGCACGCAGCTTCGGCGTGGAGGCGGCCGATAGCGTGATCGAGCTGCCCGGCGTCATGAGCCGCAAGAAGGAAGTGGCGCCGAAGCTGATGACGGCGCTGTAGGAGGCGGGGCGGGCGAGTGGGGACGGCTCAGGCCACGCCGACGGCCAGCGACGGCGCCTCGCCCCAGAGCTGCTCGAGCCGGTAGTACTCCCGGGTGTCGGGCGTGAACACGTGCACGACCACGTCGAGGTAGTCCATGAGGATCCACTTGGACTCCGTGAGCCCTTCGACGCGGCGCGGCAGGATCCCGCGCCTCTTCATGCCCTCGTGGATGGCGTCGTGGATCGCCCGCGCCTGGCGGTCGGTCCGGCCGGTGCAGATGACGAAATAGTCCGCGTAGCCGATCATGCCCCGCACATCGAGCTGGACGATGTCCAGCGCCTTGCGATCGGCGGCAAGGTCCGCCACGGCGGCGACCGTCTCCTCGGGACTGAGCTGACGAGGGGCGTCGTGCGTGGGGTTGACTTGGGTCATTTTCCTCCTGGTGGGCCGTACAGGCCGTGGGTCTCGATGTAGTCCATCACGCCGTCGGGAACGAAGTAGCGGATCGGCTGCCCGGCGCGGACCCGGCGGCGGACCATCGTCGAGGAGATCCCGATCCGCGGCATCTGGAAGAACCGGGCCCGCTCACCGCCGGTGAGTTGCGCCAGGGCCTCCTGGACCGCCGCCTTCGCCGTCCCGCGGCGCTTGGCGATCGCCACCGTCGCCAGCTCCAACACCCGCTCGGGCTCATGCCACTTCGGGAGCCCCGCGGCGATGTCACCGCCGAGGATGAGGAACAGGTCGTCTGAGGGCGATTGCGTTCTCAGTGTCTTGAGGGTATCGACCGTGAAGGACGGGCCGTCGCGGCGCAGCTCCAGGTCAGACACGGTGAAGCGATCATCGCCGTCGACGGCCAGCCGGCACAGCGCGAGCCGGTGCTCGGGCCCCGGCTCGTCGTCGACGGGCTTGTGGGGCGGGATGCCGGCAGGAATGAGCACCACCTGGTCCAAGTCGAGCTCACGGTATGCCTCCTGGGCTGCCACGAGGTGACCGAGGTGTGGCGGATTGAAGGTGCCGCCGAGGATGCCGATGCGCATCGTCGCTGGTGGTGGCCGCGCGCGGGCTCAGACGGGCCAGATCAGGCGCGGACGTGCCCGGCGCCGTCGACCAGGTACTTGAACGTGCACAGCTCGCGGAGCCCGATCGGCCCGCGGGCGTGGAGCTTCTGGGTGGAGTTGCCGATCTCGGCCCCCATGCCGAACTCGCCGCCGTCGGTGAAGCGCGTCGACGCGTTGACGTACACGCAGGCCGCGTCGACGCCGAGCTGGAAGGCCCGCGCGGCGGCCGTGGACGGGGTGACGATGGCCTCGGAGTGCCCGCTGCCGTGGGCGTTGACGTGGCCGATGGCGTCCTCGACGGAGTCCACCACGCCCACCGCCATCTCCAGCGCGAGGTACTCCGTGTCCCAGTCCTCGTCGGTGGCGGGGTGGACGGGGAGGTCGGGGACGGCGGCACGGACCCGATCGTCGCCGTGCAGCGCGACGCCGGCCTCGTGCAGAGCACCGAGGACGTCGGGGAGGAACTGGTCGGCCTCGGCGCTGTGGACCAGCAGGGTCTCGGCGGCGTTGCAGGTTCCGGGCCGCTGCAGCTTGGCGTTGAGGACGATGGCGCGGGCGGCGTCGAGATCGGCGCCGGCGTCGACGTAGACGTGGTTGTTGCCGGAGGCGGCGTAGATCACCGGGACCGTGGCCACCCCCTTGAGCGCCGCCTTCAGGCCCTCTCCACCCCGGGGGATGATCAGGTCCACGACGCCCGTCTGCGTGGCGAGCTCGGCCAGCTCCTCACGTGCCCCGCCGGCGATCAGCGACATCGCGCCCGCCGGCAGCCCGGCGGCAGTGGCCGCATCTGAGGCCACCGCGGCGAGCACCGCGTTGGAGTGCGCGGCGGAGCTTGACCCCCGCAGCACCACCGCGTTGCCTGACTTCAGGCACAGTGCCGCCGCATCGATGGTGACGTTGGGGCGGGCCTCGTAGACCACGGCGATCACGCCCAGCGGGACGCGAACGCGCCGCATCTGCAGCCCGTTGGGGAGGGTCGAGCCGTCGATGACCTCGCCCACCGGGTCCGGCAGGGCGGCGATCTTGCGCACCCCCGCCGCCATGGCGGCGATACGGGCGGGGTTGAGGGCGAGCCGGTCGAGCAGCGCCGCCGACAGGCCGTTCTCCTCTCCGTCCTGCAGGTCGCGGGCGTTGGCCTCGAGGATCTGCTCGGTCGACTGCTCCAGCGCGTCGGCCATCGCGTACAGCGCCTCGTCCTTGACCCCGGAGCCCAGCACGGCCAAGGCGCGTGCGGCGCGCTGGGCGGTCTGGCAGGTCTCGGCGATGGACAGTGCGGTGCTGGCCATGATGGATCAAAGGTTACCGAGTGCCCTGGGGCCTCTGGACGCGGCTGGTCACGGCACGCTCTTCCATGGCGTGAGCCCGTTCTTGACCGGATCGAGGATCTTCACGTCGTAGGCGCCCCCGGCCCCGGCGGCGACGTAGTAGGACTTGTACTTCTTGGGGATGCCCTTGGCCGAGTAGATGTCCAGGGCCAGGTCCAGCAGCTCCTGCTTGGCAGCGGCCTCGGTGGTGGCGGTGAACGCCTGGATGGTGAAATCACTCACCCCCGCGTAGGAGGTGGTCTGCCCCACCGTGTGGCTGACCAGCGCGACGGCGTGGCCGGGGCGGTCCACCGAGGAGTCGGTGGGATCCTTCTCGTCGGGCATGACGCTGAGGTAGGCCACCGTGTCCCACCCGATGGCGCGAAACAGGCGCGCGCCGTAGGTGGCCCACACGTCGCAGTCGGCGATGATCTCGCCCGTCGCGGCGTCGACGCCGAGCTTGGCGAGCTTGCCCAGCGGGTCGGGCTTGATGTCGCCCTCGGCGTCGCTGGCGGCACGGAAGAAGACCGTGAGCATCTGCCCCAGGACCTCCTGGCCGAGGTCGGTCTGTTTCATGCCCGTGACGCCCTGGCCCTGGAGCTTGACGAGCGCGCCGCCGATCTTGTCCGTGTTGGCATCGAGCCAGTCGGTGACCTTCTGGTTGGCGGCGGGGCCGGTGATGGCGACCCCGCCCAGGCGGGCCATCTTGACCAGGTAGTTCTCCATGCCGGGGATGGTGGAGTTGCCCATCTGGGCCAGCGCCGACTTCTCGACCTCGCCGTCCTTGGTGGCTGCGGCGATATCGATGCCGGTGTCCTGGGCCTTGTTGGCCATGAGCGAGCCGACGATCCTCTTCACCTGCCCGCGCGCGGCGGCGATGTCGGCGTCCTTGCCGGCCCAGCACTTGGTGGCCAGCGCCTTGGCCTCCTGCTTGAGGGGATCGGTGACGGTGGGAGCGGCGGAGATCTTCGCCTGCAGGTCGGCGACCTGATCATCGAGACTCTTGTCGCGGGCCAGGATCCGCCGGCCGCCACCGAGCTGGCCGCGGGCGATCGCCGCCCGGGCCACACGATTGCCGGCGGCGCGCTGGAGGGCGAGGAGGCCGGCCGGGCTGAGATCGCCCGCCTCCGCGACGCGGCCCACGGACCGCACATCCGCCATGACCGGCGCTTCGGTCTCAGCCGACTCCTCGGTCCGCATCCCGGCCATCCCACGCGGACTGTATCCGCCCGCGGCTAGATGGTTGATTCCACGGCCGCGTGGAGGCCGGGGGAACCGGGCCCACCCGCCATCGAGCCGGTCAAGGACGCAGGACCGAAGGTGTGGCCCTGCCACATCGAGGTCCGAGGACGCCGTTCCGGCGATGCATCATCCGGATTCATCCGGCACGCGGGGTCGTGGAATCAACCATCTAGGCCAGGACGAAATAGTCGCGGTGGATCGCCTCTTCGCTGGCGCGGGGCAAGACGGTCCGCACCGCGCCGGACTGCAGTCCCCGCACCTGGCGCAGCTCGGCGGCCGAGTAGTTGCTGATCCCCTTGCCGACGGTCGCGTCCTCATGGGCGATCTCCACCGCATCGCCGGCCTCGAAGACGCCGCTCACCTCGACGACGCCCACCGGCAGCAGACTGGCTCCCCCGCCACGCAGCGCGCGGGCGGCACCGGCGTCGACGAGGACCCGGCCCCGCACCGGCTTGGCGTACTTCAGCCACAGCTTGAAGCTGGAGTAGCGCCCCTCCCGCGCCGGGAACCCGGTGCCCGTGGGGGCCCCGGTGGCAGCGGCGGCGATCGTCCCGGGGGTGAGCCCACTGGCGATGACCGTCGGGATCCCCGCCGCGGTGGCCATCTCGGCGGCCACCACCTTGGAGCGCATCCCGCCCGAGCCCAGCGGCGAGGCCGTCTGCCCGATGTCGAGCGGATCAAGCGCGCTGAAGTCCGTCACCTCGGTGACGAGCTGCGCGGCGGGGTCGTGATGCGGGTCGGCGGTGAACACGCCGCCGGCGTCGGTGAGCAGCAGCAGCCGCTCGGCCCCGAGCAGGATCGCCACCTGCGCGGCGAGGAAGTCGTTGTTGCCGAACGAGATCTCGTCGGTGGTGGTGGTGTCGTTCTCGTTGATGACCGGCACCACGCGCCACTCCAGCAGCTTGCGCAGCGTCTGACGGGCGTTGAGGTAGTGCGTCCGCGCGCTCATGTCAAAGAAGGTGAGCAGCACCTGGGCGGTCGGCACCCCCCGGTCGCGCAGCATCTCGTCATAGACCTGGTACAGCTTGCCCTGGCCCACCGCGCTGGCCGCCTGGAGCTCATCGATGGTCCGCGGGCGCACCGGCAGCGCCATGACCCCCATCCCCCGCGCGATCGCGCCGCTGGTGACGATGATCAGCGCGCGGCCGGTCCTGTGGAGCTCGGCGACCTCGTCACAGATCCGGCCCAGGACGTCCGCGCGCACCTCGCCGTCGTCGTTGGCGACGATGCTGGAGCCGAGCTTGACGACCAGGGGTCCCATGATGCGTTTGCAAGGGTACGTGGCGCGCTGTGGGCCTGGGCGTGTCGCGGGCTATCGGCGAACGTCAACTGCGCTTGGGAAGGAAGGTGGGGACGGCGAAAGCGCCCATGGGCACAGGACCGTGGGAGATAACGATCACCACGTAACCCTTATCTCCCACGGTCACCCCACGCAGCCCCCCACCACACCGACCAATCAGACGTCAGGGTCCAGATCAAAGGCGACCCCGGCGATCTCCACCTCGTCCCCGGCCTCAAACCCCTCGGCCTCCAGGGCGCCCAGGACGCCGATC
>DATJTQ010000126.1:0-17603 GCA_035503355.1 Solirubrobacteraceae bacterium
GGACGACACCGAACTTCACGGTTGGCTCCTTGTCAGTGGGTGAGGTCGGCGACGGCGCCGAGCGCCTGCTCGACCGTGCGCCCGTAGGCGTCGATGGCCACGTCAAGCGCGGCCGGGGAGGAATTCTCGATGGCCGCGTGCGAGATCGGCGGGTCTGACTGCGCGAAGATCATGGCCGTCGGGACGATCCTGCCGATCTCGGTCGCGTCGTGCAGCGGGCCGCTGGGAATCGGCTCGCCGTCGCCGCCACCGGCCTCGCGCACCGCGGTCTGCGCGATCGCGACCAGCGCCGGGTGAAACACCGTCGGCGTGGCGCTGAACACGCGCCGGATCTCCATCGTGCAGCCGAACTCTTCAGCGGCGGCTTGGCAGGCCCGGGTCGCGTCGTCGAGCATGGACGCCAGGGCCTCGGCGTCCAGGTGGCGCTGGTCGAGCTGCATCTCGGTGCGCCCCGCCACCGCGGTGATCACTCCGGGCGCGGAATCCATGCGGCCGACGGTTCCCACGCCGCCGCGCGCGATCGCCGACTCGCGGACGGCCAGGGCTGACCGCGCCGCCGCTGCCAGCGAGTCCTGGCGCATCGCCATCGGCGTGGAGCCGGCGTGGGCCGCCTGGCCCGTGAAGGTCACCAGGTGGCGCTCCACGCCGAAGGTGCCCGACACCGCGGAGGCCAGCCTCCCCTGCTCCAGCAGCACCGGCCCCTGCTCGATATGGAGCTCGAGGTAGCCGAGCGCTCCCTCCAGCGAGGCACCGGCGGCGTGGGCGCCGTCGAGATCGACGTCGCAGGCGGCCAGCGCGTCGGCCAGCGTGGTCCCGCCGGCGTCGACCAGACCGCGCACGTCGTCGGCCACCAGCGTGCCCGCCGCCGCCGAGGATCCGAGCAGGCTGCGCGTGAACCTCGCCCCCTCCTCGTCGGCCCAGTCGACGAACCGCACTCCGATGGGCAGAGGTGCGTCGCGGCGCGTCAGCTGGCGCATGGTCTCAAGCGCGGTGAGCAGACCCAACACCCCGTCCAGCCAGCCTCCGTCGGGGACCGCGTCGATGTGGGAGCCCACGATCAGGAAGCCGTCCGCCTCACCGTCGATGGCCGCCCACAGGTTGCCCGCGGCATCGATCTGTGACGTGAGGCCGATGTCCGAGAGCTTGCCGTCCAGCCACTGGCGCGCGCCCAGCCAGGCCGGGCTCCAGGCCAGCCGGTCGGCCCCGGCGAACCGGCCCCCACTCTGGTCGGCGAGCTCGTCGAGGTCAGCGACAACCGCGGCCGGGTCCAGCTTCAGCGCGCTCACCGGACCGCCGCGGCGGCCGGCGACAGCGAGCGGCGGACAAAGCGCCCGTGACCGGGCTGGGTGAGGATCTCGCCGCGGTCATAGACCAGCGTTCCCCGTGAGAAGGTGTGGCGGACGCTGGCGCTGGCCGTCTCGCCCTCATAGAGGTCATAGTCGACGTTCATGAACGAGTTGGCCACCCCGTAATCACGCGGGGCGTGGGGGTCGAACACGACGACGTCGGCGTCCTTGCCGGGCAGCAGCGCCCCCTTGCCCGTGAGCCCGAACCGCTGCGCGATCGTCGTCGAGGTGAGCGCCACCAACTGCGAGCGCGAGATGCGGCCGGCGCGGACCCCGGTGTCCCACAGCTTCGAGAGGCGGTGCTGGATCAGCGCCAGGCCGTTGGGCACCAGGCTGAAGTTGTCCAGCCCGCGCCCCTTCTGCTCGTCGGTGAACGGGCAGTGATCGGTGGAGACGCTCTCCAGGACGCCGCGCTGGAGATAGCCCCACAGGAGGGCATGGTTCGACGCGTCGCGCAGGGGTGGCGAGCAGATGTAGCGGCATCCCTCGACGCCCGGGCGGCGGAGGTCCTCCATGGTGTTGGTGAGGTACTGAAAGCACGTCTCGCCGGTGACGTCGGCCCCCCGCTGCTTGGCGGCCTCGATCTCCGCGGCGGCCGCCGCGCAGGTGACGTGGACGACGAACAGCGGAGCGCCCACGGTCTCGGCGATGCGAGCGGCCCGGTCGGTGGCCTCGGCCTCGACGTACTCGGGACGGGTGAGGGCGTGATTGATCGCGGAGGTGTCGCCGCGAGCGAGCGCCCGGGTGACGAGGAGATCGACGATGTCGCCGTTCTCAGCATGCACCATCGTGAGCGCGTCGAGGTCGCGCGCCCGCTCCATGCACGCCATGAGCGCGTCGTCGCGGGCCATCAGCTCGCCCTTGTAGGCCATGAACAGCTTGAAGGAGCAGATCCCGGCCTCGACCATCGCCGTCATGTCGTCGAGCACCGGCTCGCTGGCGTTGGTGATCGCCATGTGGAAGCCGTAGTCGACGTGGGCGGCGCCATCGGCACGGCCGGACCACTCCTCCAGCGCCGAGTGCAGCGTGTCGGGCTCGCGCTGGATGGCGAAGTCCACCAGGCAGGTGACGCCGCCGGCCGCCGCGGCCTGGGTGCCGGTGTTGTAGTCGTCGGAGGACATCATCCCCATGAACGGCATCGACAGGTGTGTGTGGTTGTCGATGAGGCCCGGCAGCACGAAGCAGTCGGTGGCGTCGATCACCGTCGCCCCCTCCGGCGAGTCCACTCTCCCGACCGCCGCGATCGTCTCGCCGTCGATCAGCACGTCGCCGGCGAACTCGCCCTCGGCCGTCACGATCGTGCCGTTGGCGATCAGAGTTGTCTCACTCACCGCTTGCCTCCCTCGATGTTGGTCTCAGCGACGGCATCATTCTCTCGCTTGTCGCAAACAGGGGGCTGTGGGAGGATCTTCGGCGGGTGGCCATGGGGGACGTATGACTTCCGAGGCGGAACGGGACGCGCTGCTGCAGAGCGCGCTGCAGGAGGTGGTGAGCAAGATCGCCGTTCACCCCGACTTCGTTGCCGGCACGCTGGTGGCGGGGGGAGTGTTCGTCGTCCGTCATCCGGACCTCGGACCGCTGCAGCGATCGTTCCTCGCCGAGGGGCCGTCGGAGGGCCGTCTCGAGCAGGTCGATCAATGGCTGCGCGAGCAACTGGACCAGGCGCGCGCGATCGGCGATCCCGTGATGCTGGGGACGGCCAGCACCGCCAAGGGCCTGTTCAACCTCGGCCGGCCCCAGAGCATCCTGGTCACCCGGTTCGAAGACGGATCAGGCACCTTCTTCTCTGGGGTGATCCCGTACGAGCTGCGCGACGGGGTCGCACAGTGGGGCGACCTGATGGCCGGCGAGGGGTTCGATCAGGCCCCTCGGCTCTGGCCGGCGCCGGCCCCTCAGTCACCGGCGCCACGACAGGCGGGTGACGGCGATCTGCCGGCCGAGACCGCCGGCGCCGCCGAGGCGATCGCCACCTACCAGCGCACGGGGACAAGCCTGCGGGCGCTCGACGCGGCGATCGCGACGCTGGAGGCATGCCTACGGCGTTACGCGTGGGATCACCGGGATGAGCGGTATGCGTCGCTGGTGCTGACCCTCAGCCGGGGTCTGCTCGCCCGCTTTCGCCGGATCGGCGATCCGTCGGACGCGCGCCGCGCCGCGGAGGGCTGTCGCGAGCTCACCACCACGTCCGCGGAGAACTCGACCTGGCGGGCGCGCGCCTACACGCTGCTCATCCTGGCGCTGACCGCTGAGCATCATCGGACCGGAGCGTCGGTCCCGCTCGACGAGGCGATCGAGATCGGCGAGGGCCGGCTGACCGCTCTCGGCGACACGCTGACCGACCCCGAGCTGACGCTGGCGCTGACGCAGGCCCTGCTTGACCGACACATGCTCTACGGGGTCAGCGCCGACCCCGATCGGGCCAAGGAACTCATCCTGGACATGCGCCGCGAGAGCTGGAACGACGTCGATTGGGCGGCGCAGGCGTTCGACTGCCTGCGCCAGATCCACGCCCGAACCCCGGGCGTCGACCCGGCCGTGACCTTCCGAGCGGCCTTCGTCACCTGGAGCATCGCCGAGCGCCGGGGCATCGGCGGTGATGACCTCTTCCGCTACGCGACCGCTTACATGCGCGAGCTGCTCGCCGCCTACATCCGCGACGAGAACCCCGAGCACCTCCGTCAGGCCCTGGAGACGACCGAGGAGGCGCTCGATCTCGACAAGCCCGGCGAGACGCCGCGGCTGACCCGCGGCGCCCCGGCCCGCGTGCCGCTGGTGGAGGTATGGGCGGACTGCCTCGAATGGGCCCGCTACCGCACCGACCCGCTGATCGAACGGTTTGACCCGGACGGCACCCGCCTCCTGAGCGCGCGTGAGGAGCTGGTCGCCGCTGCGGGGGACGCCGCGCCGCGCCGGGCGATGGCGCTGCACCGCATGGCCGGCGCGCGGCGCGCGGTGGGGGACCGCGGGGGCGCGCTCGGAGCCGAACGGGACGCGCTCGCCGCGTGGGAGGACGTCTTTGCCGGCGCCACCACGGCCGAGCGGCTGGGCAACGCCGATCTGGGGGCCGAGCTGTATCAGGCGTGCTTCGGCGATCTCCTGGCCGGGCTACCCGGAGCAGAGCGCGACGCGATGGTGAACGGTCTGTGGGAGGCGCTGCTCCTGTCCGAGGCGCCGAAGTCCCGGCTGCTGACCGAGGCGCTGGGGCGCGGCGAGCTCCCCGCCCCGCCCGCGATCACTGCCGAGCTCCTCGCTCGCGAGCGCGATCTGGTGCAGCGACTCACCGACATCGACGAGCACGACCTGGTCGCGGAGACCGACCGGGCGCGAATCCCCACACCCCCGCAGGCGTCACGGCGGCAAGAGCTGCGCTCAGAGCTCGGCGCCGTCTGGGATGAGATGGTGAAGCTGGGCGCGGAGGCGAGCGAGTACGTCGCGCTGCGACGCGGGCGGCCATTGGACCGTGAGCGAATACAGGAACTGATCGCCGCGCTCCCCTCCGGCACGACCGTCCTGTCGGCCTTCGACACGCCGGGCGCGACCAACTTCGTGTTCGCCTCGCCCGGAGCCCCTGGGCCGGGAATCGTCGGCATCCGGCTCGGTCCCGACGACTGGGCCGCCATCACCGGCCGGATGTGGCGCGAGATCCCGCTGGCGCGGGGCCACGACCGCGGCGCCACCTGGCTGAGCCGGCTGCAGGAGTTGCTGGACAAGCTCACCGAGGTCACTCGCGACAGCGACCGTGTGATCGTCACCCCCCAGGGATCGACGCGGGCGCTGCCCTGGCCGGTGATCGGCCGTGAGCTCGAGCGGCGCCGCGGCTCGCCGCTGTCGCTGGTGCTCGAGCCGGCGCTCGGCGTGCTGGAGGTTCTCCGGCGACGCGCCACCGACAGCGCCGGCACCGATGTCGTGGCCGGCGACCCGCTCGGTGATCTGGCGTTCGCTCGTGACGAGGCAGAGTCGGTGGGTCGGCGGCTCGGCGTGGCGCCCTTGATCGGTCCCGATGCCACCCGCGGAGCGCTCGCCGCGGCCGCCCCCGCCGCGCGGGTCATCCACCTCGCGGCGCACGCCCAGTTTGACCCGGTTGACCCACTCGGCTCGGCGGTGCTCCTCGCCGACGGATCCTGGACGGCGCGCGATCTCATCGCCACCACCCTGTCGAGCCAGCTCGTCGTCCTCTCGGCGTGCGAGT
The DNA here is from genome assembly GCA_035503355.1 of Solirubrobacteraceae bacterium. Lineage (GTDB taxonomy): Bacteria > Actinomycetota > Thermoleophilia > Solirubrobacterales > Solirubrobacteraceae > Palsa-465. The sequence continues at coordinate 5,536 of DATJTQ010000126.1, forward strand.
CGGGTCGGCTCGAGCCGCTGCGCGGCGACGAGGTCGCCGGACTCAGCATGGCCATCCTGCACGCGGGTGCACGGAGAGTCCTGGTCACGCTGTGGCCGGTCGACGACCGGGCCGCGCAGCTGTTCATGGAGCACTTCTACCGCTTGCTCGAGGCCGAGCTCGATTGCGACCGGGCGGTTCACGAGGCCGCTCGCCTGGTCGAGGCCGAGCCGGGGTTCGATCACCCGTATTACTGGGGAGGCTATGTCCTCCTGGGCGACTACACATGGGGTCAGCTGAGCCCGGCCCCGCCGCAGACGAGGGGAGCACACCATGCTGCTAGCGGAGCGTGAGCCAGGGACGCCACTGTGGGAGGCGCCACTGGTCCTGGAAGGCGAGACGTCTCAACGAGGCGCGGACGCACGATCGGTCGCCGCCTCGGCGCCCGTCGACGCGCGAGACATGCCGGTGGTGGCGATCGAGCCGCCCCAGGTGGCTTCGCTGGAGGCGGCCGCCGGTACCGAGGTGGCCGCCGCGGCGGCCAAGACCGCGGCCCCAGGGGCGCACTTCTTCGTCGTCCGCCTCGACTTCTCGCTGCGCCCGCGCCCCGGCCACGTCCGCGTCGAGTGGGCGCGCCTGCGCTGTGAGCTGCTCACCGCCGACGGCGGCACGCCGCCGAGCGCCGAGGACATGCACCCCTGGACGGTGGAAGAGAAGGTGCCCCACCACGTGAGCCTCGAGGTCAGCCCATCGCTGAAGTTCAGCGAGGTCGCGGTGAGCGCCGGCACCTACACCCACAACTACGACTACGAGACCCTCGAGCCGGTCATCTCGGCCGCTGGCCGGGGCGGTCCCGACCTCACCTGGGACTTCACCGCGTTCCATGACGGCACCGTGACCGGAGGCAAGCGGATGCACGCGCTGCTCAGCGTCCCGCCGGCCAGCGGCGCGGTCCAGGCCCGGCTGTCGTTCAGCGCCGACCTCGTCGTCGAGCGGCGCTTCCGCCGGCCGGCGACGCTGCCGACCAGCGACACCCGCGGCGTCATCGAGCTCATTCCCGCTGAGACCCTGAGCCAGGACTCGCCGGCGCCCGCCATCTAGGCAGGCGGCCCGGCCGGGGATACGCTGTCGGCGGGCAGATGAGATCGCACGGGACCGAGGAGGTGGCGTCGGCCGCACGCGCCGCGGCCGATGGTCCTGCTGCGCCGCGAGTGGCCCCCCTGGACGCCGGCGCCGATCTCGGGCAGCGGGTCGCCGCACTGGGCCCTGGCGCCGATCTCGGGCAGCGGGCGCTGGCGGGCCTGTGGCTGCAGCGCACCATCGGCAACCAGGCAACGCAGCGGCTGGCGCGGCGGATCGCGCCCGATGACAAGCCGTCGCAGCCGACCCTCACCCAGCTTCAGCAGCCCCCGCGCAAGGACTTCACGTCGCGCGAGGAGATGCTGGCCGCGCTCACGGGCGGCGGGATCTGGACCGGTCCCGACCGCGCTGATATCTGGGGGGCGCTGCGCTGGCTCAACGCCCAGACGGTCGACGAGATGATCTCAGAGGCCCAGGCCCTGGCCGCCAAGTTCGCGCTCGGTCCGGTGATGGACCAGGTCGGCGCGGTGCCCGACATCAACAACGAACGAGTCCGTGTGGTGGGCCTGGCCGTCCTCCAGGCGGGCTTCATCTCGCGCGCATCATTCGAGGTCCAGCACACGGCAGCGTTGAACGCCCTGGCCGCCGACGACCGCAGCCACGTCCTCAACCTCGTCGGCGCCGAGATCCCGGCGATCACCCAGATGCGACAGACCGCCGGTTTCAGGGCCCTCACCTCGGGCGAGCAGGAGCGGCTCACCCTCCTGCTCGGGAGTGACCTGCCCCTCTCGCGCGACGAGCCGGCGGCGATGGCGGCGCTGCTTGCCGACCGGACCAAGGACACGACGAGCGCCGCGACGTTTCGCAAGTTCCTCACTGACCAGCCGGGCCTCGTGGCGGTCTCCGAATGGGGGCGGGCGATCGTCAAGAACGTCGCGCCCGCCAAGCACGAGTACGGCAGCCCAACCGATGCCAAGGGCCACGATTACCACTCGGGCTCTGCGGACGCCAAGGCCTACCAGCTGACGATCGGCCGGCTGACGGGCGCGGTGTTCAGCTTCCCCGTGTTTGACCCTGTGACCAGGCCGGCGGCCCCCAGGCAGCTTCCGACGCTGGAGAACCTCGCTCAAGCGGTGAGCCGGGTCCCTCCCCCGGTGCTCGCGGTGATCACGCGGATCGACCTCAACCCCGCCCTCAACCCCGACGACGCGAAGTGGGCGGCCGACCCCGGCTACGCCAAGGCGACGGGCGGCAGCTTCCCCGGGTCGTACATGACCTGTGGCGCCGATGGCGTGGTGAGCATCTATCCGACCGCGGCCGTCCACGCGCAGTCGGTGGAGGAGCTCAGCGGGGCGCTGATGCACGAGAGCGGTCACGCCGAATCTGACAAGGCGTGGGGCGATTCGCCGTCAGACAAGGGCTGGGATCCGTGGAAGGCAGCGATGGCCAGCGACGGCCTGAGTGCCTCCAAGTACGCCCAGGCGGCGCCGACGGAGGACTTCGCCGAGTCGTGGATGCAGTACCAGCAGGTCCGCGGCACCCCACGTGAGTACGAGTTCTCCAAGCTCATGCCGGCCCGCTTCGCGATCCTGAAGGCGCTCTCGCCATGACCGACCATCCGGGCAAGATCGAGTACGTGGATGGCATCACCGGGAAGGTCGTCCACATCGCCGACGCCGCCGACGTCGACGACGCGATCGGGTTCGCCCCGGGGCCCGACGGCACCCCCCAGCCGGTCACCAGGATCGTCATCACCACCATGGGCGACAACCGTGAGGTCCGTCAGCTCGGCGCTGACGGAACGCTGTTGCGCACGACCTTCCAGCGAGTCGCGTGATGTCCTCGCGCGTGCGGCTCCCGTCTGACCTCGGCCGCTCGGCCCCCGTCACGAGGCCGGGCCTCCCAGGACCGGCGGGCAGCATGTTGCGCCTTCAGCGTGCGGCCGGAAACCGCGCCGTCGCGCAGCTGATGCGCGACACCGCGCCCGCCACCACGACGCCTGACTCCGATGACGCGCCGCGCCGGGTGGTCAAGGGGCCGTCGCTGACCATCCTGTGCGCGATCACCGACAAGACCATCGTCCACGATGAGGATGCACCCGCCACCGAGCAGGACGCCAGGATCGTCACCCTCAACGACGGCAGCCGGTTCCTCGTCCGCCGCAGCCGGGTGCTCACGGTGGTCGACCCGGAAGAGCACCGCTCGAACCTGAAGTTCGACACGGGTCACGATTCCAACCGGGCCTGGGTGGAGCTCAGCTGGTGCAAGGGCTCGCACGGCGAGATCCGCCTCGGCGGCAATCCCCAGCAGGCGGCCGAGGAGTTCCTGAAGTCGATCTCGAGCGCCATCAGTCAGGGCGGCGGGACCGACGATGTCGTCAAGGCGGCGAAGGCCCAGAAGGTGACGCCGTTTGTCAGCGTCGACATCGGCGAGGCCAAGAACTGGGAGGTCACGGGCGAGATCGACGCGAGCATCTCGTCGCAGGGCTTCCAGGGCGGCACCGGCACGGTCAAGATCCACAAGGGCAACGTCCACGTCGACGTCAACGTCTCGGTTGACCCGAAGGGCCGTCCCAGCGGCGGAGTCAGCGTCGGGTTCGACGACGGGCCCAAGGAGCACAAGTGCCCGGTGCCCGACAAGGCCTACATCGAGCAGCGCACCGCCTACGAATGGATCCCCTGGATCCCGGAGCACACCGAGTCGGGCACCACCATCGAGCACACCGAGACCCAGGGCGTCCAGTCGGTCTACTTCCCCTACATGAAGTCCGACGTGATCCCAGACGAGACCGCCGAGCAGCAGTTCCGCGGGATCCTGCAGCAGGGGGCTGTCGTCACCGCAGTCGCGGGGTACACCTCCCCCGAGGGCTCTCGCCACAAGGTCTCGGGGTTTGAAGGTAACGACCGGCTCTCCAGCGAGCGTGCCGACGCCGCGCTCAACTGGGTCCAGGTCGCCATCGCCAAGGCGGGGGCCGGATCGATCGAGCCGCACGTGAGCGACGAGGGCCGCAGCGAGCTCTACTCCGGCCCGGACAACCCGGACGGCACCGAGCAATCGGGAAAGGCTCTCGAGGAGACGGCGATCGCCGCGTTCCTGGGCAGCGACGCGGAGGCCAAGCGCCGCACCCAGGCCGTCCTCGACGACATGGGCAAGGCGAAGAGCACCCACGCCCGCGCCGAGGTGGTCTACCAGCAGCTGCGCCGCGCCGAGATCACCTACACGATCGCCAAGGACACCTCGGTGCCGTGGACCAAGACCACGCCCGGGCACTTCGATGACCACCCCGCCGTCTGCGCACCGGTCGACGACGGCCAGACCAACAAGGTGTTCCCGCAGGTCCTCACCTGAGACGATTGCGATCACCCGCTGCGGGTGATGACTGCCGACCCTGGCCCCAACCAGAATGCTCCCGTCCGACGGACCCCTAATACGCCGCCGCGATGCAGACCCGTCTGTCGCGGACCGGCTCGCCTAGGAGGCGAAATTGACCATCTTTGCCGCTTCGAGCTATCCGTTCCTCAACATCTTCTGGACGATCCTGATCTTCTTCGCCTGGGTGGCGTGGATCTGGATCGCCATCACCGTCCTCATCGACCTGTTCCGACGGCGCGACATCTCCGGGTGGGCCAAGGCCCTGTGGGTGGTGTTCGTGATCGTGTTGCCGTTCCTCGGCGTGCTGGCCTACCTGCTCATCTACCACGACGGGATGGCCGAGCGCAGCAGCAAGGACGTGGCGGCCTCCCAGGCGCAGTTCGACGACTACGTGCGGCGGACCGCCGGCACCGGGGGTCCGGCCAGTGAGATCGAGAAGGCCAAGCAGCTGCTCGACAGCGGTGCCATCACACAGGCCGAGTACGACACGATCAAGGCGCACGCGCTCGGATCCGCGACCAGCGCCGCGTAGGAGCCGTCAGCGGGGTCGGTGTTCAGGGGTCGGGCCCCTGGCCCGGCCCCACCAGGGCGCGCGACAGCCCCGCCCTTGACGCATCGGCGCAGACCCGCGACGCTGCGCCGATGACCGGGCGCTCGTGGGACCATGCCCCGCCGGCCGGGGTCCGCGAAGCGCCGGACCACGCGGCGCGCCGACCTGCCGTACCGGCCGGTGGCCGCGTCGCTCTCCCCGGAGCGCTCGGCAACCGGGCGCTCGGCCAGCTGCTGCGTTCCCTCCAGCGCTCCCCCGACTGGACCAAGCCGCAGTCCAACGTGTCGGGCACCGGCATCACGCGCCTGGAGGTGCACGGCCTCGCCTTCGGGACCGGCGAGTTCCAGGACAGCTACACCGTCAGCGGGAAGCCCGAGAAGAGCGATGAGGCCAACAAGACGGCCGAGTCTCCCAAGCACATGGCCGTCGTCCTCGTGCCCGACAAGCTTGACCCCAACCAGCCCGTCCAGGTCGTCGTGCACTTCCACGGCTGGGGCTTCCGCTTCGATGAGAACGCCCACGACCCCTATGCCGGCTACCTCGTCGCCAAGGGCGGCGCCGGACGACCGGCCGCCGGCACCGTCCGCGACGTGGACCAGGAGCACTGGGAGCAGCAGGTCGCGAGCCTGAAGGGCCAAGGTCCCCAGGTGGTCACGATCCTCGCCCAGGGCCGCGGCACGTCGGACTTCGGTTCCTTCCCGACGTTCGAGTACGTCCGCGACGTGCTTCTCAAATCGGGCCGCTCGGAGCTCAAGACGGTGGCGGACAACGAGAAGTACTCGATCGTGCTGTCGGCCCACAGCGGCGGGGGCTCGAAGGTGATCAGCACGATCCTCGCCGGCAACGAGGCCGAGACCTCGTCGCGGACGGCGCTCAAACCGCAGGACATCGACGCCAAGCAGCATCGCGTCGTCAACAAGCTCCAGCCTGTCGACCTCGTCGTCCTCTATGAGGCCATCAACGTCCCTGACCACGTCGACCAGGTGATGGCGTGGGTCAACCGCCACCTCGACGCCCTCGGGACCGGGCTCGGCAAGACACCCGACAAGGCGGGTGACCTCTTCGCCGCGACGCCGGTGCTCCGCGGCTATTTCGGCAAGCGCAATTCCGGCTACGCGAAGCGCTACTGCGATCTCGCCTGCCGCATCGAGAAGGCGATCGAGGCCAAGATCCCCGACAGGTGGCACGACGACGCGGCTGACCACTTCCGGGTCATCGAGGTCGCCGGACCGCGCGGCGGCGAGGTCGAGCACGAGCAGGTGCTCAGCGGAGTGAGCTCAAACGCCGCCGGCGGGTCGATCGCCGACGCCCTGCGCGCCCAGCGCGACCCCAAGAGCGACCGGGCTCAGGCCGTGCACTGCGAGGACTGCCGCGCTGAGCTGAAGGCCTGGGCCGACGCGGCCAGGAAGGCGGACAAGCCCAAGACGAAGCCGTAGGGGCCGCCCGCGGCCATGCTCACCCGGGCAGAGACTCCTCGGCGGCGTATTCGTCGCGCCGCGGGGTGAAGATGCTCAGGTCGACGACGGGCTCGTCGCCGATGGTCTGGGCGAAGTGCTCAACGTTGGGCGGGACCAGCAGGACGTCGCCCGGCCCCATCTCGGCCGACTCGTCGCCGACGGTGAACCGCACCCGGCCCGAGACGATGTAGACGATCTGCTCGTACTCATGAGAGTGCGGGCGGGGAGTGTGTCCCGGCTCGAGCGTCGTCCAGGCCAGCGTCGCCCCATCTCCGGTGAAGACCCGGCGCGTCACCCCGTCGCGCACCTCCCTGGACCCCAGTTGCTCGGCATTGGCCAGTTTCATGACGGCTCCTCGCTCGCGGTTGATCGACCCGGCCAGCCTCGCACGTTTGGCGTCTGCTGACACGGGACCACGTTTAGGATCGGCCGGTGGAGATCCCGCCGGAGGTTCAGTACGCGGTCCGCGATGGCAAGAGCATCGCCTATCAGCGTTGGGGGACGGGCCAGCGTCGTGTGGTGACGATCGGCGCGGCCCTGGGAAATCTGGACCTGGTATGGGTCGACCCTGCGCTGTATGACGCGTTCGTCAGCCTGGGTCAGCGCGCCGAGATGATCATGTACGACCAGCTTGGCCAGGGGCTGTCAGACCCGGTTGACCATGTGCCCACTCTGGAGGAGCGCGCGCGGGACCTCGCGGCGGTCATGGACGCCGGAGAGTTTGCGACGGCCACCGTCTGTGCCATCTTCGACGCCTGTCTTGGGGCGCTGGTGTTCGCGGCTCAGCACCCCGAGCGGGTCGACGGGCTGGTGCTGTGGAACCCCTTCGCGCAAGGCTGGCGTTCGGCGCCCATCGGTCGACTCGAGGGTTGGGATGATGGCGAGCAGGTCGCTGCTTACGAGCGCGACTGGGAGGACGTCCACCGGCGCTGGGGCTCGGGCGCGTCGTTGACCATGCAGATGCCGGCCTTGGCCACCCGCAGCAACGTCCGCCTGTGGGGTCTGCTCGAACGCGCGGCGGTGAGCCCCGGCATGATCCGCACCATCCATCAGGCCACGTTCGCGGCCGATGTTCGCGACATCCTGCCGCTGGTCTCGGCTCCGGTTCTCGTGCTGCGGTCGGTGGGCCATCGCCTTCCGGAGGCGGTCATGCGAACGGTTGTCGACCGGCTGCCGAACGCCCGGTTCCACGAGCTGTCCGAGACCAGCAGCATGGCCGAGTTCTTCGCGGCGGCCGAGCGCCAAGCCGAACAGCACATGTTCGGAGCCTCCGACGAGCGTCGGTTCGCGCGCACGCTCATGACCGTGCTGTTCACCGACATCGTCGCGTCCACCGAGCGGGCGGTGCAGGTCGGCGACCGACGATGGCGGCAGATCCTCGACGACCACGAACGCGTGGTGCAGTCCGAGGTCCAAGCCGCCGGCGGACGGGTGGTGCACTTCATCGGCGACGGCTCCCTCAGCGTCTTCGACGGCCCGGCACAGGGCATCCGTTGCGCCGAGCGCGTCGTGGCGGCGGCGCGACAGCTTGGATTGGACGTGCGTGCCGGACTTCACACCGGCGAATGCGAGCTCCGCCAGCGAGACATCGCGGGCATCACGGTGCACATCGCCGCGCGGGTCAGCGCCCGGGCCGGCGCCGGCCAGGTGCTGGTGTCGCGCACCGTCAAGGATCTCGTGACCGGTTCGGGCATCGCCCTGCAACCCCGCGGCACCCATGAGCTCAAGGGCGTTCCCGGATCGTGGGAGCTGTTCAGCGTCGGTGAGAGCACGGCGCCGTTGCCGGCGCCCGACCAACTTCGCGACCTGGGCCCGACGGACCGCCTCGCACTCCACGCCGCCCGCCGTACCCCCGGGCTGCTGCGTGCCGCCGCTCGTCTGCGGACGGGCCGCCGTCGCTCCCGGGACGACAGTTGATAGACGTAGGCCATGGCCACCGGGTTCATCTGGCACGAGCGCTACGCGTGGCATGACGCCCGCGGGCTGCTGGACACATTCGATCGCAGCGCGCTGTTCGAGCCCGAGCCCAGCCTGGAGAGCGGAACCACCAAGCGCCGGCTGCGCAACCTCGTCGAGGCGAGCGGCCTGCTGAGCCGCCTCGTCGCCATCGCCCCGCGGCCCTGCACCGATGACGAGCTGGCACGTGTCCACAGCCGCGGCCACATCGACTGGGTCCGCTCAGCGAGTACCGAGTGCGGTGGTGATGCGGGTGGGTCCACCCCATTCGGGCGCTGGACCTATGAGATCGCGGCGCTGGCGGCCGGCGGATGCCTGACCGCGGTGGACGCGGTGCTCGAGGGCCGGGTGCGCAACGCCTACGCGCTGGTGCGGCCGCCGGGCCACCACGCGGGGCCGAGGGGCGGCTACGGATACTGCGTGTTCAACAACATTGCGCTGGCCGCCCTGCACCTGAGACAGGCGCACGGCCTGGAGCGGGTCGCGATCGTCGACTGGGACGTCCACCACGGCAACGGGACCCAGGCGGCGTTCTGGTCTGACCCGACCGTGCTCACCATCTCGGCCCACCAGGAGGACCTGTTTCCGCCGGCCAGCGGCCTGGTCGACGAGGTCGGCGCGGACGACGGCGTGGGAGCCAATATCAACGTGCCCCTGCCCGCCGGCGCGGGCCGGGCGGCCTACCTCGAGGTGCTGGACCGGCTGGTGGTGCCCGCTCTCGAGCGCTTCGCTCCGCAGTTCATCCTCGTCGCGTGTGGGCTGGACGCCGGGATGCTGGATCCGCTGGGCCGGATGAACCTCACCAGCGAGTGCTTCGCCATGATGACCGGGCGCCTGACGGCCGCCGCCGCCTCGATCTGCGACTCACGCCTGGTGCTCTGCCACGAGGGCGGCTACTCGAGCGCCTATGTCCCCTACTGCGGGCTGGCGGTCATCGAGACCCTGGCGGGCGTCCGCACCGATGTCGTCGATCCGTGGCTGACCGACGCGCGCCGGGTCCGCGAGCTGCCCCTGCGCGCCCATGAGCGCGAGGCGATCGATGAGGCGATCGCCCATGCCGGCCTCTGACTCAGTCCTCGAACTCGGGGTCAGCGATCGCCGGCGTCCCCGTTGGCGTCGGCGATGATGTCGGTCTCGGCCACGATCTGACGTAGGTACCGCTCTGGAGCATCGAGGAATCCGCGCATCTGCCGCACCGCCTCCAGATCGTCGTACTCGGTGATGGTGATGCCGTCCTCGTCGAGCTCGTAGATCCGCGCACCGGGCGCAGCCAGCAGGATTGGCGAGTGGGTGGCGATGACGAACTGGGCGCCGGAGCCGGCCGCCCGGGCCACGATCGCCAGCAGCGCCAGCGCCCCGGTGACCGACAACGCCGCCTCGGGCTCGTCGAGCAGGTAGACACTGTCAGCCCCGAAGCGGTTGGCGGCCAGCGCCAGGAACGACTCGCCGTGCGATTGCTGGTGGAGCGGCACGTCGCCGTAGAGCGACAGGTCAGGCGCGAACCGGTCGCCACTATCGACAAAGGCCGCGATGTTGAAGAAGCTCTCAGCCCGCAGGAAGTAGCCGTTGCGCGGTTTGGTGGCACTCAACACCGGCGCCAGCAACGGGGTGCGCAGCTCGTCGAGCACATCGCCGGGCACGGCCGGCAGCTCGCCGAGGCGCTCGAGCTCGCCGCCCTGGGGCGCGAACCCGACCGCCGCGGCGACCGCTTCGAGGATCGTCGACTTGCCACTCCCGTTATCGCCGGCCAGCACCGTCACCGGTTGATCCAACGCGAGCTGCTCGATCGCCGCGACCGCCGGCACGCTGAACGGAAACTCCTCGCCCATGCGCAGCCGCCGCAATCCGAGCACGTAGGGACCGGGCCCGAACTGTCGCGTATCTCTCGCTCTCGCCACCGGATAACCGTACTGGCGAGCTCAGGCCAGCACCGCCCGACGGTGCGGGCGAGCGCCGCGGCGTTGGCCCGGCCTACCGGACCACCCGGAACGAGAGGTGGGTCGCCGCCGGAGTGGCCTGCACGTCGGTGCGCTCCAGGGTGACCGACGCGTCGAGGGCGCCGAACAGCGGCGTGCCGCCGCCCACCAGGACCGGGACGACGTGCACACGGATCTCGTCGACCAGGCCCAGCGGGAGGGCCTGCTGCATGATGGTCGCGCCGTGGAGGCCGACGACCTTGTCGCCCGCCGCCGCCTTGGCCTGCTCGATGGCGCTGACCACCCCGTCGGTGACGAACGTGAACACGGATGGGTACGACGCGGCCGGCCGGGCGTGGGTGACCACGAAGCACGGGACCTCTCCCAGCGGGCCGGCATCGCCCCAGCCACCGTCGCCTTCGTTCTTGTCGAACGATTTGCGGCCCATCACCACCGCCCCGGAGCCGTCAACCATCGCCTGCAGAATTGCGCGGTCCACGTCGGTGGCGGCACGACTGAGCCAGTCGTGCAGCGTCCCGCCGCCGTCGCCGAACGGATTCTCGCGGCTGTCGTTGGGGCCGGTGACGTATCCGTCGAGCGACATCGACATGTCGCAGATCACACGCGCCATGGATCGGTTCCTTTCTGCCGAGCTTGCCGAGAAACAGTGCACCAATCGGTGCAGTATAGAGCCGCTGACGGTCGAGGGCCACGTCGCGCGGAGCGCCACGTCGGCGAGGCTTGCACGCAGGCGCCCGGCACCATAGGTTTAGCCCCACATGGGGGCAGCCCTCCTCGCATGCCGGATCGTGCTCGCCGCGGTTTTCGTGGTCGCCGGGCTGGCCAAGCTTGGAGACCTCGAGGGGTCTCGCGAGGCGGTCCGCGATTTTGGGGTGCCTGGCCGGTTCGCGGGCGTGGTGGGCGGTCTGCTGCCGGTCGGCGAGCTCGCGGTCGGGATCTCGCTTCTCATCACTCCGGCGGCACGGTTCGGCGCGTTGGGAGCCGCGATCTTGCTGCTCGCGTTCATCGCGGCCATCGGCGCCGCCATCGCCGCCGGTCGCGAACCGGACTGTCACTGCTTCGGCCAGGTCCACAGCGCGCCGGCCGGTCCGCGGACGCTCGCCCGCAACGCCGGCCTGCTCGTGGTTGCCGGATTCGTGGTGATCGGCGGATGGCGGCACCCTGGGGTCAGCGCAACCCATTGGGCCGCCGCGGTGCCCGCGCCGTGGCTGGTGGCGATCGCGGCCGGAGTGATCATCGCCGCGCTCATCAGCTTCCAGGTCTGGTTCTCGCTGCAGTTGCTCGACCAGAACGGCCGGACCATCTCCCGACTGACCGAGCTCGAGGGCGCGCTTGCCCTCCTGACCGGCGGCGGCGCGGAGGGTGGGTTGGCGCAAGAGGACGAGACGCTGGGGGCGGGCCTGTCAGGCGCCGGGCTGCCGGTCGGTTCGCCTGCACCGGAGTTCGTGCTCTCCGACGTCGACGGGGGCCGCCACTCCCTCGCGTCGCTGCGGGCCGATACCGAACCCGGAGCACTGCTCCTCGTGTTCTCTGACGCGGCCTGCGGACCGTGCGAGTCGCTCATGCCCGAGGTGGCGGCGTGGCAGAGGCGAGGAGCCGGCGCGCTGGCCACGGTGGTCATCGCCGCCGGGGATCGAGATGCCAATCGCGCCAAGGCCAGAGACCACGGTCTTGGTCTCGTCCTCCTCCAGGAGCAGCGGGAGGTGGCGGAGCTCTATCAGGCGCTCGGAACCCCGA
>DATJTQ010000127.1:0-9772 GCA_035503355.1 Solirubrobacteraceae bacterium
TTGACCGCAATCATCACGGCTTCGGCCCACCCCAGTCGCTCTTCGGCGGCGCGGGCCTGAGCACCGACGTCCTGGGCACGATCACGATCCTGCTGGTGCCGGTGGAGATCGCGCTCATCGTCTTCACCATGATCGGCTTCGCCCAGGGATGGAACGTGGAGACCGAGGTCCCCGAGGAAGAGGCCCGGCGGCGCGGCTCCAAGCCGATCGCGCGCGGCCCCTCCGCGGCAACGGCCTGACCCCTGCGCTACGCGGCTCGCCTTCGTCATCCCCGGCCTCATCGACTGCGTGTGGCCCGTCTGGGACCCCGAGAGGCGGGCCATCCACGACTTCGTCTGCGGTACCCACGTCGTGCGGACCGAGTCCGTCGACCGCACGTGGGCCCCGGGAGGCTGATACGGCGGGTGGGATTCGAACCCACACGTCCCGAAGGACAGAGGCTTTTGAGGCCTCCGTGTCTACCGTTCCACCACCGCCGCGGTGGAGGCCAAGTCTAAGCGCCGACGATCAGGGTGAGCAGCTCGTCCGTGAGCGCCGGTGCGGCCGCCGCCAGGCCGGCCGGGCCGTCGTCGGCGGCGGCCAGTTCGCGCACCGACAGGCCGGCGCGCGAGGCGATCAACGCGCCGGCGGCGTAGTCCCAGAGGTTGACGCCGCGCTCGTAGTAGCCGTCGTAGCGCCCGCAGGCCAGCCACGCGAGGTCGAGTGCCGCCGACCCCGCGCGGCGGATGTCGCGGACGCGGGGCAGCACCCGGCCCATCACCACCGCCTGCTGGGCGCGGACTTCAGCGTCGTAGGCGAAGCCGGTGGCCACCAGCGCCGTGGCCAGATCGTCGCGCGACGAGCCCGAGATGGTGGCGCCGTTGAGCGTCGGCGGGCCCGAGCGCGTGGCAGCGAAGGTCTCCTCGCGCACCGGATCGAGCACGACCCCCACCATCATCCCCTCGCTGTCCTGGCAGGCCACGCTGACCGAGAACTGAGGGATCCCGAAGAGGAAGTTGACGGTGCCGTCGAGGGGATCGACGATCCACCGCAGGGCCCCGTCGCCGGTGGCGCCGCCCTCCTCGCCGAGGATCGCGTCGTCGGGACGCCGCTCGCCGATCACGCGGCGGATCTCCGCCTCGGCGGCCAGATCGGCCTCCGAGACGGGGTCGGTCGCGGTGCTCTTGGTCCGCACCGCACGGATATGGCCCCCGAATCGCGACATCAGCTCCCGCGCCGCGGCCCGCGCCGCCTCGTGCGCGACGGCCAGGAGTTCCTCTTCGGAGACACTCATCTGGAGCGGTTGTACTAGATCCGCGGCGCACGCTCGCGTTCCTGAGGTAATCATCCGCGTCTATGCAGGCCCTGGAAACCGCCACCCAGCTGACCCGCTTCGAGCGACGGGGCGCCGGCACCGACGCCGAGCGTCGCGCCGCCGGGTGGCTCGCCGGCCAGCTCCGGGGCGGCCGGCGCCGTGCGAGCCTGGAGACGTTCTGGTGCCGCCCCAACTGGGCGCTGGCCCAGGCCTGGCACACGCTGGCGGCGGTCATCGGCAGCCTCCTGGCGGTCCACCACGGCTTCCTCGGCGGGGCGATCGTCCTGGGGGCTCTGGTGTGCGTTCTCACCGACGCGGTCACCGGCCGCTCTCCAGGGCGCCGGCTGACCCGCGAGCACGCCAGCCAGAACGTGGTCAGCCACCTCGCGGCCCCGGCCGGCGACGCGGATCAGCCACCCCCCATCCGTCTCATCGTCACCGCCAACTACGACGCCGGCCGTACCGGCTTGGCCTACCGCACATGGCTGCGCGCACCGTTCGCGCGCCTCAAGCGCCTCACCGGCCCATTCAGCATCGGCTGGGTGGCCTGGCTGGCCATCGCCATGCTGTGGCTGCTCGCGGTGGCGGTCGCCCGCCACGGCGGGTCTGACGGCACCCCGATCGGGGTCCTGCAGCTCATCCCCACCGCCGGGCTCGTCCTCGCCCTGGCGCTCCTGCTCGAGCTCGCCGGGGCCCCGTTCGGTCCCGCGGCCTCCGACAACGGCAGCGGGACCGGCGTCGCCATCTCGCTGGTGCGCGCGCTCGATGCCGCGCCTCCGCGGCGCCTGAACGTCGAGCTCGTCCTCCAGGGCGCCGGCGCGGCGGGGATGGTCGGACTCCGGCGCCACCTGCGCGCCCGGCGCCGAGAACTGCGGCCCGGCGCCACGATCGTGCTCGGCATCGCCGCGGCCGGCGGTGGCCGGCCGACGTGGTGGGCCTCCGACGGCCCGCTGGTCCCCTTGCGCTTCGCGCCCCGGCTGCGCGCGCTCGCCGCCCGCACGGCGAGAGCGCCGCGCCCCCACCGCGGCCGCGGCACCTCCCCAGCCCTACCCGCGCGGGTCCGCCGCCTGCCGGCGCTCACCATCGGCTGCCTCGACGGTCGCGGCCTGGCGCCGCGATCACATCGGCGCAGCGACACCGCGGCGGCGCTTGATCAGACCGCGCTTGACGCCGTGCTCCAGTACGCCCTCACCCTGATCGACGCGATCGACGCCGACCTCGCCCGCACCGCCGCCCCGCCGGCCCCCGCGCCGCACCCGGCCCAGGCCGGGCGCTGACAATCCATAGACTGCCGGACTTCGTGTCATCCCCCGTGTGCATAGTGGGCGGGACGGGAGCGCTGGGCCTCGGGCTCGCGGTCCGGCTCGGCCGCGCCGGCGTGTCCATCGTCATCGGATCGCGCGACGGCGCCCGCGCCGAGGAGGCGGCCGGCAAGGCGCAGAAGCGCGTCCCGGGCGCCCCGATCACCGGCGCCGAGAACCACGAGGCCGTCCAGGGCTGCGAGCTCGTCATCCTCAGCGTGCCGTTCCGTTCCCAGTCAGAGACGCTGGCCAACCTCAAGCACGTCCTGGTGCCCGAGCAACTCGTCATCGACGCCACCGTCCCGCTGGCCGCGGCGGTGAGCGGCAAGGCGACCCGCACGCTCGGGGTGTGGCAGGGGTCGGCGGCCCAGCAGGCCCAGGAGATGGTCCCCGAGGGCGTCCGCGTCGTCTCGGCCTTCCACACGATCAGCGCCGCCGCCCTCACCGATCTCGATCACCAGCTCGACGAGGACGTGCTGGTCTGCGGGGACCGCAAGGCCGATAAGGACAAGGTCAGCGAGCTGGTGGACCGGATCGAGGGCCTGCGCGCCGTCAACGCCGGCCCGCTGGAGATGGCGCGCATCGTGGAGCAGTTCACCGCCATGCTCATCTCGATCAACGTGCGCTACAAGACCCGCGCCGGCATCAAGATCACAGGCCTGGACCATTGAGCCTCGACGGCCCGGTGGTGGTCCTCGCCGGCGGGACCGGCGGGGCAAAGCTGGCGCGCGGCATGCTCGACGTGGTCGGCGCCGACGACCTCGTGGTCATCGCCAACACCGGCGACGACATCGAGATCTACGGCGGCCACGTCTCCCCTGATCCGGACCTCATCACGTTCTGGCTGGCAGACCGCATCGACGAGCGCGGATGGGGCCTGCGCGACGACACCTTCTCCGTGATGGACGGACTCCGGGAGCTCGGGGTCGAGGTGTGGTTCAACCTGGGCGACCGCGACCTGGCCATCGCCATCGAGCGCTCCCGTTCGCTCGATGAGGGAGCCCGCCTCACCGAGGCCCATGCGCGCATCTGCGCCTCGCTCGGGGTCCGGGCCCGCGTCCTGCCGATGGCCGACACGCCGGTGCGCACCCGGGTCATGGCCGACGGGACCTGGTTCTCGCTGCAGGAGTTCCTCATCCGCCGACGCGGCGAGGGCCCGATCCAGGACATCGACTTCCGCCATGCGCGCGCGGCCACCCCCACGCCCGAGGTGCTGGAGGCCATCGCCACGGCTCGCGCCATCGTGATCGGGCCGTCGAACCCGGTGATCTCGATCGGCCCCATCCTCGCCGTCCCGGGGATGACCGACGCCCTGACGCAGAGCTCCGCCGCCGTGGTCGCCGTCAGCCCGCTGGTCGGTGGCCGTGTCCTGAAGGGCCCCACCGAGGCCTGCCTGCGCTGGGCGGGACACAACGCCTCCAGCGCCGGGATCGCCGAGATCTACGCCGGGGTCATCGACGGCCTGGTCGCGGACGATCGCACCCGCGCGGTGACCGTGCTGGAGACCAGCGTGCTCATGGACGACGCCGACGCGCGGAGCCGACTGGCCGGCCAGACGCTGCAATTCGCGCAGGGACTGCGGAAATGACAGCGCACAAACCAGCGGCCCGCGGCACCGGCGGCCGCACGAGCTAGCGTGTACCTGCCGTGACGACCCTCGCCATCCTCCCGATCAAGACGCTCGACGACGCCAAGACGCGGCTCGCCGAGGAGCTTGACCGGCGGCCGCGCCGGGCGCTGGTGGAGGCGATGTTCTCCGACGTGCTCGTCGCGCTGCGCCGCGCCACGCTCGTTGACCAGGTGCTGGTCGTCTCGCGCGATCACAACGCGCAGCGGATCGCCGGCGGGTACGGCGCGATGGTGTCCGACGACGAGGACACCGGGCACAATGACGCCGCCGCGCGCGGCATCGAGCGGGCCGTGGAGTTGGGGGCGGAGCGGGTGCTCCTCGTCCCCGGCGACACCCCGCTCCTGGACCCCGCTGAGGTCGACGGGCTGCTCAGCCGCACCCTGGAGCCGCCGTGCGTGCTGATCGTGCCTGACCGCCACGGCACCGGCACCAACGCGCTTCTGCTGCAGCCGCCCGGCGCGATGAAGCCGTCGTTCGGCCCGGGCAGCCACGACCGCCATCACCGTCACGCCACCGCGGCGGGAATCCGGGCCGAGACCGTCGAGGTCCCATCGCTGGCCCTGGACCTCGACACGCCGGAGGACCTCCAGGCGGTCGAGAGCACCCTGGACGACACCCGCGGCGGCGCGGCGCACACGCGCGGGATGCTGCGCCAGCTCGCGCGCAGCCGCGCCTGACCGCCGCCTCATGGCCGCCATCACCGCCGTGGCGCTGGACGGCCTGCCCGAGATCCACGCCGGCCAGGACCCGGCGGAGCTCATCGCCGCCGCGATGCCGCCCGGCGCTCCGGCGCCCACCGACGTACTGGTCGTCGCCCACAAGTTCATCTCCAAAGCCGAGGGCCGCGTCCGCCTCCTGTCGGCCGTGCAGCCCACGGACGGCGCTCGTGCGCTGGCCGCCGAGCTGGGCAAGGATCCACGGCACGTGCAGGTGGTCCTGGACGAGACCCGTGAAGTCCGCCGCGCCGCCCGCGGCGTCCTCATCACGGAGACCCGTCACGGGTTCGTGTCCGCCAACGCGGGCGTGGACGCCTCCAACACGCCCGATGACGACACGGTGATCCTGCTCCCGGTCGACCCTGACGCCTCCGCCCGCCGGCTGCGCGCCGGTCTGCGCGAGCGGCTCGGCATCGCCCCCGCGGTCCTCATCACCGACTCCTTCGGGCGCGCCTGGCGCAACGGACAGGTGGACATCGCCGTCGGGTGCGCGGGCCTGGCCCCGTTGGAGGACTGGCGCGGGCGGCCCGACGCCCGCGGGCGCGAGCTGAAGGCGACCTGGATCGCGGTCGCCGACGAGCTCGCCGCCACCGCCGACCTCGCCCGAGCCAAGGACGCGATGCAGCCGGCGGTGCTGGTCAGCGGCGCGGGACGCCATGTCACCGCGGATGACGGCCCCGGAGTCGCACCGTTGCTGCGCGATCCGGCCGACGACCTGTTTCGCTAGACACCCAGTCGGGGTACCGATGCTCCACTAGCCAGTGTCTAGGCATTCGGTGGCGGAGTCCACCAGCGCAGAGGAGGGGTCCCCACATGTCAGCCGTTCGCCGAGCACTCGCCCTTGCGGTGGCCGCGCTCACCCTCACCGTCGCGGCGCCGGCGGCGCTCGCCGATCCGCCGCTGCCCTCCGCCGATCCCTTCTACAGCTACAACGCCGCCCAGCTGAACGGCGTGGCGCCCGGCACGATCCTGCGCGAGCGAACGATCTCCAACGCCGACCTGGGCACCTCCACACCGATCAGCGCCACCCAGGTCCTGTATCGCACCAGCAACGAAGCGGGGCAGCCGGCGGCGACGGTGACCACCATCATCTCGCCGTCGTCGGGCACCTCGCCCACCGCGACAAAGATCGTCTCCTACCAGACGGCATATGACGCCCTGGGGTCGGTGTGCGACCCGTCCTACACCCTGCAGGGTGGCAATTCGGGCTACGACTCCGATGAGCAGACCCTGATCGGCAGCTATGTCGACGAGGGCTACACCGTCATCGACTCCGACTACGAGGGCACCAACCTGGACTGGGGCGCCGGCCAGGAGTCGGGTTACACGACGCTGGACGGCATCCGCGCCGCGGAGAACCTGCTCAAGCTGCCGGTCGCCTCCACCCCGGTGGGAATGGTCGGCTACTCGGGCGGGTCGATCGCCACCGAGTTCGCCTCTGAGCTCGCCCCCACCTACGCGCCGAAGCTGGACATCGTCGGGGTCGCCGAGGGCGGCATCCCCGTCGACTTCGCGCACAACCTCACCTACGTCAACGGCAGCGCGGACTGGTCGGGGGTCATTCCCGCCGTGCTCGTCGGCGTCGGTCGCGGCTTCGGGATCGACATCGCGCCCTACCTGTCGGCTGAGGGCACGCAGATCACCAACACGGTGTCCAGCCAGTGCATCAACAACTTCTTGGGCAACTACCCGGGTCTGACCATCCAGCAGCTGCTCAAGCCCCAGTATCAGAACTTCCTCGGCATCCCGATCTTCGCCAAGACGATCAACCACCTCATCATGAGCGACACCGGCACGCCCAAGGGCCCCCTCTTCATCGGCGTCGGCAACCAGGACGGCACCGGTGATGGCGTGATGATCGCCGACGATGACGAGGCGCTGGCCCACACCTACTGCCAGCGCGGCGTCTCGGTCCAGTTCAACGTCTACAGCGGGCAGGATCACGACAACGCGGCGGTCCCCTTCGAGGCGGGCGCCCAGCAGTTTCTCGCTCAACGGCTCAACGGCCTCCCGGTGACCGACGGCTGCTCGTCGATCGGTACCGGCAACTCGCTGGCGCGGGTTCCGGTGCCCTCCGGCGACTCCGGCGCCGGATCGAGTCCCGGAACCCACGCCGGCAGCAAGCCCGCCCCCAAACTCCGGATGCGTTACCTCGGTCGCGCCGCGGCCAAGCACGGAGTCGCCGTCTCGCTGTGGACCACCACCGGTTCACTGACCAAGGTCACGGTCCGCCTGCGGCGCGCCGGCAGGACGGTCGATACGGTCCACCTCGCCCGGGTCCGCACCCGCAAGCGCCGTGTCATCCTGCGGGTCAAGGGCAAGATGCCGCGGGCGGGCCGCTACACCGTGACGGCGGCGCGGAGAGGAAAGACGCTTGACCGCCACACGTTCCGGCTTCGCTAGGCCCGCCGAGGCCCTCGCCGCCGTCAGGCGGACTCGGCCGGCTCAGCCGGCGCGCCGACGGCGTGAAAGCCGCCGTCGACGTGGACGATCTCGCCGCTGATGCCCTGCGAGTAATCCGACAGCAGCCAGCAGATGGTCCGCGCCACCGGTACCGGGTCAGAGATGTCCCAGCCCAGCGGGGCCTGCCGGCGCCACAGGTCCGCGAGCTGCTCAAAGCCCGGGATCCCCTGCGCCGCCACCGTGCCCAGGGGGCCCGCGGAGACGAGGTTGACGCGCACACCCTCGGGCCCGAGATCGCGCGCGAGGTACCGGGCCACCGACTCCAGCGCCGCCTTGGCCACGCCCATCCAGTCATAGATCGGCCACGCCACGGTGGCGTCGAAGTCCATGCCGACGAGCGAACCGCCACGCGACATGACCGGCTGCAGGGCGGCGGCCAGGGCCTTGAGCGAGAACGCGCTGGTCTGGAAGGCCGCGCTCGCCGACTCGGCCGGCGCGGTCATGAAGTTGCCGCCGAGCGCGTCCTGGGGCGCGAAGGCGATGGCGTGCAGCGCACCGTCGATCCCGCCCCAGCGCTCGCGCAACGACTCGGTGAGCGCGCTCAGGTCCTCATCCTTGTTGACGTCGAGCTCCAGCACATCGCAGGGCTTGGGGAGGCGCTGCGCGGCGCGCTCGGTCATCCGGCGCACGCGCCCGAAGCTGGAGAGCACCACCTCGGCGCCCTCGTTCTGGGCCTGCTCGGCGGCGTGGTACGCGATCGAGTCCTTGGTGATGACGCCGGTGATGAGGAGGCGTTTGCCCTCCAGGATCACGCGCCCTCACCGACCTCGCCGGCGAAGGAGTGCAGCGCCCAGGCCAGCCGGTCGCGCGTCTCTGACGGCTCGATGATCTCGTCGACGAAACCCTCGGTGGCGGCGGCCTCGGCGCGCAGGTGCTCCTCCGCATAGAGGTCGGCCAGGCGATCGCGCTCGGCCTCCGGGTCCTCCGCCGCACGCAGCTCGCGGCGGTTGACCACGCCCACGGCCGCTCGGGCGCCCATGATCCCCAGCTCGGCCTCAGGCCAGGCCAGGACCAGATCGGCACCGAGGTCGCGCGAGTTCATGGTGATGTAGGCACCGCCGTAGCACTTGCGCAGCACCACGGTCAGCTTCGGCACCCGCGCCGCGGCAAAGGCCCGCACCAGCGAGGCGCCGTGGCGGATGACCCCGGCCTTCTCCTGCTTGGAGCCCGGCATGAAGCCCGGAGTGTCCACCACCGCGATCAGCGGCACGCCAAAGGCATTGCAGAAGTTGACGAACTGCGCGGCCTTCTCTGATCCCTCGGCGTCCAGCACCCCACCCAGATAGCGCGGCTGGTTGGCCACGATCCCGACCGGCCGCCCGTCCAGGCGGGCCAGCGCGGTGACGGTGTTGCGCGCCCACCGCGGCCGCAGCTCCAGCAGCGACTCGCGGTCGATGATCGCGCCCAGGGCGTCGCGGACGTCGTACGTGGCCCGCGGCTCCGACGGCACGAAGACCCCCGGATCCGGATCCGCCGGCGTCGTGGGAATGCCGCGCGGAGGCATCTGGCCCGCTGCCGAGGGCAGATAGGAGAGCAGCTCGCGCACGCGCAACGCCGCCGCCGCCTCATCGGGCACTACGAGGTGGCAGACCCCGTTGCGGTCGTGGATCTGGGGCCCGCCCAGGCCCGACGCGTCGATCTCCTCGCCCAGGGCCTCGCGCACGACACCGGGGCCGGTGAGGAACATCGCCGCGTCCTGGGTCATGACGATGAGGTCGGTGAGCGCCGGCGAGTACGCGCCGCCACCCGCCGAAGCGCCTGAGACGATCGAGATCTGCGGCACCACTCCGGTGAGGGCCACCGTCTCGCGGAAGATCCGGCCGTACCCGGCCAGCGCCGCGGTGCCCTCCTGCATGCGCGCGCCGCCGGACTCGACAAAGCCGACCACCGGGATCCGCGCCCGCTGCGCGGTGGTGAGCACCCGGACGATGGTGTCGGCGTGGCGCTCGCCCAACGAACCGCCCAGGAACGCCCCGTCCTGCGCATAGCAGGCGATCGGGCGGCCGTTGACCGCTCCGGTGGCGCCGACGACCCCGTCGCCGTCCACCGCGCGCTCGCCGAGGCGCGCCGAGCGGGCGCGCGAGCGGAGCACGCGCAGCGACCCCGGGTCACACAGCGCCTCAAGGCGCTCCAGCGGGCTCAGCCGCTCGCGGAAGCCGGTTCCCGCGGGGCCGACGGCGGTCACGCTCATTTCTCGGCTCCCCGCAGCGCCAGGCTGACGTTGTGGCCGCCGAAGGCGAACGAGTTGGACAGCGCGAGCGGCGGGTGGCCGTTGCCGGTCACCAGCGGGCGCGCCTCGCCGGGCACGTAGTCGAGATCGAGCTCGGGGTCCGGGACCTCATAGCCGAGCGTCGGAGCGATGACACCG
>DATJTQ010000128.1:0-19358 GCA_035503355.1 Solirubrobacteraceae bacterium
CCCGAGAGCTCCTGCTCGCCGGGGACGCCGAGCTTGCGGTGCTGGGCGCCCATGGCCAGGACCACCGCGCGCGTGAGGTACAGATCGTCACCGACCCAGACCTTGTGGGGCTCTGAGCCGTCGCGGGAGAGCTCGAGTGCGGTCACGTCATCGGTCTCCAAGCGGGCGCCGAAACGCTCGGCCTGGTCACGGAAGTGCTGCATGAGATCCGGGCCCATGATCCCCGAGGGGAAGCCGGGATAGTTCTCCACGTCGGTCGTCTGCTGGAGCAGTCCGCCCCAGGCGAAGCCCTCCACGACCAGCGGCTGAAGCTCGGCGCGCGCCATGTACAGCGCGGCCGTGTAGCCGGCGGGTCCTGAGCCGACGATGATGGCGTTCTCGATCTTCTGCTCGGTCATAGTCACTTCATTAAGTATAGCTAGGGGTTTCCTCCGTGCGCCAGTGCTGAACCGTGCGCCGGAGCTGAAGATAGGCCACCGCGCCGGGCAAGGTGGGCAGCCAGAAGGCAAACGCCCGGTAGGCCAGCACGGAGACGACCGCGAGCGCGGGTGAGACACCGAAGGCCGAGAAGGCGCCGATCATGGCCCCATCCACCCCGCCGATCCCGCCCGGCAGCGGCAGGACGTTGCCCAACTGGCCCACGAAGTACGACATGACCACCACCGCGGTGGGCGGCCCGCCGCCGAAGGCGTGGAAGCACGCCCACAGCACCGCGATGTCAAAGCCCCACCAGGCGACCCCGCCCAGCAGCGAGTAGTCCTTCTGCGCGACCAGTCCGATGGCGGTGCGCACGCCGCTGGCCGCCGCGGCGGGCAGCGCTGCCGCCCGGGCCACGAGGTGCCCGACACGCCCACCGTGCATCCACCGGTTGACCAGCCGGTCAAAGTCGCCCGGCAACAGCGACACGATCAGGAACAGGGCGATCACGCCGGCGCCGAAGATCGCGGGGATCACGGTGATGGCGAACGGGGCCTGCCCGGGGAAGATCCCGAGGTACAGGCCCATCCCGGCTACGACCAGCGACCCCATGAAGATCGCGTACAGCACCGCCATGAACGCGATCATCCGGCAGGCGACGACGCGCGGCTCCATGCCCGACCGGCGCAGCGCCCAGGCGGTCAGCGCGATGCCGCCCGCCCCCGCCGAGGCGAAGAGGCGCGTCGCGGCCAGCCCCGCCATGGTGATCTCATAGCTGGCGCGCCAGCCGATACGGCTCTCGCCACGGACGAACACCCCGCGAAAGAGGACGACGTAGCCCAGGAAGGAGCACACCTCGAGCAGCGCCGCCAGCGCCAGCCACCAGCCGTTGCCGTGCTGGATGCGGTTCCACGTGTCGCGCAGCCCCAGGAGCTTGGGCAACACGAAGTACAGGAAGGCGACGACCGAGACGACGAAGATGACCGAGGCGATCAGAGCCCGCTTCGTGAGCCGGATGCGCGGCATCTCCTCCGTATGACCGGAGCCCGTCTGCGTGTCCTCCCCTTCGGACCCCGAGCCGTCGACCTCCGTTGGGTCGACCGCGGGCTCCACGCTCTCATCAGCCCCGGGCGCGCCGGCGCTCCCGTGCTCGATGGGAGCTCCCCTTCGCATGCCCACCCTCTAGGCGGCCGCTGCCCGCCGTTGCAGCGCCTCGAGGGGCCCCGACAGCGCCCGGACGACCGGGAGAGCCCGCGGCGCCTGGGTGCGCACCGTCTCGGCCAGCAGCGCACCGCCCGCGAGGTCAGCCGCATAGTGCTCGCCGAGGTAGACGAGCGCCAGGCCCAGAAGCATGGCGTATGACCAGCCGATGGCACCCGCGACCGGGCCCACTTCGGAAAGGAGGTGGGCGGCCATCAGCGAGGTGGCGAAATGCAGAGACGGCATGGCAGCGAGCGGATTGCCTCCAAGGACATCGTAAAGGCCCGACCAGCGGTCACCCCAGAACTGCTCGCCGTACTCGATCATCATCCGCCGCACGGCGCGCATGCGCGCCTCCTGAAGACGGCCGTGGCGGGCGGCGTACCACGGCGGCGCGGTCGGGATCGCCCAGTAGAAGGCGGCGCCGAGATCGAACACCGCATACATGCGCGCGGCGGCCGCGGGGAAACGGTCTGGCGCGCGCCACGCGATGTAGGCGACGCTGCCGTGAGGCACGGCGAACCACACCCAGTGACACCAGACCAGGAGCCGCTCGAAGCGGTTGATGCGGGCGGGGTCCGAGAAGTCTGTCTGAAAACGGACCGTCGGCGGCACGCCCAGCCCGATGATGCGGTCCACCGCGATCGGATAGTCGATCCTCACCCGGCGCGCCAGCGACTCGGGGTCGTCGTTGGGCATCTCATAGGCGGCCAGGTAGGCCCACATGTTCAGTCCGACGAGACCGGCATCGCGCACGCGGCTGCGCGGCATCGCCACCACCAGCGCGGGAATCGACAGCCCCGCCGCCCCGAGGACCGCGCCCGCAGGCAGTTTCACCCGGCGGCGCAGGACGGGCGCCGCCACCCCGGCGGCGACCACGGCCCAGGCTCCCGCTCTGATGGCCCGTGACGCTCGCAAGGCGCGCCAGTATAAGAAGCGGCGGGGCAAAAGGGCCGCTCCGAAGTCATTTTGGGGCGCGCCCGCGACGGCGTCTCGTCACCCGCGCGCGCACGACGGCCGTGATGGCGGGGCGCGAAGCAGCGGCCCGGACTTATAGAATCCCGCGCGCCTTGCGACTCGACGTCAACGACGCCATGCCTCGCCGCCGGCGCCGCGAGCATCCAGATCCAGGTCGGCGGCACCTCTACCGCAGAGCGATCCCA
Source organism: Solirubrobacteraceae bacterium (assembly GCA_035503355.1). Classification (GTDB taxonomy): domain Bacteria; phylum Actinomycetota; class Thermoleophilia; order Solirubrobacterales; family Solirubrobacteraceae; genus Palsa-465. Next base: position 2,781 of record DATJTQ010000128.1, read on the forward strand.
ATGCTCGCTGTGGTCCTGGCGGCCTCCCTGGTCATCGCGCCCGACGCGATGGCCAACTTCATCACCCCCAAGTCCGGTGGCTCGCCGAACGCCAACCAGATCCACTCGCTGTACAACATCGTCCTGTATGTCGCAGCGATCGTGGCGGTGCTCGTCGAGGGCGCGCTCATCTACTCGGTGTGGCGCTTCCGCGCCAAGCGCAGCCCCGTCGCAGCCCAGATCCACGGCAACACGCGCCTGGAGATCGGCTGGACGGTCGCCGCCGCGGTGATCCTGGTGGTGCTCACGGTGGTGACCTTCATCAAGCTGCCGAGCATCGTCAACCCGCCCAACTCAGACGCCGATGGACTGGTGCTCTCGGCCTCGGTCAACGCGCCGACCCCGCCCAACGGCAAGAAGCTCACCGTCTGCATCCAGGGCCGCCAGTTCATCTGGCGCTACGTCTACGGCAACGGCTGCCTCAAGGATTCCTTCAGCCCCAAGCTCAAGGCCTACTCCTACACGACGATGGTCGTGCCTGAGCACACCACGGTGGTGCTCGCGATCCAGTCGACGGACGTCATCCACTCCTGGTGGGTGCCGTCGCTGGGGGGCAAGGTCGACGCCGTCCCCGGCTACACGACCTACACGTGGTTCAAGGCGCTGCACACCGGCACCTTCCGGGGACAGTGCGCCCAGCTGTGCGGGACCAACCACGCGGCGATGATCGCCTTCGTCAAGGTGGTCACCCCTGAGCAGTACACGGCGTGGATCGCTCGCCAAGAGCGGCTCGTCTCGGCCCAGAGCTCACAGGTGGGCCAGCTGCGGCAGATCCTCACGGCATCGAATCAGCTCGGAAACTAGGAGACCCATGGCGACCATCACCGGCGAAGACGTCTCCAGGCCAGTCCCTCAGGTCATCGCGCATGACGTGACCCGGCCGCGCGAGACCAAGAAGTGGGTCGACTGGGTCACCACCACCGACCACAAGAAGATCGGGATCATGTACCTGGTCCTCACCTTCGTCTTCTTCTGCCTGGGCGGGGTCGAGGCGCTGATGATGCGCATGCAGCTCAGCGTGCCCAACAACACGCTGCTGACCTCCGAGCACTACAACCAGCTGCTCACGTTGCACGGGACGACGATGATCTTCCTCTTCGTCGTGCCGGTCTGGGCCGGGTTTGCCAACTACTTCCTGCCCCTGATGATCGGCGCCCGCGACATGGCCTTCCCGCGGCTGAACGCCCTCTCCTTCTGGCTGCTGCTCTTCGGCGGGATCGTCTTCTACGCCACGCTGTTCTTCCACCCGCCGAGCGCCGGCTGGTGGAGCTACCCGCCGCTCTCAGAGTCGCTGTACTCGCCCAGCGGTGGCCAGGACGCGTGGATCTTCCTCATCCACATCACCGGCATCTCCTCGCTGGTGGGCGCGATCAACTTCTACGCGACGATCATGAACATGCGGGCGCCGGGCATGACGTGGAACCGCCTGCCCCTGTTCGTCTGGAGCGTGCTGGTCTACGCGATCCTGCTCATCATCGCCCTCCCCGTGGTGGCCGCGGCGGTGACGATGCTCCTCACCGACCGCCACTTCGGGACCCATTTCTTTGACCCCACCGCCCACGGCTCGCCGGTGCTGTGGCAGCACCTGTTCTGGTTCTTCGGGCACCCCGAGGTCTACATCATGATCCTGCCCGGTTTCGGGGTCATCTCCGAGGTCATCCCGGTGTTCAGCCGCAAGCCGATCTTCGGCTACAAGGCGATCGCCGCCGCCACCGTGGTCATCGCCTTCCTGGCCACGCTCGTGTGGGCGCACCACATGTTCGCCTCACCGGTCCCGATCGTCGTGCTCGGCTTCTTCATGCTGAGCTCGTTCCTCATCGGGGTCCCCACCGGGGTCAAGATCTTCAACTGGATCGCCACCCTGTGGCGCGGCTCGATCGTGATGACCACATCGCTCTACTTCGCCATCGGGTTCATCGCCATCTTCACCATCGGCGGGATCACCGGGATCTTCCTGGCCGTCTTCCCCGTCGACTGGCAGCTCAACGACACCTACTTCGTGGTGGCGCACTTCCACTACGTGCTGATGGGCGGCGCCGTCTTCACGGTGTTCTCCGGGATCTACTACTGGTTCCCCAAGATGACCGGCCGGCTGCTCCACGAGGGCGCCGGCAAGCTGTCGTTCTGGCTGATGTTCATCGGCTTCAACGCGACGTTCTTCGTCCAGCACGCCCTCGGCCTCTCCGGGATGCCGCGGCGCATCTTCACCTACCAGCCGGGGCTGGGATGGTCCACCTACAACTTGATCTCGACCATCGGATCCTTCATCCTCGGCTCCGGGGTCCTGGTGACCATCCTCAACGTGGCCCGCAGCCTGCAGAACGGGCGCATCGCCGGCCCCGATCCCTGGAAGGGCAACACGCTGGAGTGGTTCACATCCTCGCCGCCGCCGGTCAACAACTTCGACGAGATCCCGCGGGTACGCTCCGTGGAGCCGATGCGCGACATCCGGCGCCAGATCGAGCGCTCCACCGGCGTGACCCAGAAGCGCGGCGGCAGCGAGCAGTTCACGCGCACGGGCGGATGAGGCTTACCGGAGGTCGCGGATGACGGCCGTCCCCGCTGCCGTCGAATCGGGCGCGTCGCGCACGCGCCAGCTGATCGCGGATTACGTCGACCTCACCAAGCCCAAGGTCCAGTCGCTGCTGCTGTTCACCACGGTGATGACCATGGAGGTCGCCGGGGACCCCAAGGTGTCGCGCGTGGCTCTGACCTGCGCCGGGGGCTACCTCTCCGCCGGGGGCGCCGGCGCCATCAACCACTACTGGGATCGCGACATCGACAGCCGGATGCGCCGGACCGCCAACCGGCCCATCCCGTCCGGGCGGGTGAGCCCGGCGGCGGCGGTCCGCTTCGGCATCGCCCTGCAGATCGCCTCCTTCCTGCTGCTCTCGCTGACCGTCAACGTGCTGTCGGCGGCCCTGGCCCTCGGCGGCTTCGTCGGCTACGTCGGCGTCTACACGATGTGGCTCAAGCGACGCACGCCCCAGAACATCGTCATCGGCGGCGCGGCCGGAGCCATGCCGCCGCTCGTGGCCTGGGCGGCCACCCGCGGTTCGCTCTCCTGGACGGCCGTGTACCTGTTCGCGATCGTCTTCTACTGGACCCCACCCCACTTCTGGGCGCTGAGCCTCTTGATGAAGGACGAGTACGCGGAGGTGGGCGTCCCGATGCTCCCCGTGGTCCGCGGCGAGGACACCACACGGCTGCACATCCTCCTGTACTCCGGGCTGCTCTACGCCGTCAGCCAGCTGCCGTTCTGCGTCGGCGTCTTCGGCGGCGTGTACCTGGTCGCCTCGATGGTCCTGGGCCTCGCCTTCATCGGCGGCGCCGCCTGGCTCTATCGCCGTGCCGATCGCCGCACGGCGCTGCGCCTGTATCTGTTCTCGATGGTCTACCTGGCGCTGCTCTTCGCGGCCATGGTGGCCGACGTGAAGCTGTAGCCGCCGGCCTCACACATGCCTCAGACCCCCGCAACCACTACGATCTAGGACCCGCAATGGATCGAAAGCTCGCCCGCAAGAATCTGCGCTCCGGCCTGTTGGCCGGTGCCGCGTGCCTGTTCATGTTCGGCATCACCTTCGTCGCTGCCGCCATCTACGTTCACTCGTGAGCGCTGAGCACGACACGCCGCCCGTCGGCGAGGAGATCCACCTCCCCGGCCCGACGTTCCTGCCCGTGGCCTGTGCGGCGGGGATCACGCTGATGGTGATCGGGACCACGATCAACTGGTTCATCTCGATCGTCGGCCTGATCCTGTTCCTCGTCACCACCGTGAGGTGGATCCGCGATACCCGTCGCGACATCTCAGAGCTCCCCGAGGAGCACGGACCCCATCGGGGCCCGTCGCACAGCGCGAGCACAGGTCAGCACTCCGACCCGATCGGTCCCTAGAGTCGCGCCCTTCGGGCGCCGTCACGGTCGGCGCTGGGGCTCCGGCGTCGCCGCCATCGGCCTGGCCTCAAAGGCGAGCTGGCCGCAGAACAACAGCTTGGTCGCGTTCAGAGCCCGGGCGTCCATCCCGCGCGCCGCGCCGTAGGCATCGAGAACGCCGTTCAGGGGCGAGCGCCTGCCCCACCAGCGGCCCCACAGGCGATCGACCCGCGCGCTGCCCTGGGGCGCCAGCCGCCGGGCGATGAGCGTGATCGCGTCGATGCCGGGGCGCAGCTCCACCAGCTGAAGCCCCGCGTCGTTGAGCAGTGACCTCAGGCCGCCGGGCGTGTAGCCGAAGGTGCTCTGCGAGTGAAACGGCTCCATCTGGGAGGTCGAGCCCGCAAAGCTCCCCTGCGGCGCCAGGACACGCGCCACCTCGGCGATGAGCGCCGCCGGCCGGTGGACGTGCTCGAGCACCTGCTTGCAGTAGACCAGGTCAAAGCTGTCATCGGCAAAGGGGATGGTCACGCCGTCGAACTGCTCAAAGCGCGCGTCGGTGCGGGTGCGCGAGAGCACCTCGCGCGACCCCGCGATGTCGAGCCCCACCCATTGCACCTCGGGATCGCGGGCGCGGAAGAGGTCCACCGAGTCCCCAGGGCCGCAACCGAGGTCCAGCACGCGCCAGGGCCGCCCGGGCACGCGTCCCGCGGCGCGCTGCACATAGGTCTCGGCCAGCGTCTGGCGGGCGTGATCGCAGGGCACGGCGTCACCGAGCGCCGCCGCGATCTCGCGGCCCGGATATCTCATGGCGCGAACGCTAGCGGCGGCCCGGGACCCTCCCGGGCCGGCGACCTACCCCGCCCGCGCCGGCACGTCGCAGTCCGCGCCCTCCCCGCACCACACGCGGACGATGTCGCGCATCGACAGGACCCCGACGACCTCGGAGCCCTCGACGACCACGAGATGGCGAAAGCCGCCCGAGACCATGGTGGCGGCGGCGTGCTCCAGCGACCAATCCCGGCGGGCAAAGGTGAGGTTGGCGGTGAGGTGGTCGGCCACCGACTCGTCGTCGGGGTTCATGCCCGCCGCCACCGCCTGCAGGACATCGCGCTCGGTGATCACACCGGGCCCGGGAGCCTCCGGATCGTGGACCACGGCGGCGCCGACCTGCCGTCCCCACATCGCCGTCGCGGCCTCCCGCAGGGAGTGACCGGGACCGATGGTGAGCACCTCTTCGGACATTCCCTCTGAAACGAGCATTGTGCGCCTCCGCTCGGCATTTGCAACGATTGACTCAATCATAGGCGCCCCGCCCACGGGCGAACATGCCTGGTGCCGTTCGTCGTTCAGAACCCATAGGATGCAGGGCGGAGATGAGGACACAAGGCGGGAGACGTGCGTAACAAGCCTCTGCTGCAGATGGGGGTGGCTGCGGCGATCGCGATTGCCATCGGCATCGCGCTGGCGTTGTCGATCTCCTGGTTCCCGGCCGACGCCTCGACGCAGGCCAGCCATATCCACACCCTCTACGACGTTCTGCTGATCGTGTCGGTGCCGATCTTCGTGCTCGTGGAGACGGTCATCCTGTTCTCGGTGTGGAAGTTCCGGATGAAGCCGGGCGAGGAGGAGAAGGACGGCCCTCCGATCCACGGCAACACGCGCCTCGAGGTGGTGTGGACCGCGATCCCGGCCATCCTGCTGGTCAGCCTCTGCGGCTACGCCTACTCGGTGCTGCGCTCCAATGAGAAGACCCACCCGGGGGCGATGGTGGTCAACGTCACCGAGCGCCAGTTCGCCTTTGAGTTCGGGTACCCCGCCGCGGGCGGCAAGCAGATCCTGTCCTCGGACCTGTACCTGCCCAAGGGCCGGCCGGTCGTCTTCCACCTGCGCTCCTTCGACGTCATCCACAGCTTCTTCGTGCCCCAGTTCTCGGTCAAGCTCGACGCCGTGCCCGGCATCACCACCACCTTGCGCGTGACGCCGACGCGGCTGGGCAACTATCCGGCCGAGTGCACCGAGCTGTGCGGCGCGGGCCACTCGCTGATGCGCGCCCCCGTGCACGTGGTCACCCCCACGGCGTTCAGGGCGTGGCTGGGCCACCAGAAGCCCGGCGGGCCGCCGCCGGTCGGCGCCCCGCCTCCGGCGGCATTGAACTCGGGCGTCCCCGGCTACGCCAGCGGCACCGGTGGCGCAAGTGGATCTGGAGGATCGACAGGATGAGCAGGACCGAGAGAACATTGAGGAAGGAGAGCTGATGGCCATCCCGGCAAAGCTCCGCGCTCCCGGCTGGTACCGGGCCGCGCTTTTTGACGTGATCGGGTTTGCGTTTACCTTCGGTCTGGTCGTCCTCGTGCGGTGGCTGATGCACGAGCATCCGATCATCGACGGCAACGCGATCACGATCGTGTCGCTGATCGGCGTTCCGCTCTTCTTCCTGGTCGGCCTGGGGACGGCCGACTACTGGTTCTATTGGATCTCGGGCAAGCCCACGCGGCCCGAGGACCACTCGGCTCACGGCGCCCACACCTGGCGCGACTACTTCCGGGTCAACACCGACCACAAGGTCATCGGGATCCAGTACACGGTCACGTCGTTCTTCTTCCTGCTCGTCGGCGGGTTGCTGGCCATGCTCATCCGGGCCCAGCTGGCCAAGCCGGGCATGCAGTTCCTCACTCCCGAGCAGTACAACGGCGTCTTCTCGGTCCACGCCACCGTGCTCATCTTCCTGTTCGTCATCCCGGTCTTCGCCGGCCTGGCGAACTTCGTGCTGCCGCTGATGATCGGCGCCCCCGACATGGCCTTCCCGCGCCTGAACGCGCTCTCCTACTGGCTGCTGCCGCTGGCCGGGGTCATGATGCTGATGAGCTTCCTGGCTCCGGGCGGCTCATTCGCGGCCGGCTGGACGGCCTACGCGCCGCTGTCGACGACGATGCCGCTGGGCCAGCTGTTCTTCTCCATCGCCGTGCAGTTCGCGGGGGCCTCGTCGATCGCCACCGCGCTGAACTTCCTGGTGACGATCATCACCATGCGCGCGCCCGGGATGAGCTTCTTCCGGATGCCGCTGCTGGTGTGGGCGAACTTCTCGACCTCGCTGCTGGTGGTCATCGCCACCCCGTTCATCGCCGCCTCGCAGTTCTTCGTCCTGCTCGATACGGCGCTGCACTTCCACTTCTTCGACGCGTTCGTCGGGGCCGGCAAGAACGGCAACGTGATCATGTACCAGCACGTCTTCTGGTTCTACTCCCATCCCGCGGTCTACATCATGATGTTGCCCGGCTTCGGGATCATCTCCGAGGTCATCGCGGTGAAGTCGCGCAAGCCGATCTTCGGCTACCGGATGATGGCCTTCTCCCTGCTGGCCATCGTCGTGCTCGGCTTCACGGTGTGGGCGCACCACATGTTCGTCAGCGGCATGGCCCCCTGGATCCGGATCCCCATGATGATCACCACGGCCATCATCGCCGTGCCGACCGGGATCAAGATCTTCTCGTGGCTGGCCACGCTGTGGCGAGGGGTGCTGCACCTCGACACGCCAATGCTGTTCGCCCTGGGCTTCCTGACGGCGTTCACGTGCGGCGGGATCAGCGGCGTGATGCTGGCCATGATCCCGTTTGACATCCACGTCAGCCAGACCTACTTCATCGTCGCCCACATCCACTACGTGCTCTTCGGCGGATCGCTGTTCACGATCTTCGCCGGCGTCTACTACTGGTTCCCGAAGATGACGGGCCGGATGTACGACGAGCGCCTGGGCAAATGGCACTTCTGGTGCACCTTCATCTTCTTCAACCTGACCTTCGGCCCGATGCACATCATCGGCATCCAGGGCATGCCGCGACGCGTCGCGGAGTACGCCGCCAAGTTCGCCGACTGGAACCTGTTCATCTCGCTGTGCTCGTTCGCGCTCGGCGCCAGCACCCTCATCTTCCTCTACAACATGGTGGCCAGCTGGCGCTGGGGCCCGCGCGCCGCCGCCAATCCGTGGCGTGCCATGACCCTGGAGTGGCAGGTCTCCTCGCCGCCGCCGATCTTCAACTTCGACGCGGTGCCGACGGTGGTCGGCGGCCCCTACGAGTACGGGGTGCCGGGCGCCGTGCACGGGATCTTCAAGCCGCCCGCCGAAGCCCGGCCGGTCACCGCCGGCGCCGGGGCGACCGCCGGAGGCGGCAGCAGCGGGGCCCACCACTGATGCGCACGATCCTCGTCGTCGCCAACGAGACGATCGGCGGCAAGCCGCTCGTCGACGCCGTCCGCCGCCACGCCGCGGAGGAGCCCTCCCGGTTTGTCCTGTGCGTCCCCCAGACCCAGCCGCGGGCCGGCTACGTCGTCTATGACGACTCGGTCTTCGACGCCGCCCAGACGCGCGTGGACCTGGCTGTCGGCTTCGTGCGCTCGGAGGGCATCGAGGCCGTGGGTGAAGTCGGTGACCCTGACCCGTACGCGGCGACGATGGACGCGGTGCGCGAGTACGACCCCGACGCCATCATCATCTCCACCTACCCCGAGTCGCGCTCGGGCTGGCTGCGCCGTGACCTCCCCGAGCGCCTGCGCCAGGCCACCGGCCTGCCCGTGGAGCACGTGGTGGCCGACATCGACTCCCAGGGCCTCGAGTTCCACGTCACGCTGGCCGTGGCCAACCGCTCGGCCTCGGGTGATGACCTGCTGGAGGCGCTCAAGGCCAAAGCCGCCGCCGAGCCCGACAAGCACGAGCGCCTCTTCATCGTGGTCGTGCCCCAGGAGGGCGGCGGCGGTGTGTCGGCCCAACGGGCCCGGACGCGCCTGTCACTGGTGCTGGGACGGCTGCGCGAGGCGGGACTGACCGCCGCCGGGATGATCGGGGACCCGGATCCCTATACGGCGATCACCAACGCCCTGCAGTACTTCCGGGTCGACGACATCGTCATCTCGACGCTGCCGGAGACCAAGTCGGGCTGGCTGCGCGCTGACCTCATCGAGCGCGTGCGCAACGCCACCGGTAAGGATGTCCAGCACGTCGTCGCCCATGACCCCGTCCGTGCCGCCTAGTGGTGGCTCTCACCAGCTCTAGGAGGATCTGATGGAAGCCGCCTCGATCGCCCACGCCGATCACCATCACGGGCCGCCCGCGGCGCACCAGTCCTCGCGCGTGCACGCGCCGACGCTGGGCATGCTCCTGTTCATCATCTCCGAGGTGATGATCTTCGGGGCGTTCTTCACGGCCTACTTCTTCATCCGGGTCGTCAGCCACGACCCCTGGCCCGCCGCGGGCACCAAGCTTCCCGAGGCCGTGGCCGGCATCAACACCGCCATCCTGCTCTCCTCGTCGCTGACCCTGCACTGGGCGCTGACCTCGATCAAGCGGGGCAACCGCTTCGGCCTGAAGGCGGGGATGACCGCGACCTTCCTGCTCGGTCTCACCTTCCTGTGCGTCCAGATCAACGAGTACGTCCACATCGGCTTCGCGCCCCATGACGCGGCCCAGGGGACGATCTTCTACGCGCTCACCGGCCTGCACGGAGCCCACGTCTTCATCGGGCTCTGCATCCTGCTGATGGTGACCGTCCGGGCCTTCCGCGGGCACTACTCCGCCGAGGCCCACCAGGGCATGGAGGTGCCGGGGATCTACTGGCACTTCGTCGACATCATGTGGGTGATCGTCTACACGACGGTCTACGTCATCTGAAGCTCCGCCTCACCCCACCCAACCCCCTCAAGTCCGAGGCCGGCGCCTTCGGCTTTTTGCTGTGGTTCGTGTCCGCGGTGGCGGTGATCGTGGTCGTGGTGCTCATCATCGAGGCGCTCTGAACGCCCAGCCGTGACACCATGGGTGGCGGTGCTGATGCCACCCCTCCCCTTCGCCGACGCACCCGTCCAGACGATCGGCTTCCCCGTGCTCATCGTGCTGGCGTGGGTCCCGTACCACCTGCGGGCGCGGACCCTGGCCGAGCACGGCCGGCCCGTGCCCCGGTGGCGTTACGCGTGCTACGTCGCCGGCCTGGTGGTGCTGGAGATCGCGGTCAGCCCGCCGGTCGACACCCTCTCCGATCAGCTGCTGGTGGCCCACATGGCCGAGCACCTGCTCATCGGCGACATCGCCGCGCTGCTGCTCGTCCTGGGCATGACGGGGCCGTTGATCGCGCCACTGCTGCGCAACAAGGTGGTGGCACGGCTGCGGGTGCTCACCCACCCGGTGGTCGCCTTCGTCGTGTGGGCCACCAACTTCTACGTCTGGCACACGCCCTACCTCTACCAGGCGGCGCTGCGCCACGACGCCCTGCACGCGCTGGAGCACGCCACCTTCCTGGCCTTCGGCATGTCGGTCTACATGGCGCTGCTGGGGCCGCTGCCCAAGCCCGCCTGGTTCAACAACGCCGCGCGCCTGGTCTTCATCGTCGCCGTTCGCCTCGCCGGCACGGTGCTGGCCAACATCCTCATCTTCGGCGGCACCGTCTTCTACCCGATCTATCGCTCCGGCGACGCGCTGTGGCACATCAGCCCGATGGCCGATCAGGTCGCCGCCGGCGGCCTCATGATGGTGGAGGAGAGCTTTCTGACGATCGGGCTGTTCTGCTGGCTGTTTCTCCGGGTGGCGCGCGAGAACGAGGAGCGCCAGGCGCTGCTCGACTTTGCGATCGCCCACGACCTCGAGCTCGACAGCAGCCGTGCCGGCCGGGCGGTGGCGGCCGGCCGCAGCGAGGAGCTGTGGAACCGCCTGCGCGAGCGCGCCGCCGCCGGCGCCGGCACGGGCGCGGGCGCGGGCGAGACGGCTACTTCGCCGCCGTCGAGAGGAAGTTGACCAGCGCGGTGATCTCGTTGGGCTGCAACGAGGTCCCGAAGTTGGAGGGCATCACGCCGGCCTTGTAGCCCGACGGGAGGTACTTGTAGGGCGAGACGATCGCCGTCTTGATGCACTCCTGCAGCGTGGCGCCGCGGATCTGCTTGGACTGCGGGGTCGCGCAATTGGCCTTCAGGTCGGTGTCGAGGTTGGGCCCCACCGTCCCTGTGGTGCCGGCCGCGGCCAGGGTGTGACAGCTCCCACAGCCGCCGACCCCGGTGAAGACCTCCTTGCCCGCAGCGGGTGAGGTGCCCTGGACCCCTCCGGCGGTGGCCAGCGCCCCCGTGTCCTTGCCGGGCCGCGCCGCGACGGCGGCGACGTAGGCGGCCACGTCCTGAGCGTCCTGGCCCTTGAGCAACCCGGCGGGCATGACGCCCTGGGTGTTGGGATAGCGGATCCACGAGTCGATGAGGCCCTGGATCGAGGTCTGCTTGACGCCGTCGGACTTGTCCTGGCGGAAGGCGTCGTCGAGGTTGGGGCCGGTGGTTCCGCTGGTGTTGGCGTGCGACAGCGTGTGGCAGGAGCCGCACGTCTTCTCGAACATCACCTTGCCGCTGACGATATTGGCGCTGGGGTGCTTGACGTTGCAGCCGGCCACGGCGAGCACCACGATGAGCCCGGCGATGAGCCGGATCGCGGTGCGACTGAGGCGTGTCGGGCAGCGGACCATCTCCCAGGCGGCACTCTATCCATTCAAGCGGCGCCCCGGCGCGCCCACGAGCGCCCGATGCCGTCCGACCCGCTGGTAGGATCAGCCACAATGAGGTTGCATCAGAGATATCGGATGCGGACGCCCTCGACGGGCCGCGAAGTGATCATTCAGGCCGAGCCTGACCAGATCTACCGCGACCGCGAGACCGGTGAGGAGCTGGAGGTTGTCGCACAGCTCCTGCCGCTCGCCCCCACCCCCTCCGAGCTGCCCTGGACCGTGGAGAACCTCCGGTTCTGCAACTGGTGTGAGCAGCTGTCGCAGAAGGACCTCAACGACTGCCCGGTGTGTGGCAGGCGCATGGAGCCGCTCGGCTCCGTCTGAGGTCGTCGTGACGGAGGCCGCCGAGCGTCGCGGCACCGGTCCAGAAGGCATGAGCCGGCCCAGCGCACGCACATCCCGATCGATTCCCGCGGTCGTGCTCGCGATCGCGATGGGCCTCGGCCTGGCTGCCTGCGGTGGCGGGGGCACGGGGACCGACACCAGCGGGGCCCCCGCCTTCACCGTGCCCACCGCCCCGGTGGCCGCCGCCGCCAACTCCAGCTCGAGCAGCAGCTCCACCAGCACCACCTCGACCAGCAGCAGTGAGACCGCCACCAGCGGCGCCACGACACCGTCGTCGAGCGGGGGGAGCTCACCGTCGAGCGGCGCGACGACGCCCGCCGGCACCACTCCCTCCGGTGGCAGCTCGCCCGCCACCACGCCCAGCGGCGGCGGGGCGGCCGGCGGCGGGACCGGTGGCACCGGCGGTGGCGGGACCGGCGGTGGCGGGACCGGCGGATCGACCGGCACCTCGGGCGGCGCCGGCCTCGACTCGTCCTTCTGCCTGCAGAACCCCGCGACCTGTTAGCCCGGCGCGCGAGCCAACGCGGCTCAGCTCACCGGCGCGCGACGCGCCGCTATTTCTTCTTGGTCGGGCTCGGGCCGCCGACGTAGGTCTTGGGGTACGGCTGGTTGACGACCTCGGTCGCCGAGTACTGGACCCGCGTGCCGGAGTAGCTGCAGAGGTACTGCTGGCTGGCCCCGACGGTCGACTGCGCCGTCTGGCCGGCCGCGGCATGGGTGCAGTTGGCCCTGCGGCTCTGGCGGTAGGAGTACTTGCCGGCGGTGAGGTTGTAGGTGAGCACCGGCGCCCAGGTGAGCACGGTCAGCCCCACGACGTCGCCCTTCTTGACCGGCAGCGCGGTCAGGGTGCTGAAGGTGGGCGGCAGCGACAGGGGCTCCTGCAGCACCGAGCCCAGGAACGGCAGCACGTGGAAGGTGGCGCTCTGCGCGACCACGGTGTACTTGTTGTTGGCCCCGGGCTTGAGCACGCTCAGAACCAGCTGGGGCGGCCCGCCGAACTTGGCGTCGAGGCCCTTGAGCAGGCCGAGCTCGGTCTTGGCATCGGACGTGAGCTTGGACAACCCGACGGTGAAGGCGACGATCCAGCCGTCCTTGGTGACCTTGGTCGGATTGAGCACGCCGTTGGTCTCCGTCTGTACGGCAGTGGTCCGGGTGAGCACGATGAGGCAGTTGGCCAGCGCCACATTGGGCGGACAGCTGGGCGCCGCCACCGGGGAGCTGGTCGTCTGGCCAAGCTCGATCATTTGGGCGAAAGCGACGCCGGCGCTCACCGCGAAGGCGCACAGACCGGCTGCGAGTACGAGCAGGAAGCGTTTCATGTCCGTTAGTGAACACCACGGAGGGTCGTCAGTTGCGGCGTGACGGCAAGCCTGCAAGAACCCGCCACGGCCCCGCACCGCGGATTCAGAGGCGCCGAAGGGCCCGCCCGTGATGGCGTGGGAACGCTAGATCTTGGTGACGTTGACCGCTTTGGGGCCCTTGGGCCCGGCCTCCTCCTCATAGGAGACCTTGGAGCCCTCGGCCAGCGAGCGGTAGCCATCGCCGTTGATGCCGCTGAAATGCACGAACAGGTCGCGACCGCCGTCGTCGGGCGTGATGAACCCGAACCCCTTGTCGTCGCTGAACCATTTGACGGTACCCGTTGCCATGAAAATCCCTTCGTTTTCCCCGTAGTGCAGGCGAAAGCCCGACCAGATCGCGGGAAACGTACCAGGGTCTGTCAAGCAGCGGTAGGTATTTTCTGTGCTCAGCGACCGCGGAACGTCGCGCGCCCCGGGCCTTGGTCCAGAAATGAGCGCACCGCGGCCTGGAGGTCCTCTGAGGCAAACAGTGCTCCGGCGACCTCTGGGACGCGTTCGTTGGCCATCTCGACGCCCCCTTCCAGGTAATCGCGCAGGACCTGCTTGGTCGCCGCGTGGGCCAGCGTCGGTCCCTGGGCCAGCTCCTGGGCGTACGCGCGCGCCGCCTCGTCAAAGCCCTCGTCGGCCAGCACGCGGTTGACCACGTTCCAGCGCTCGAGCTCCGCCGCGCCAAAGGGCCGGCCGGCCATCACGAACTCGCGCGCCCGCCCGGTCCCGGCCCGCTCAGCCAGCCGCTGCGTGCCGCCCATCGCCGGGGTCAGCCCGATCACCTTCTCCACCAGCCCGAAGCTCGCCGACTCGGCGGCCAGGATGAGGTCGCAGGCCAGGGCCAGCTCAAACGCCCAGGTCAGGCACAGGGCGTGAGCGGCGAACACCGTCGGGCACGGCAGCCGGTCCACGCGGCGCGCCACCGCCACCAGCCCGGCGAACACGCCCTCCGCCTCCGCCGGGCCCGACAGCGCCGCGAACAGCGCCACGTCGACGCCGCCGCTGACCACCCGGCCCTCGGCCCGAAAGAGGACGGCCCGCGGCGGGGTTGCCTCGAGATCGGCGACAGCGGCGTCCAGGCCGTCGGACATCGCGCTGTCAAACAGGTTGAGCGGCGGCGCGTCAAAGGTGACGATCGCCAGCCCGTCCTGGCGATCGACCCGGACCGGCCGACGAGACCCGTCGTCTGCGCCCGCGTCGCCCTCGCTCATCGCAGCTGCGCCGCGGCGGCCGCGATCTCCTCCGGATCCCCGGGCGACGGGGTCCAGGGCAGCTTCAGCGGGTCGCCCTCGTAGCGCGGGATCACGTGGACGTGGAAGTGAAAGACGGTCTGCCACGCGGCCGGTCCGCACGAGTTGATGAGGTTGACGCCGTCGGCACCGAGCCGTTCAGAGGCGGTCCGGGCCAGCCGCTGCGCCGCGGCCACCGTGGCCGCGAGGTCCTCGGCGTCGATCGCGAGCAGATCGGCGGCGTGCCGGCGGGGGATGACCAGGGCGTGGCCGCGGGTAGCCGGGTTGATGTCCATGAAGGCCACGGTCCGCTCGTCCTCGTCCACGCGCTCAGACGGGATCTCTCCGGCGACGATCTTGCAGAACAGGCAGTCGGGGTCTCGGTCGCTCATGGCCGCCAGCTTAGAGGCCATCGCCGCCGCGGTGCGCTCAGCCGCCCTGGTGGGAGGCGATCAGCTCGCGGGCGCGGGCGATCGCCTCTTCGCGCGTGGCCACCTCGCCGCTGAAGCTGGCCGCCTCGAGCTCGGCCAGCAGATCGCCCACCACCGGGCCGGGCTGGATCCCGAGCGCCTGGGCCAGCTCGTCCCCGCGCACCGGCGGACGGGGCGGATCGGCGATCCAGGCCAGCCCTTCGGCCAGCATCTGGCGCGCCAGCTCGAGATGGGAGGCGATGGCACGTTCGGCGTTGTCGCCCCGGGTGGCCAGCCGGTCAGCGACACTCAGCACCGTCACATCGACGGCGACGGGTGCCGTGACGTGGAGATAGTCGTAGACGGCGCGCCGGCTCAACGGCATCTCGTGGACGAGGAACCCGAGCCGCAGGTGGTGGCGAGCCAGCGCGGCCACGTGCTCGCGCAGCCGTTCGGAGGCGCGCAGCCGTCCCAGGATCTCGGCGGCCAGCCCGGCCCCCGCCTCGTCGTGGCCCATGAAGGTGATGCGTCCCTGCGGCGTCACCGCTCGGGTCTGGGGCTTGGCGATGTCGTGCAGGAGGGCGCCGAAGCGCAGGGCCTGGGCCCGGGTGAGGTCGTTGGCCAGCGGCTCGTCGAGAAAGCGGGCGAGGACCGCGGCGTCGGCACCCGCCAGCCGCTCGGGGTCGGCCTCGAGCGCGATGACCTCGGCCAGGACCGAACGGGTGTGGTCAGAGACGTCGAGGTGGTGAAAGCGGCTCTGCTGAACGCCCCGCAGCGCCGACAGCTCGGGCAGGATCACGTCGGTGACCCCGATCGCGTCCATCAGCTGCAGGCCCGACAGCGCTGCCGGGGCACAGACCACGCGGCGCAGTTCGGCGAAGACCCGCTCGGGAGCAACCTCGGTCAGCCCGGGGGCGGCCGCTCGGGCCAGCCCCTGGGTACCGGGGTCGGCCTCGAAGCCCAGCTCGCAGGCCAGCCGCGCCAGTCGCAGCGTACGCAGCGGGTCGCGCTCGAAGGCCATCGGCGAGACGGCGCGCAGGCGGCGCCGGCTGAGGTCCTCCAGCCCGCCGAAGGGATCCACGTAGCCCAGCGACCCGAGGGGCGCGGCGACGGCGTTGATGGTGAGGTCGCGGCGGCCCAGGTCCTCCTCGATCGTGGCGCCGTTGAGCGGCAGCACGTCGACCTGCCAGGTGCGGTCGTGAGCGACGATCCGCCAGGCGCCGAACGCCTCGGACAGCTCAAAGGCGAAGCCGCCCGCCGCTCGGCCGACGGCGCGGGCGACGTCGCCGGCCGAGCCGGCGGTGGCCACGTCGAAGTCCGCGGTCTCGCGCCCGAGCACCCGATCGCGGACGGTGCCGCCCACCAGCCAGGCATCGGGCACGATCTCGGCCAGCGCGCTGACGGGATCGGTCATGGAACCCGCGTCCCGTCGCGGTGATAGCGGCGCGGGACCCGGGCCGAGATTCCGCACAGCACCTCGTGGTTGATGGTGCCCAGCCGCTGGGCGATGTCCTCCACGGTTTGGCGCTCGTGCCCGGAGCGTCCGATGAGGATGGCCGCCGCGCCGACGGCCACCTCGGGCTCGGCGCCGTCAGCGGAGCCGACGTCCGCGGTGATGTTGTCCATGCTCACCGTCCCCACCAGCGGATAGCGGCGGCCGTCGATGAGTACCTCGCCGTTGTTGGTCAGCCCCCTTCGCACCCCGTCGGCGTAGCCGATCGGCATGGTGGCGATCCACGTCGGGCGCTGCGCGATGAACCGGCGCCCGTAGCCGATGCTGTCGCCGGGCTGCGCCGGCTTGACCGCCGCC
>DATJTQ010000129.1:0-3783 GCA_035503355.1 Solirubrobacteraceae bacterium
CCCCGCGCCGCACGGGCCGGCCGGCGCTCCACGTGCGCGCCTTGCCCACGGTGGTGCGTAGGACCTTCTGGGTGACCAGGCAGCTGCCCAGCACCGGCAGCGCCAGGGCCAGCAGGCGCACCAGCGAGGCGAGAACGTCGATGACCTGCCCGTCGCCGGCCTGGTGCGGGATGGCCACGGCGATGTGGCGGCCGCTGTCCCAAGCGCTGGTGGCCAGCCGCGGGAGGAGGATGATCGCGCTCAGGGACAGGCTCAGCAGGACCGGCACGACGACGAGCACCCAGGCGGTGACGAGCAGGCGGGCCCGGCCGCTCAGCGCCGTAGGCTCATGGCGGTGGCCCGGCAGCAACCGCCGCATCGTCGGGCCCATATGGGAGAACAGGTCGGGGACGCCGGTGGCGTCAGAGAGGATGTGGTAGCCGTCGGCGCGGATCACCGGCGAGAGCTGCTTGACCATCTGCAGCACCTGGAGGGCCACGAGGAGCAGCAGGGCGTCCGCGCGCACCAGCAGCCAGATGCCGAGCGTGACCACGCCGACGATGGCGTTGAAGTACAGCCCGCCCAGGTCCACCCGAAGGCGATCTCGGCGGGGCAGCCGATAGGAGTCGGTGACGTCGGTGTAGAAGGCCGGCCACACCAGGTACAGGCCCATGCCCATCCCGCCCGGGGTGGCGCCCCCGTAGCGGCAGGCGGCCGCGTGCCCGAGCTCGTGAAATCCGGCGGAGGCGACGGCCAGCACGAAGACCAGCAGCAGCAGGCCCGGGTCATGGAAGGCCTGCGCCGTGGCCGACGCGACGCCCTTGTGGAACAGCACGAACCAGAAGACCCCGCCGAACGCCGCCAGCACCGGCCACATCACCCATGGGCGGAAGAGGAAGGTGAACGGCTGGGTCAGCCGCCGGGTGAGGTCCGGATTGGTGACCAGGACCTTCCAGCGCAGCGCCAGCAGCGGGTTGCGGCGCGGCGGTGCCTGATGCTCGGTCCCTGCCAGCAGCCCTTGCGCCGATAGCTTCTGCGCGAGGCGCTCGACGTGCTCCTCGGTGAGCTGCCGGCCCAGGCGCTCCGACATGACCTCGGCCACCTGTGCGCCGTCGCGCCGGCCGTCGACCGACGCCAGCAGCGTGTACATGAGCGGGCCCAGATGCACCATCTGGCCGTCGGCGCGCCGCACCAGCGCCGCGCCCTCCTTGTAGCCGGAGCCGTGGACCTCCCCGAGCAGCTCGACCCCCTGCCCGAGGTCGAGGGCCCCCTCGGCGGGAGCCTCGACCTGCGTGGCGGGGGGCTCAGCGGTCGCCGTCATCGGCGGCGTGCGCGCTCAGTGCCTACTGCTGTGAGACGTCGGCGTCCTGGTCAGCGGTGGCATCGGCGCTGACGTGATCGAGGTTCTGGCTGATGTCGACCTCTTGCGGTGCCACCGCCTCGGCGGTCGCGCCCTCCGAGCCGACGTTCGCCCCGACCGCGGCGTCGATGGGCGCCGCCACGTTGCCGTTGGCCGCCACCGCGCCGTCCACGGGGGCGGCGAGGTCGGCGTTGGCGTGGATGTTGATGTCGGCGTCGAGCAGGCTGCCGCCGTTGAGCAGCGACTCGACGCCGCCCGTGGTGCTGTCGACCGCTCCGCCGGCCGCGCCTGCCGCACCGTCGACTGCGCCGCCTGCGGCACCCGTGGCGCCGTCGACTGCGCCGCCTGCGGCGCCTGCGGCACCCGTGGCGCCGTCGACTGCGCCGCCTGCGGCGCCAGCCGCTCCGTCGACTGCGCCGGTGGCTCCATCGGCCGCGCCGGTGGCTCCGTCGACTGCGCCAGTGGCTCCGTCGACCGCTCCGCTGGCGGCTCCGGCCGCGCCATCGACGGCTCCGCCGGCCGCTCCTGTCGCGGTTGAGACCGGATCGCTGGCCGGCGCGTCGGTCGGGGTGGCGCTGTCGGTGGCGTGCGTGGGCGCCTCGGTTGAGCCGGCCGCATCGGCCGACGGGGTGGTGGCATCGGCGCCGCCCGCGGGCGTGGAGGCGTCGGTGCCGGCGGACGTCGGGGCGTTGGTCGACTCGCCGCTGCCGGTGTTCTGGGCCACGCCTGCGTGTTGCGGGGCGTCGGCGGTGGCGGTGCCGCTGTCGGTCTGGGTGATGGATCCGTGCTGTTCGGCCTCGCCCGCTGCCTGGGCGTCGGGGCTGAGGACGTTGGCGGCGGCGGAGGCCTCGATCGGGGCCGCCACGTTCAGGTTGGCCGCGGCCGCCAGGTCCACCGGAGCGGCCAGGTCGAGCCCCAGGTCCACATTGGCGTTGACATCGAGCAGGGACAGCACTTCCTTGTTGGGCAGAGAGACGGCGTCCTCAGCCTCGATCTCGTCCATCGACACGCGGTCGTTCTGGTCCACCACAGCCTCCTTGTGTGTTCACGCAGGTTTCTGGTTTATCCCCCGTAATCCCGCAGCGAAACTGGACATCGCTGAAATCAGCGACGCGCGGGAGACCGGCGTGATGTTGTGGAGGGCTGCCCGGTCGAGCGAGAGTCAGCTGACGCTGACCTCGATGCGGTCGGGGTAGAAGGCGACGTGATCGGCGATCTCGCCCACGGCCTCATAGGGCTGGCGGTAGGTCCACACCGCGTTGTCCAGATCGCCGCCCGGCGTGGTCACCGTGTAGTAGGAGGCGTCGCCCTTGTAGGGGCAGTAGGTCTCGTGATCGGTGCCCGTGAGCACGGCCGGGTCGACATCGGCGAGCGGCACGTACTGGATCGGCGGATAGCTGGCCTCGCGCAGCGTCAGCGCGCGATCGGACTCAGCGATGACCTGATCCCCGACCCGGGCCACCACGTGGCCTTCGGTGGGGGTGACGGTGATGGGGTGGTCAGGCCCGGGGATCAACTGCGGCTTGGTCGAGCTCACGGGGCTCTCCTTACACGGGGGAGGACGGTCCTTCGATCGTAGTCCGCTCCGCGCGCGTAGAATCGACCCCCTCATCGCGTCCGGTTGAGGGATCTCGGGGATACGCGGTGGCAACGCGGACGTAGCTCAGTTGGTAGAGCGTTGGCTTCCCAAGCCAAAGGTCGCGGGTTCGAGGCCCGTCGTCCGCTCTGGTTTTATCCCTGCAAATGGCCTTGATTTGTAGCAAGATGCTACGAGCCGAGCGGGCAACGTTCGCGGGCAACGGTTCACCGAGGCGCGCGGCAGGAGCGCGCTGGGCCGGCGATCTCGATCGTGGCAACCGAGTGGCGGGCATCGCCGCGCGCGGGCGAGTCCGATGCCGCCAACGCGATCGCAAGCTGGTTGCCCGCGGTTGGTATCGAAGCGGTCGTCGGTTCCGCGGGTGCGTGCGTGCGGCGCAGTTCGGGGGACACGGCCGGAGGGCGTCGCCGGGGTGATCTGCGGGGTCGGAGGCATGAGACGCTCTGGCCCGCCGGCGCGGGTTCAGACCCGCGCGTGAGTGTGTACCGGCAGCGGTTGGCTCGGCTGGCTCCGGTCCCGGCGCCGCTCAAGTGCCAGCGACCCAGGCCTTGGCCTGATCCAGTTCGGCGAGCGCGAAGACACGCGCCTCACCCGGAATCATCCAGGCGAAGAGCTTTGTCGCGCGGGCCATCCATTCGCTGTCGGTGACGATGGCCGACCGCACCCACGCCTCGTGGTGTCGGAGGCCGAGGTTGACGCCGAGCTTCGCGTCGGCCCACAGCGCGCCCGGGTCGACTTCGTCGACATCCTCGATCACGTAGAGCGTCCGCAGTCCACCCCCGCGCTCAAGCGCCCGGCGGAGTTCGGGCACGAGCACCTTGTCGTAATCCTCGCGCTCGATCTCGCC
>DATJTQ010000130.1:0-3516 GCA_035503355.1 Solirubrobacteraceae bacterium
TGGCGCGCGCCGGCCTTGGCGGCCATGTAGGCGGCGCCGATGGCCGGCTCCACCTTGGTCGCCGCCAGCGAGGTGGTGACGATGATGCGCCCGGACCGGCGGGGGCGCATGTGCCGGGCGGCGGCTCGCGCCGTGGCGAAGATCCCGGTCAGGTTGATGTCGATGACGCGGCTCCACCGCTCGGTGGCGTAGTGCTCCAGGGCACCCTCATGGACCCGTGGGCGCTCGCCGCCCGCCCACGCCCCGACGAACCCGGCGCCCGGGTCGATCCCCGCGTTGGCGAAGGCGACGTCGAGGCGGCCGTAGGCCTCGGCGGCTCCGTCGATGGCGCGGTCCAGCGCGTCGTGATCGGTCACGTCGGCGACAGCGCCGCGCACGTCGAAGCCCTCCCCCACCAGACGTCCCGCCTCGCGCGCCAGCGCGGTCTCGTCGACGTCGATGAGTGTGACCCGCGCGCCGTTGGCGGCGAGCGCCTCGCCGTAGGCGAGCCCGAGCCCGCTGGCGCCGCCGGTGACGATCACGCCGAAGCCGGTCACGTCGAATAGATCGGAAGAAGAACTCACGCGCTGCTCCTGTGTCGATGGCCGCGCGAGCCTATCCCGTGCCGTCAGTCCACGGGCGGATGGCGGCCGGCCAGGCCGGTGGCTGCCTCCCACGCGGCGGCGTGCTCCAGCAGCCGGCGGTCGCCGCGGTAGCGACCCACCAGCTGCAGGCCGACCGGCAGACCGGTGGCGGTGAATCCCGCGGGAACCGCCGCCACCGGGTGCGAGGAGACGGTGATGCGCGAGCACGCCCGCATCCACCCCAGGTAGTTGGGCATCGTCACGCCATTGATCTCGGTGGGGTATTCCTCGTCGATCGGAAACGGAGCCACCTGCGCGGAGGGGGCCACCAGCAGGTCATAGCGCGCCAGCAGCTCGGCGAAGTTGGCGAACACCTCGGACCTGGCCACCTGTGCGCTGGCGATCGCGGCCGCGCCGAGGGCCAGCCCCTGCTCGACGTTCCAGATCAGCGTGTCCTTGGCCACCCCGCGGAGCGACTCGAGGTCTGCACCGAAACCGCGGGCGAAGGCGAGCCCCCGCAACGTCTCGAAGGCCTCGTCGGCCCGCCGCAGGTCAAGCTCGACGTCCTCTACCTGACAGCCGAGCGCCTCGAACCGATCGCGCGCCCCGGCCAGCACGCCCAGGACCTCGGGCTCGATCGGGAGCCCCCCGACGTCGGGGCACCAGCCCACGCGAAGCCCGGCCAGGTCACCGGTCAGCGGAGCCGTGAACACCGCCGGGTCACCATGCGACAGCGGACTGCCGGCATCGGTCGCGGTGATGGCGGTGAGCATGAGGGCCAGGTCACCGACGGTCCGTGCCATCGGCCCCACCACCGAGGCCGTGTCCCAGATGTCGCCGGCGCCGCTGTCGGGCACCAGCCCCGGGGTCGGCCGCAGCCCGACGACGTTGTTGAACGACGCCGGATTGCGGATGCTGCCGCCATGGTCCGACCCGTCGGCGATCGGGATCAGCCCGGCCGCTAGGGCCGCGCCCGCCCCGCCGCTGCTCCCGCCGGCCGAGCGGTCGGGCGCCCACGGGTTGCCGGTGGCGCCGAAGACCTCGTTGAAGGTGTGCGATCCGACCCCGAACTCCGGCGTGTTGGTCTTGCCGATGACGATGGCCCCCGCGGCGCGGAGCCGCGCCACCACGAGGCTGTCGGCCGCCGGTATGTGCCGGGCAAACGCGGTCGACCCGTAGGTGGTGCGGATCCCCGCGGTGTCCTCGAGGTCCTTGATCGCGATCGGCAGGCCATGCAGCGGGCCGAGGGCGTCGCCGCCCGCGGCGCGGTCATCCGCGGCCTCGGCCTCCTCCAGGGCGGCCTCCGGGCGCAGCGTCACGATCGCGTTGATGCGCGGGTTGACCTGGGCGATCCGGTCCAGGTGCCACCCCATGACCTCGCGGGCCGACAGCTCGCGCCGCCGCATCGCGCCGGCGAGATCCCGCGCCGTCCACCAGTGCAGCGGCGCCGCCGCAGGCCCGGCCGTCTCGCTCATCGGCGCGACGCTACCAGGCGACGTTGACATGCAGCCATTCGGCTGCCTATACTCATGCAGCCAAATGGCTGCCTATGACGACAGACCCACGATGGACGGTGTCTTCCGGGCGCTCGCCGACCCGGGTCGCCGGCGACTGCTCGACAGCCTCAATGCACGGAACGGGCAGACCCTGCGCGAGCTGTGCGCCGAGATGGACATGGCCCGCCAATCGGTGAGCAAGCACCTGGCCGTGCTCGAGGAGGCCAACCTGGTCACCACGGTGTGGCGCGGCCGCGAGAAGTTGCACTACCTCAACACCGCCCCCATCACCGAGATGTCGGAGCGCTGGATCAACCGTTACGAGCAGCCGCGGGTCGACGCGCTGACCGAACTCAAACACGTACTGGAGAACACTCCAATGGACAAGCCCTCGTTCGTCTACACGACCTATATCCACACCACCCCGGAGCGGCTGTGGGAGGCACTGACCAGTGCGGCGTTCACCCAGCGCTACTGGAGTGCCGCCTTTGAGACCGATTGGACGCCGGGCTCGGAGATGGTGTGGAACCTCTTCGGCGTACGCATTGCCAACCCCGAGCAGGTGGTCCTGGAGGCCGAGCCGCCCCGGCGCCTGTCCTACACCTGGCACACCTTCACCCCGGAGCTGGCCCGCGCCGCCGACGTGGACGAGGCGCGGTTCGCGGCGGCCGCCGGCGAGCCTCGCTCCAAGGTCACCTTCGAGCTCGAGCCGGCGGGCAGCGCGGTGAAGCTGACGGTGATCCACGACGGCTTCCCGGCCGACAGCACCGCCGCCACTCTGGTGAGCAACGGCTGGCCCCGGGTGCTCTCACGTCTGAAGACCCTGCTGGAGACCGGTGACACGTTCCGGATCGACGGCTGACCACATCCCCAACTCACAGGAGACACCCCATGGACACTCCCACCATCGCCACCCGCGAGCAGTGGCAGGCCGCCCGCGACGAGCTTCTCGCGCGCGAGAAGGAGCACACCCACATGGCCGATCAGCTGGCGCAGGCACGTCGCGAGCTGCCCTGGCTGCCGGTGGACAAGACCTACACCCTGCAGACGACCGACGGACCGCGGACGCTGGCGGAGCTGTTTGACGGCCGCTCCCAGCTGGTCATCTATCACTTCATGTTCGGGCCCGACTATGCGCACGGGTGCCCGGTGTGCTCATCGATCGCCGACAGCTTCAATGGGGTGCTGGAACAGCTCAAGGCGCGCGACACCACGATGATCGCCGTGTCGCAGGCGCCGGTCGAGAAGCTCGCGGCCGAAGCGGCACGGCTGGGCTGGGACTTCAACTGGGCCTCCAGCTTCCAGAGCGACTTCAACGCCGATTTCCACCACACCGTCTCCCTCGAGCAGGCCAACGCCTGGGTCCCCGGCGCCCCGCCGATCGTGACCCAGAACGCCTCTGACTGCGGAACCGACGCGGCGGGCTACATGGCGCAGCGCCCGGGATTGAGCGTGTT